>NZ_CATNLY010000045.1 GCF_950100655.1 Pleomorphomonas sp. T1.2MG-36
AGCTGATCGAGGGCATCGCCTATGTCGGCAGCGCCTACGAGGCGGCCAAGGGCGCCGACGCGCTCTGCATCGTCACCGAGTGGAACGAGTTCCGGGCGCTCGACTTCCCCCGCCTCAAGGCGGTGATGAAGGCGCCTGTGCTGGTCGATCTCAGGAACATCTACCGACCCGAGGAAGTCGAGAAGCACGGCTTCAGCTATGTGAGCGTCGGACGGGGCGCTGCGCTTTCCGACGCCGCAGCCAAGGCGGCCGAGTGATGCGCTTCCTGATCACCGGCACCGCCGGCTTTATCGGCTTCCATCTCGCCAAGCGATTGCTCGACGCCGGTCACTTCGTCACCGGCTTCGACGGCATGACCCAGTATTACGACGTCCGCCTCAAGGAGGCACGGCATGCCCGCCTCGAGCGGTCGAACGGCTTCCGGGCGGTGATCGGTCAGCTCGAGGATGCAGCGGCACTCCAACAGGCAGCCGAGCTCGCCGAACCCGAGGTGATCGTCCATCTCGCCGCCCAGGCCGGCGTCCGCTACAGCCTCGAGAACCCAAAGGCCTATGTCGACGCCAACCTCACCGGCAGCTGGAACGTGCTGGAACTCGCCAAGCAATGCGAGGTCAAGCACCTGATGCTGGCCTCGACGTCGTCGGTCTATGGCGCCAACGACAAGGTGCCCTTCGCCGAAGCCGACAAGACCGACGAGCCACTGACGCTTTACGCCGCCACCAAGAAGGCGATGGAGGCGATGGCGCACTCCTATGCCCACCTGTGGAAGATCCCGACCACCGCCTTCCGCTTCTTCACCGTCTACGGTCCCTGGGGCCGGCCGGACATGGCGCTGTTCAAGTTCGTCGACGCCATCGAGAAGGGCGAGGCGATCGACGTCTACGGCGAAGGCAAGATGCGGCGCGACTTCACTTACGTCGAAGACCTCGTCGAGGCGATCGTTCGCCTGGTGCCGGTCGCACCGAGCGAGGACAACCGTGTCACGGCCGACGGCATCATCGACACGCTGTCGAAACAGGGGCCCTTCCGCATCGTCAACATCGGCGGCGGCCAGCCGGTCGGTCTTCTCGACTTCATCGCGGCGATCGAACAGGCGCTCGGCAAGCCGGCCATCCGCAACCTCCTGCCCATGCAGAAGGGCGACGTCCCTCAGACCTACGCAGCGCCCGACCTCCTCAAGGAGCTGACCGGCTACGTGCCGCAGACCGACGTCCCGACAGGCGTGAAGAACTTCGTCGAGTGGTACAGAACCTGGAAGGGCTGAAAGACAACGGGCAAGCGACCTGACGCCGCTTGCCCGTGGTTTGAAATACGCCTGACCACCGATCAACCGTCTCAGTTTCTTCGGTAGACATCCTCGATGCGTTCGATGTCGTCTTCGCCGAGATAGGCGCCGGACTGCACCTCGATCAGCTCCAGTGGGATCTTGCCCCGATTGGACAGGCGGTGCTTGGCACCGAGCGGAACGTAAGCCGACTGGTTGATGGTGAGCAGGCGCGGCGCTTCGCCTTCGATCTCGATCGTCGCGGTGCCGTTGACAACCACCCAGTGCTCGGCCCGGTGCTGATGGCGCTGCAACGACAGCACCCCACCCGGATCGACCACGATGTGCTTCACCGAGAAACGGGGCCCCGCCACCAAGGCTTCGATATAGCCCCAGGGGCGGTAGTCGCGACGATGCAGCGTTGCCTCGTTGCGCCCGCCTTCCTTCAACGCGTCGACAAGTCCCTTGACGGCCTGCGCCTGTTCGCGCGGCGCCACCATCACCGCATCGGGCGTGGCCACGACGAGCAACCCCTCGGCACCGACCACCGTCGTCAGGATACCCTGGCTATGAACGAGACAGTCGCGCGAGGCGAGGATCACGCCGTCGCCATGGACCGCGTTGCCCTCGCCGTCATGGTCGCTCACCTGCCAGATGGCATCCCAGGCGCCGACATCCGACCAGCGGAAGCGCCCCTTGACCACGGCGATCTCGCTGGTCTTCTCGATCACCGCATAGTCGATCGACGTCTTGCGCGCGGCCGAAAACGCGTCGGGATCGAGCCGGACGAATCCGATGTCCTCGGACGCCTTGTCCACGGCTTCAGATGCGGCAGCGCCGATGTCCGGCGCGTACTTGCCGAACTCGGCCAGCATCTGGCTCGCCTTGAACAGGAAGTTGCCCGAGTTCCAAAGGTAGCCCTGCCGGAGATAGTCGAGCGCCGTCTCGGCGTTCGGCTTTTCGACGAAGGCGTCGACGAGGCAGAGGTCGTCGTTGTCATCGAGCGCCTTGCCCGGACGAATATAGCCGTAGGCGGTCTTCGCTTCGGTCGGAACGAGGCCGAACACCACGATCTTGCCGGCCTCCGCCGCCTTGAGACCCAGCCGGACAGCGTCGCGAAACACGTCGTCGTCGAGCACCACATGGTCGGCGGCGAGCGCCAGCACCGCGCTGCCCGGGCGTGTCTTCTCGACATAGGCGGCAGCGGCCGCAACGGCGGCGGCGCTATCGCGGCGCGCCGGTTCCAGCACCACCGTGACGTTGACGCCGACGTCGGCCGCCTGTCGACGGGCAAAGAAGCGGAACGCGTCCGAAGTGATCACCACCGGATCATCGAACAGCGCGGGATCGGCGACGCGCCTCAGCGTTTCCTGATAGGTCGAGAGATCGCCGGTCAGGGGCTGAAACTGCTTCGGAAACGCATCGCGCGATGCCGGCCACAGGCGGGTACCGGAGCCGCCGGCCAGGATGACGGGAACGACCTTGGGGGATCCTTGCGACATCATGGCCTCTCAGGCTGCGAAATGACGGTTGAGGGCGGCCAGCATGTCGCCGAGCAGAGCATCTGTCGCCTCGACGCTGTCGGTCTCGACGTAGCAACGAAGCTCCGGCGCGTTCCCCGACTGGCGGAAATGGACGATATCCCCGTTCTGAAGGACAAAGCGGAGACCGTCGGTATGATCCACCGCGACCGGCGCGGCGAGGCGGGGATCAAGCGCGACGCGTGCCTCACGTGAGGTGTCGAGGGCGGAAATGAGCTTCGCCCCATCGACCGGCGCGATCTTCTTGAGCCGGTCGGCCTTCATGACGCGAGGCGGCAAGTCGGCCACCAGCGCCGACAAGGGCCTCTTTGCTTCGGCAGCGGCGACAAGGGCGGCGATCATCGGCAGAATGGCATCGCGCGTCGGCAAGCGAGACAGCGAACCGCCGGACAGCGCAATATCGCTTTCCGTCAGGAACCCGCCATTGGCTTCGAATCCGACGACCGGCGCTGCCGTCGCCGCAGCCATGCCGGCCACAACATAGGGCGAGCCGATGCGGGTACGAACCACCGTCTCGAACCAGCCGGTCATCTCGATGGCCGATGTCGAGGAGATTGGCGTCACCACCGTCTTCGCACCAAGCCGGCGGGCGGTGAGAATCCCGAGCACGTCGCCGTTCACCTGACGGCCGGTCTCGTCGATGACGAGAGGCCGGTCGCCATCGCCGTCGGTGGAAACCACGGCATCAAGTCGATGCGTGGCGATCTGGTCCTTGGCGCGGGCGAGATCGGTCGGATCCAGCGCCTCGGTATCGACGGCGATGAAGTGCTCGGAGCGACGATACGGAAACACCTCGCCACCGAGGCCTTCGATGATGCGGGCCGTCAGGTCGCGGCCGACGGCGGAATGAAGATCGAGGCCGATCCGCAATCCCTTGAGCGGCTGGCCGGCAAACCCGTCGATGTAGCGTGAGACATAAGCATCGGCGATATCCGGATCGACCGGCGGCAGACCGCCCGTGCCCGCCGAAAGGCCTTCGCCCAGCAGGGCCTCGGCGCGACTGCGTACCGGCGCCTCGTCCTCTTTCAGGAACTCGCCGTCGGGGCGATAGAACTTGATACCGTTATAGTCTTCGGGAATGTGGCTGCCGGTGACCATCACCGCCGGTGCCTGGCGAGCAAGAGCGTAAGCGGCCAGCGCCGGGGTCGGCACGTTGCCGGCATAGACGGGGGTCCAGCCGGCGGCGGAAATGGCCGCTGCGGCAAATCCGGCGATTTCCGGGCTCGAAGCCCTGAGATCGGCGCCAAGATAAACCGTCCGCGACGACACGCCGGAGCAAATGACGTCCAAAAAGGCATGGACATAGGCGGCGGTCGTGGAGCCGGTGAAATCGATGGCGGGACCTCGGAGGCCCGACGTTCCGAAACTGACGGACATGGCATCTCACAATCTGGAGGACGACAATCGAGTGAAGCTGTTGGAATCTATCGAAAGAAAGAAAAACCTCGCACAATATCTATGTAGTCTAGCGGATCGCTGGAGGCAACGTTCGCTCGCCGCCTGTCACGCCGCTTCGTCGGTGGGGGAACGTGTCAGGAGATAGGCCGGTTCCCTTGCATCGACACCGACGATGACGAGGCCGGAGGAGAAAGCCGCCTCGATTTCTTGCCGCACCCGAAGGCGTTCGGCCGCGGCCGCACCGGGATCGGTCTTGAGCAAGCCGCCGAAATCCGCAGGCAGAGCGATCCGGTGAGCGACGGCGGCCTCGGCAGCCGTCAGCATGGCCGTTCCGGCCCGGCAGCGAGCGTAACGCTCTCCATCGAGACGCCAGTCGGCAAGGAGACGATCGGACGCCGTACCGGCGTTGATGCCTCCCATCGCGCCATAGTAGTCGCGATGATAGATGGCGGCCGTCGCGCCGAGACGGGCGATATTGAGGGCGGCATTGGGAAGACGCAGGGGATCGTAGGTCCACCGCACGTGCCGAATGCCGCGCCGAAGGCACCAATCGGCCTGGTAGAGCTTCAGTTTAAGACCGAGCCCCAGGCCACGCGCCTCGGCACGCACGGCAAGGCGATGCGAGTGCTGCACGCCGGGCGTCGCCGTCGGAAACGCAAAGACGTAGCCGATCAGACGATCCCCGACGAAAGCGCCAGCGGCAAGCCCCCCTTCGGCCTGGATCACCATCATCAGATCGCCGGGGTCTATCTTGTCGTCCGGTCCCCAAACGTCGCGCTGCAGGTCCTCGGCGGCGTGAAACTCGGCCATGCCGACGAGATCGCGCATGACCGGCCGCATGTCACCCGCACTCATGCCGGAAAGCTCCGAACCGACCGGGTGGCATCGTCAAGGGCGTCGCGGTCGAGATGAACGCCGATCCCCGCCCCGTCCGGCACCGGCATGCGGCCGTCCAGAGTCTCGAGCTTTTCGACGATGATGTCGCGATGGAAGTACCGGCTCGCCGACGACGTGTCGCCCGGCTTCCTGAAGTTGGGCAGCGTGGAGAGATGGATGTTGTGCGCGCGCCCGACGCCCGATTCCAGCATGCCGCCGCACCAGACGGGAACATCGAAAGCCGCGGCGATGTCGTGGATACGGATCGCCTCGGCAATGCCGCCGACGCGGCCGACCTTGATGTTGATGACGCGGGTCGCATCGGCCTGGAGGGCCCGACGGGCATGGCCGACGCTCCGGATGCTCTCGTCAAGGCAGATGGGCGTCCTGAGGCGGCTTTGCAGCGTCGCGTGATCGGCGATGTCGTCGTGGGCGAGCGGTTGCTCGACATACTCGAGCCGGAAATCGTCGAGCCGGCCGAGAACGGCCCAATCGGAAAGACGATAGGCGCTGTTGGCGTCGACCGACAGCCGGATGTTGGGAAAGGCCCTCCGCACCGCTTCGAGGAGTTCGATGTCGTGGCCCGGCATGATCTTCAGCTTGATGCGCTTGTACCCCTGTGCCACGTGGCTTTCGACGCGCGTCAGGGTGCCATCTATCGGACCGATGCCGAGCGACACCCCCACGTCGACCGCCTCGCCCGAGCCGCCAATCAGCGTCTTGAGGGGAAGGTCGAGCCACTTGGCCCACAGGTCCCAGAAGGCCATCTCGACCGTGGCGAGCGCCATGCGGTTGCCGCGCCAGGGAGAGAGCAGTTTCTCCACGGCCGCCGGACTTTCAAACGATCGCCCCACCATCGACGGCAGGATGGTTTCACCGATCAGATCCATGGCGCCGGCAATCGTCTCCTCGAGAAAATCCGGCAGAGGATCCATCACGCCTTCGGCATAGCCCTCAAGCCCGGCGGCGGACAGCGTCACCAGCGGAAAGACGCGCTCCGTCATGGTACCGGTCGAGATGGTGAAGGGATTGATCAGCGGCAACCGGACGAGTCTCAACTCGGCGCGCTCGATCGGCGGGAGGGAACGGGTCATGGCGGGACCTCCGAAAAATGCCCGTGGACCCTAGGCCGCTGCAAGTTTCTTTGCAAGATTGACAGTCCGCAATTTCCCTGTCAGCGTCATCGATGATGGCGAAAGGGAGTTGGGCGTGAAGGAGCGGCGCAGCGTAAAGGAACCGGCGGAGTTGGGTGCCGACCTGCGCCGACGCATCGAGGAAAGCCTTGCCGCCGCCACGCGAACGGAGGCCGCCATCGCCGGCTTCTTCCTGAGCGATGTTGCCAGCCTGCCTTTCGAGACCGCCGGCTCGGTCGCGCGCCGCATTGGCGTTTCCGAAGCCTCGGTTGGTCGTTACTGTCGCGCCATCGGCTTTCGCCACTTCAAGGATCTCAAGGCGTCGCTCAGGGGCGATCTCGGCGACAGGGCTTTCCTGATCGGCGAACGGTTGCGCGATTTCGCCGAACGCAGTCGGGCCGGAGAGAGTCGCGCCCTTGAAAAGGAAATCGCGGCGATCGTCGCCAATCATGAGCTGGCGGCAACCCACGCTTTCCGAGCGGTGGCGGCGCGGCTCGCCCGCGCCGAGCAGGTGTTCGTCGTCGGCTTTCAGACCGAGCGCGGTCATGCCGCCTATCTCGCCCACGGCCTCTCCTATCTCAGGCCGGGAGTGCACCTGATGGATGCCGCCGACGGCACCTTCGCAGACCTCCTGCTCGACACCCCCTCGGAGGCGGCCCTGGTCATCATCGACGGCCGCCGCTATTCCCGCCTCGCCCGCCATCTCGGCATCGCCGCCCGCGCGGCCGGAACGCACGTGACGCTGATCACTGATCCCTACTGCACCTGGAGCCGTGAGGCTGCCGACGAAACTTTCGTCGTCCGTACCGACTTCGATCAGTTCTGGGACGCGACGTCGGCCATGGCGAGCCTGATCGGCCTGATGGTCAATGCGGTGTTCGCCGAGCTGGGCCCTGAGGTGGAAGCGCGACTCAGCGCGGTGTCCGCCCTTTACGGCGACTTCGTCGGGCACACCGCAGCCGGCGGACAGGGCACGGATCGCGTTGCACGGCGCCCGACGGCGAACCGTCCTCGCCGCAAGGCAGACACCAGTCGCAAGTAGACCGTCTCCCGAGCGCCGCTCAGCAGGCCAACCGGCAAGCAGCTCCCCGTCACGGCCCCCTTCGACCCGAAACGGCTGTCGCCGCGACGGGCCGAGACCGAAGGAAGCAAGCTCGCCGTCGAGACGAGCAAGATCCTTCTCCCTCAGCAACGATGCATGCACCGTCGTACGGATATCGGCGGCAATCTCGCCTTCGACGTGTGCAAGGAGACTCGCTTTCGCTCGTTCGCCACTCCCCCGGCACGCCGGTGATCCTGTCCTAGTCGGAGAGTGATGCCTTGACGTCGAAGCCCACCCGTGACGAGCCGATTCGACCAGCCGCCCGACGGCGGCCCCGCGCCTCGGCAAGGGGCCGCCTCTCTCGACCAAGGAAGGTGCCGCGCGCCAAAAAAGCAAAGCGCCCGAAATCCCTAGGGACCGGGCGCTCGACAGGAGCGGTGAACTATCGTCCGTACCGGTCAGAGACCGGCGATCCGGCTGCTGCCGGCCCGAACGTACTGACGCTCACGGAACTCGGAACCGAAACCGCGCACATAGGTGGTGTCCCGCTCGACGGCGCGGGACTCGCGGAACGTCCTGTTGAGGGGAGCCTGGGTGAACATCTCGGTTTCCTTTCATTGCGCCGAACACCTTCGTTCGGCACCCTTGATATAGGAGCTCGCCCGCATATACGAAAGTCGTATTCGCTGAAGGCCGACCAAAGAAAATCTAAAGGCGGCGTTAGGTTCTCCTTTACCTTTCTGAAGCGTTGCGACGTTCATCCCCTGAGCGTGAACCGAATGGGCTTGAAACCTTCGATGGTCGCCACGGCGGTCTCGCCCGGCTCGATGGCGTGGCCACCGCCAAAGGCGCCGGTCGTCACCACGTCTCCCGCTTTGAGGGCATGCCCGTCGGCGGCAAGCGCGTTGGCGAGCCAAGTCAGCGGATGGGCAGGGTCGCCGGAAGGATGTCCGCCTCGTTGATCCACGGCGACGCGACCGCCGACCTCAAGCCGCACGGCCACATCGGCGCGGACAAGGTGACGCCAGTCGGCAACGAGCGGACTGCGGACCAAGCCCCAGTTGCCCATGAAATCGGCGCGGGAAAGGAGCGGCGACGGACGAGGTTCGGCAGCAAGCCGGCTCTCCAGGATCTCGAAGGCGACGAAGGCACCCGCCACCGCTTCCGCCACCTCGTCGGCCGAATAGGCGGTACCGTCCGGCCTGCCCGGCAGGTCGCGTCCGAAGGCAAAGGCAATCTCGGCTTCGACCTTCAGCGGGGACGTGGAATAAGTCACCTCCGCAGGCGCCTCGAAGATGCGATCGGCAAGGATGGCGCCCCAACCGCCAGGATCGTTGCCGACCTGAAGCACCTTGTAGCCACCGATCGAGCCAAGCTTCGCAGCGACCGCGAGCTGCGTCGCATCGGCCGCCGCGGCGTCGGCGGGCACAAGGCTCCCGAGCGCATCGGCAGCGAGCTTCTCACCTTTGAGACGCGCGTCGATCAGAAGGTCGGCGAGACCAGTGGCGGACTTCAACTTCTCAGACACTCCAAAAACTCCCAGCTTCGGCCGTATGGGCCGTATCTCTCCGACAGACGGGCATCTGCCGCGCCATGTCGTGTGCAGTGCCCCGTCAACCCGCCCGGACGAACATCGCTTCGAAGGCGCACCGGGGCACGGTCCGATCCTCATCCCGCCGCCGAATGGCGCGACATGCGAAGGTCGAGCAGGCCGCCGCCGAACAGGCGGTCGCGCGAGTGTTCGAGATGGGCTCGCATCAGCTCGCAGGCCGCCCCTCCATCGCCGGTCGATATGGCGTCAAACAGGCCGTTATGCTCCGCCAGCGTTTCCTCGAGCCCGCCGCCGGTCATCAGCGACACGCCGTGCAGGCGCATGCCGACGTTGATGTGTTCCCGCAGCGCCCGGAAGGTCGCCTCGAAATACTGGTTGTTGGAAGCTTGTGCGATGGCGAGGTGGAACGCGAAGTCGGCATCCTCGCGATGCTGGTGGGATCCCGTTGCCGCCCGCATCAGATCGAGCGCCTGAGCAATGCCCGCAAGTGCCGTCTCGTCGCGTCGATGGGCGGCAAGCGCCGCCGCCTGCGTTTCGATCGTCAACCGGAACTCATAGCAACGCTGAATGTCGGCCAACGTCTCGACGGGCGAAAAGCCGACTGGGGCCGACGCAGGCGCGCGCACATAGCTGCCGGCCCCTTGTCGCGAATGGATCAGCCCCTCCTCGCGCAACCGTTCGAGGGCCGCGCGCAGAACGGGTCGAGACACCCCGAACTCCTGGGACAGGACCGCCTCCGGCGGCAGCTTCTGGTTCACCTGATAGTCGCCATTGGAGATCCGGGCGAACAGGGAATGATAGACGCTGTCCGACAGCGTCGTCCGGCGCCTGGCGTTCTGGTTCGTCACGGTCTCTGGCCTCGGATGGGACGGCGAAAGGGCCAGTAACAACTAATCCCAATTTGTAAACTTGTGCAAGCAGCCGCAGCCGTTCACACGCCGACGCATCGGGCGTCGATCTCGGTCAGAAGGCTGTCGTCTCCAAAACCGCCGGCCTTGGAAATGAACCACTCTATGTCGCCATTTGGCCTGTTGCAGGCGCCCACGACGATGCCGGGCAGGATCTCGTCGATCAGGTCGACCGACTCGATACCGAGGGCTTCGGCAACGGCCATCGAGGTGCTACCGCCGGTCGAGACGATTGTTCGGCACGGTACGATGTCGCAAATGCTCGCCGCGGCATAACCGAGCTTTTCGGCGACTCGCTCGCCATCCTCGCGAGAGATCTTCCCCGAGCGCTCGCCATTCACCACGCGGAGAAGGATGTTCGGCTGGCGCCGATCGCCCCCATTGAGCCGCGCCTCGCAGGCGCTGCGAATATCGGCCTGTGGCGCATCCGAGCGGATGTCGATGGTCCGGAACAGGCCGCTCCTGTCGGCGTGGGCGGCTTGGCGGCGCGATACCTCCGTCAGGCTGCCGACCACGGAAACGATCGGCCGATGGAGCACAACCTTGCGCGCGCCGCCACTTTCCATCCCAGCCGGGGCGCTGAGGCGCGCAACCGCCTCGGCAAAGCCCCCCGCCCCGACCGGCAGCAGATCGCCCGAGGTGAGCTGCTGCGCCAGAGCCGCAAGATGGCCATCCTCGACGGCATCGGCAACGATCAGCCGGACGCCGCGATCCAGCATGGCAACGATCGTCCTCCGGAGCGCCGCCTCGCCGGCCTCGATCTCCTTGAGGCCAATGAACCCGATCGGCAGGTCGGTCTGAAGGCGGAGCAGATCGGCAACGTTGGAGCTCGAAAGCGGATGGAAGGGATCGCGCCCGATGTCGCTCAGATGCAGCGGTACGCCACCGAGATAGATGACGCCATCGACGCAAGTCCTTCCGGTTTTTGGCATCGCGGTGCAGATCAGCGCTGCGGCAAGGCGAGTTCCTGCCAGCACGGCCTCGACCTCGCTGCCGGGATTGCCGCGCATGGTCGAGTCTATCTTCTTGAAGACGCGATCATATCCAGCGGTCCGACACCGCCGGACCATGTCGAGGACCGCCATCCCTGCCTCTGCGGGATCGAGAAATCGCGTCTCGGTGGTAAGGGCGATGTCGGTATTTTCGAGACACTTCCGGTCAATCGCGTCCGCATGCAGCAACAACTCGACCTTACGACCGAAACGGGCGAAGTGGATGCCTGCGTCGCCAGCCCCGGTATAATCGTCTGCAATGATCGCGATCTTTTCAATTTGCATCATGACGAGCTCCCGCTCGGAATTGGCTAGAGTTCGAGCCAAGACAACTAGGCAGCAAGCGTCTCGTGCTTGATGTAGTCGCGAAGATACGAGTAGGTGACCTGCACCAGTCCATCGCTCGTCTGGATGATGGAGGGATAGGAATAGTCGCCCACGAAAGCGCCTCGCTCATCGTGCGCCGAACGGAGGGTCGCATCGGCCTCCAGCACCAGGTCCTTGCGCCAGGTCAGCCCGAGATCGGTGGAGGTGGAGAGAACGAGCGGGTTGCGCGGCACCCCCCAGATGGCGCCGTTCTCGATCGTGCCGCAGGCCGAAAGGAACGCCTCGCGGTCCTTGATCCAGGGGGGAACGGCGCTCTCACTCGGGCGCCCGGCGGCGGCGATCTCGTTGTAGACGACGGCAAGCCGCCCATCGCTGAGTTCGCGGGCCTGTATCGAGGAGTTGTTGTTGGGCAGCGTCGTCGGGTGCGGCGCCGACCAGCTGAGCCCGCCGTCCTCCGACACGCAACGAAAGATGAAATCGGACTGGCGACGCCGGAAGAACGCCACCCGGCAGTTCTCGAGAATGTCCATGTGGACGCAGCCCCGGCTGTCGGGCACGGCCATGACATCCCAACTGCGACCGCCGTCGGCGGACACCTGGACGAAGCTGGAATCGTCGCCGAAGGCGTTGCGCATGTCGCTACGCCAGATCGGCAGGAGCAGAAGACCGGCCGGGTTGACGACCGGCGCATGACGAATGAACGTGCCCGGCCGGCCGATGAGATCGACCGTCTCGCTCCAGGTGCGACCTTCGTCGGCCGAACGACGCAGGCGAACGACAGCCGTGCCTTGGTCGGCTTTTTCCTGGGCGGTATACAGGAGCCAAAGCTCACCGGACGGATGCCGGAACAGTGCCGGGTTCTGCTCCGAGCGCGTTGCGTCATCGGACATCCTGACGGGATCGAGCCACGCGTCGCGACCGTGATCGTACCGTGCCATGTAGATGCTGATATCGGAAGACCCCTCCATGGAACCGCCGAACCAGGCGCAGAGGAGATCGCCGTTCCCAAGTTCCATGAGATTGGAGGCATGATTGCTCACGCAGGGCGTCGGAATTTTCCGCTCTTGCAGCACTTTCATCGGCGCATTCCCGTTCTCTTGCTCGCCGCCCGTAGCGTGGCGGTCTTCTCACCGTCGATCGTCGGGCGCATCGCGGGGCGTCCTTTTCCGAGACAAGTCTTCTCTTTCCCGACCGCCTCTGGCGCGGCGATCGGGGCGATGCGTTCGTTCCGACATGCTTGCTGATCGGGCTAGGCGGTCTCTTTCTTGATCTCGTCCAGGCGAAGGCAGGCGACCCGATGCCCGCCTCCCTGGTCACGAAGTTCGGGGATCGATTGGGAGCAAATCTCGGTTGCGTAGGCACACCGCGGATGGAACCGACAGCCAGAGGGAGGGTCGATGGCGTTCGACACGTCGCCCTGCAGGATGATGCGCTTGCGCGTCCGCTCCAGATCTGGGTCAGCTTCCGGAACCGCCGACAGCAGCGCCTTGGTGTAGGGATGCAGCGGCCGCCCGAACAGCTCGTCCTTGTTGGCAATCTCCATGATCTTGCCGAGGTACATCACCGCAACCCGGTCGGAGATATGGCGCACCACCGCGAGGTCATGGGCGATGAACAGATAGGTCAGATTGTATTTTTCCTGGATGTCCATCAGCAGGTTGATGATCTGCGCCTGGATCGACACGTCGAGTGCCGAGATGGGCTCGTCGCAGACGATGAACTCGGGATCGCTGGCCAGCGCCCGAGCGATGCAGATGCGCTGCCTCTGCCCGCCGGAGAACTCGTGCGGATAGCGGTTCGCGACATTCGGATTCAGCCCGACGTCACGGATGAGTTGGGCAACGCGGTGATGGATGTCCTTCTCGGGGCATATCTTGTGCACGCGCATCGGCTCGGCCAGCGCCTCGCCAATGGTCATGCGCGGGTTGAGCGTCGAGTAGGGATCCTGGAAGACGATCTGAGCCCGTTTGCGCATCGCCCGAAGCTCGTCGGCCGGCAGCCGGGAAAGATCGACCCCGTCGAACTTGACGCTGCCGGAGGTCGCTTTGTGCAACTGCAAGAGCGCGAAGCCGGTGGTCGACTTGCCGCACCCTGACTCACCCACCAGGCCAAGGGTTTCGCCTTGATAGATCTCGAAGCTGACGCCGTCGATGGCATGGACCACCGCCGACTGACCTCCGAAAGCGCCGATTTTCACCGGGAAATGCTTGACCAGGTTCTCGACGACGACGAGTGGCTTTTGTTGTGCGCGCGTATTCATTGTTCCACTCCCCTGCCGCGCATGTCGACCCAGCAGGCGACGCGATGCGGCCGGTCGCCCGTCGCACCTGGCACGGCAGCCAGCGTCGGCACTTCGGTCTGACAACGGTCGATCTTGTGAAGACACCGGGGCGCGAACGGACAGCCGGTGGGCGGCGAGAAGAGGTTCGGCGGCGCCCCTGGGATCGACGGCAGGCGGCTGCCGGACTGGGTCTTGAGGCTGGGGATCGATTTCAGGAGACCGATCGTGTAGGGGTGCAGCGGCGACTTGTAGATATCGTCGAGCACCGCCTCTTCCACGACGTAGCCGCCATACATGACCATGATCCGATCGACCATGCCGGCCAGCAGGCTGAGGTCATGGGTGATCCAGATGATCGACATATTGAGCTTTTCACGCAGCCCTTTCACCAGTTCGACGATCTGCGCCTGAATGGTGACGTCGAGCGCGGTGGTCGGTTCGTCGGCGATGACCAGCGACGGCTCGTTGAGCAGCGCCATGGCGATCATCACGCGCTGTCGCATGCCGCCCGACAACTGGTGCGGATATTCGGTCAGCCGATGCTCGGCGTTGGAGATACCAACCATCTTCAGGTATTTGGCGGCCTGCTGCAGCGCATCGGCCTTCGTTATCTTCTTGTGATAGACGATGCCTTCGATGATCTGATCGCCGATTTTCATGAACGGGTTGAGCGAAGTCATCGGATCTTGGAAGATCATGCCGACCTTGGATCCGCGAATGGCATTGACCCGGCTCACGCTGGCGTGGGTGATATCCTCGCCATCGATCAGCACTTCGCCATCGGTGATCTGCGCCGCCGGTGGCAGCAGGCGGATCAGGCTCATCATCGACACGCTCTTGCCGCAACCCGACTCGCCGACCACGCCCAGCATCTCGCCCTTGTCGAGACTGAACGAGATGCCGTTGACCGCGTGGAGATAGCCGTTCCGAACCTTGAAGCGCGTGTGCAGATTTTTGACTTCCAGAAGCTTGGTCACGACGCCCTCCCTTTCTTCTTGTTGTTGCAGGCTCATTTCCACTGCCGCGGATTGAGGGCGTCGTTGAGACCGTCGCCGAGGAAGCTGAACGCAATGGTGACGATGGCCAGCACCGCCGCCGGCGCGGCAAGCACGTGCGGGTACATCTGCCAGGTGCGCAGGCCGTCGCTGATCATGTTGCCCCAGCTCGGAATGGGCGGACGCACGCCGACGCCGAGGAAGCTGAAGGACGACTCCAGCACCATGGCCTCGCCCAGCGCCGCGCTGATGTAGACGATGATCGGTCCGATCGCGTTGGGGATGACGTAGCGGCGGACGATCCTGGCCGTCGGCACGCCGAGCGCCTCGGCCGCCACCACATAGTTCTTGTTGCGGATCGACAGGATCTGGCCGCGGATGATGCGGGCCGCCTTGGGCCACTTGATCAGCGCCAGCGAGCCGAACACCAGCACGAAGTCGACCCAGATGGTGTTGCGGTAGAACTGGTTGCCGGTGGCCACGAACTGAGCGTCCATCCAGTTGACCAGCGGCGGCTTCAGCGACACGTTGATCACGATGACCAGCAGCAGCGAGGGGATCGACATGGTGATGTCGATCAACCAGACGATGAAGGCGTCGACCTTGCCGCCGAAATACCCGCCCAGAGCCCCCAGGAACAGGCCGATCACCAGGCTGAACGACACCGTCGAGAAGCCGACGATGACGGCGGTCCTCGAGCCATAGATCACGCGGCTCAGGACATCGCGGCCGAGATCATCGGTGCCGAACCAGTGTGCCCATGACGGCGGCTTGTTGCGCGCCAGGAGGTCCTGGCTCAGGAAATCATAGGGCGTGAGATACGGGCCGAAGATGGCGATGAAGAACAGAAAGACGACCAGCACCATGCCGACGACGGCCAGACGGTTGGCAACCAGACGGATGAAGGCGTCCTTGGCCAGGCTGAATTGCTTTTCTTCCTCGGGCAAAAGGAGGGCTTGGTCAGTCATCATTCATCCTCCGTCTTCTTCGCGGCGGCGCGGGGATCGAGCAAGGGGTAGGAGATGTCCACGAGAAGGTTCGAGGCCATGACCACGATGGAGAAGATCAGCACGATGGCCATGATGACCGGGTAGTCCGACGACTTGATCGCCGTCTCGGTCATCCGGCCTAGGCCCGGCAGGCCGAAGACCTTCTCGATGAGGATCGAGTTGTTCAGCGTGGCAATCACCAACAGACCGATCTGGCTGACCACCGGGGTCAACACCGGCCGCATGATGTGGCGCATCACCACCTGATAGTTGGGAATGCCTTTGGCTCGGGCGGTGCGCACGTAGTCCTCGCTCAAGACCTCGAGCACGCCGGCACGCGCCTGGCGGATGATCAGCGCCATGGGATTGAGACCGATCACCAGCAACGGCACGATCACCTTGGCGCTGAACAGACCGCCCCAGCCATAGGGGACGTCGAAATCGAGGACCAGGACGAGGAAGACGGTGATGAGGGGGCCGGCGACAAATACCGGGATGCCCCAGATGACCAGCGCAAAGCCGACGATGAGGTTGTCGAGCCACTTGTTCTGGTTGAGGGCAGCGATCACGCCGAGAAGGATACCGAGCAGCGATACGAGGATGATCGCCGTGAGACCGATCTTGAGCGTTACCGGCACCGCCGCGGAGATCATCGCGTTGACCGACCGGCCCGACACCAGCGAGTTGCCGAAATTTCCCTGAGCGACATTCAGGACATAGTCCCAAAATTGCATGAGGAATGGACGGTTGAGGCCAGCCGCTTCGCGGATTGCATCGACACGTGCCGGATCATAGGCAACGTCACCGGGCGCCTGCAGGAAGATGAGCTTGATAGGGTCGCCCGCACCAAAGAACACCAGTGCGTAGACGAGCAGGAGAAGGATGAAGACAGATGGTATCCACCTGACAAGTCTACTGATTATGTAGCGCCCCATGGCGTATTCCTCCGGCAAACTCTGGAGCGTTCAGCGACTGAACTGGAAGCCTGGGCGACCAGGCGAACGCTCCAGCTTCTTTTCTTGAGCAGCCGCTTTTGGGTCGGCTTGGTTCAACCTAATCGGCGGACGCTTTAGGCATAGAGGGGCGGGCGAAGAAATCGCCTCTTTGCCCACCCCCGCTTTTGGTATTGGTTCTTACGGGCGCTTCTCTTCGTCGATCGTGACGTTCCAGGGTTCGATCACCTGCCAGTCATCGTTCTTGTCGAAGTTCTGCACCCAGGGCATCGCCCATTTCGACATCACGTCATAGTAATACGGGATGTACATCCAATCATCGCGGAACAGACGTTGCGCCTTCTGGGCGTTGCCGATGCGGTCCGGATCGTCGACACCCTTGATGGCAGCCTCGTCAAGAAGCTTGTCGACCTCAGGGTTCTTGTATCCGCCCATCTTGTTGAGCGCATTGCCGGAACCGGAGTGGATGGATCCCATCAGATAGGAGACGGCATCCGGCACGCGCGTGCCGACGTCATCGCGGAATACCTGAACGCTCTTCTGGTCCGGGCCGGCATAGGTCTCGATGGCCGGTTTCATTTCCGTGCCCTGGATGCCCAGGATCTTGCGCCACTGCTCGGCTATATACTGCGCTGCGGCCTCATGGGTCGGCGTGGAGATACCGACGAACATGATCTTGGGCAAACGGTCGGAGCCCTTGTACTTGGAGGCCGCGAGCGCCGCCTTGGCCGCTTCCGGATCGTAGGTGTATTTCGGGTAGTTCGGATCGACGCCGGGCACCTTGTTGAGAATCTGGTCGGCGACCGTGAACGGCCCGTCGGGGAAGGCGGCCAGCGCCAGTTCCTGCGGATTGACCGCCATGGTCAGGGCTTTACGGACGTTGATATCGTCCATCGGCGGCTTCGAGGCGTCAAACCAGAACTGCTGGCCCTTGGCAAGAGCCGGGCCACCGAGGAAGTCGGCGCCAAGGTCCTGAATGACGGTGGGCGTGATCAGCTCGGTGGCGGCGTCCATATCGCCGCGCTGCAGCATCAGCGTGGCGGTAATGGGGTCGGACACGGTGGTAATGACCACCTTCTCGAGCTTGGGCTTGGGACCGAAGAAGTGCGGATTGGGGACCAAGGTAACGATGCCCTGATCGAGGTCCATGCTCTCGGGCATGAACGGACCGGAGACGACGACGCCATTCTCCGGCCGCCACCAGTCGGCCTTCTGGTTGCCGTTTTCGTCGACGGCCTGCGAAATCTTCACCGGCGGAATAAGGGCCGTAGCAATCTTCTGGTCGAAGATCGGATCAGGCCCGGCCAGCGTCACGGTAACCGTCTTGTCGTCCTTGGCGACGAGGCCGGTCATGTCCTTGGCCTTGCCGAGGACCACATCGTTGAAACCTTCGACGTCGCCCAGGAACAGGTTGACACGGGCATGCTTGGTGGCGGGACGAGCACAGAGGTTCCAGGTGCCAACCACATCTTGTGCGGTGATGTTGGAGCCGTCGGAGAAGACCGCTTTCGGGCTAATCGTCAGCGTCCATGTCTTGAAGCTCGCATCATGGGTGGCGCTCTCCAGAACGTAGGGCGTCAGCTTGCCATCCTTGTCGAAGTACATCGGCGCAGCCCACGAGAGCGACTGCCAGCGGGCGACATGTCCGCCACCCTGTAGCGGCGACCAGCTCTGCTCAAGGACAGGATGGGCGATGTTCAGGACCTGATCGGCCCAGGCGGGCACGGCGGTCGACAAGGCCGTCGCAGCAAGGCCGATCATGAGATATTTTCGGAATCCCTGTTTCATGAATGTCTCCTCTCCAAAGTCACCATCCGCTCCTCGGCGCTCCTCCGCGCCTTGGCTATGGTATTCGCAAACGGCGTGCCAAGCACCTTAATACCTTGAATATTATATGCTTTTCACCAAAATGAAGCCAAATAGCCTGAAACATTGCTGAAAGACGCCGATGCGGCTGGTGCGATATGCAACATGCTCCTCTTGCCTTTCCCCGAAGAGGCCCTCATGCTCGCCGACGGGGAGGAAACCATGGTCATCGCATTCATTGCGCCGCACGAGCGCATCAGCATCGCTGCCCAGAGTATCGTTGAAGCATCGGGCTATCCGGCGAAGGTCTATCTCGGAGATCTGCAGCAGGGAGTCAGGGCGGCCCGCCAAGCCATGGCCGAAGGCGCCAAGATCTTCATAAGTCGCGGCGGCACCGCGCGCCTCATCCGTCAGGAACTCGGCGTCGAGGTAATCGAGGTCGAAGCTTCGGTGCAGCGCACCCTCGCCTACGTCTACAAGGAGACGTCGGAGACGACGAGGATCGCCGTCGCCGGCTTCGAACCACTGATCAACCTGGTGGCACCGGTTTGCGACGTGCTCGGACGCACCTACCGCTCCTTCGAACTGAGGGAGAAAGCGTCCTTTCAGACGCAGATGGACCGGATCGGCAAGTGGGGCCCCGACGTCGTCATCGGCGACGCCATAGCCTACCACTGGGCCCAGGCACGCGGTCTCGACGCTTACCTGATCGAATCCAGCCTGGAGACGCTGCTCGATGCTTTCGAGCGCGCCATGCTGGTCTACAACAATCTCTGCCGCTACATCCTCGCCGAGGAAAAGCTGGCCACCGTTCTCAATTGCTCGCGGGAAGGCGCGATCCTGATCAACCGGGAAGGCGTCATCGAGGAAATCAACCGCCAGGGCTGCGATATCCTGTCCCAGCCGCGCGATGAGCTTATCGGCGCCCTGCTGTCGGACTATTTCGACAACGCCGAGCTCAACAGGGCCTTTCGCAAGAACCAGACCGCCCGCAACATGCTCGTCAACTACCGCGACGAAAAGCTGGCGCTCGACCACATCACCGTCTCGGCCGACAATGCCACCGGCGGCGCGTCGGTCATCCTGTTCCAGCCGGTCCAGAAGATCCAGGATACCGGCAACGTCATCCGCAGGAAGCTCGCCGACAGCGGCTTCTACGCCAAGTACACCTTCGACGACATCTTCTTTGCCAGCGAGAAGATGCGCCAGCTGGTGGCCGTGGCGAAACAGTACAGCCAGACCGACAGCAACATCATGATCGTCGGCGAGACCGGCACCGGCAAGGAGCTGTTCGCGCAGTCCATCCACAATGCCGGTCCGCTCGCCAAAGGCCCCTTCGTGGCGGTGAACTGCGCCGCGCTACCGGGCGCCCTGCTCGAGAGCGAGCTGTTCGGCTACGCGCCGGGCGCCTTCACCGGCGCGTCCCGCTCCGGCAAAATCGGCCTGTTCGAACTTGCCCACGAGGGAACGCTGTTCCTCGACGAACTGACGGAGATGGACTTCTTTTTGCAGTCCAAGCTGCTGCGAGCCCTGCAGACGCAGGAGATCATGCGCGTTGGCGGCAACAAGATCATTCCGATCAAGGTCCGCATCATCGCCACGACCAACAGGAAGCCGCTTGAGGAAATCCATGAGGGGCGCCTGCGCGCCGACCTTTTCTACCGTCTCAACACGCTGGACCTGAAAATTCCACCGCTCAGGGAGCGCGAGAACGACCCGGAACAGCTGTTCGCGCGATTCCTCGCCAAGAAGTGCGAGCGGCGGGGCATTCCCGTGCCGACGGTGCCCGAAAAGATCCTGGCGATGCTGCGCCGCTATGCCTGGCCGGGCAACGTTCGAGAGCTCGAGAACCTCGCCGAGAAGTATGCGACGCTGCACACGCTTTCGCCGTTCGACATGCCGCTGATCAGCGAGTTCGCCACCATTGGAATGGCCGGCGCTGACGACGAGGACGACGCCGAGGCAACGCTCGAAGACTTCATTGCCGCCAAGGTGGCCAAAGTCTTCCGGGTTGAAAACGGCAACGTCACTCGCACCGCCCAGCGGCTCGGCATCGACCGAAACACCGTCAAACGCTGGCTGGAGAAGGTTCCCGACAAAACGCCGGCGTAGAACGTCGGTTGGCGTTTAGGGGGACTGTCGACCGTGAAGCGAAAGCTATTGTTCGCCTGGAAAACGATCCGGGCGAGCAAAGAAGCGCGCATCGATCCTACGTCCCTCAAGGAAAGCCATGAGGTTGCGGCATGTCATCAGGGAGATTTCGCGCCACGCCTCCTCGGTAGCACCGCCGACGTGCGGACTGACGATCACGTTGGGACACTTCCAGATCGGGTTGGCCTTGGCGGGCGGTTCGGACGCGAAGACGTCGAGGCCCGCGGCGCCAATGTCGCCGCCGTTGAGCGCCTTGACGAGGGCTCGTTCATCGACGATTTCGCCGCGAGCCGTGTTGATCAGAACGGCATCGCGCTTCATCAGCGTCAACGCGCGTGCGCCGATCATGCCGCGCGTTTCCTCGGTGAGCGGGCAATGCAGGCTGACCACATCGGCTCGCGACAGAAGCGTGTCGAGATCGGGGACCCGCTCCGCCTGCACCCCGAAGACGGCGTCTGGCACATAGGGATCGTAGGCGATCGTCTTGACGCCAAGGGGGACCACCAGCCCGGCAAAGGCGCTGCCGATGGCGCCAAACCCAACGATACCCAGGGTGCGCGCCCGCAGTTCGTAGCCACGGTAGGCTTTCCTCCCCCAGCCTCCCCGTCGCATGAAATCATCCTGCGACTTGAGATCCTTCGCGAGCGCCAGCATGAGCGTCAACGCATGCTCGGCCACCGAATGCGCGTTGGCGCCAACCGAGGCCAGAACGGGAATGCCGAGCGCGGCAGCAGCGGCAACATCGATGTCGTTGACACCGGAACCGTGCTTGGCAACCACTTTCAAAGCTGGTGACGCCATCAGCACTTCGGCGTCAACCCGCTCGACCAACCGCACAACCAGCGCATCGGGCTGAATTTCGGCAAGGAGGGCAAGAAGCTCCGCCTTGCCGGGATAAGGACCGGTCGACAACAAAACGATGCCGGCGGCGCGGAGAACATCCTCACCTTCCGGCGCGACCGGGCCGCCGAGACTGAGGACGGTGAAGGACATGACTCGTATCCGACAGGAGCTTCCTTCGCCTCAGGCGACGGCCTCGGCGAAGGCTTTCGAGACGGCCGCCACCTTGTCGTTGACCTCGTCGGTCACCACCGCCGGGCTGCGACTCCTACCAACCTCCGGCATGGCGAGATAGAGGGCCCGCTTGACCATGGTCGGCGGGAAGCCGTGGGCGTAGAGCGCCTTGCGGAGCTCGCCATAATGGGCCTGGGCCGCGTCGGCACTGGCGGCATCGCCGGCGACATGGGCTTTCCAGATGGCGTTCAGCGTCAGCGGCGCGATGTTGCCGAGACCGGAAATGCAGCCGGCGGCGCCGTTGCGGAGACCGTGCAGAATGAGATGGTCCGGCCCCACCAGCACGTCGAAGTCCTTGCGCGACCGGGCGACCGCCAGGAAGCCGTCGAGACTTTCCACGGAACCGGCACTGTCCTTGATGCCGACGATGTTCGGGTGCTCGGCGAGCCGCGCCGCCGTCTCCGGCTCGATCTTGTTCCCGGTGCGCGCCGGTATGTTGTAGAGATAGACCGGCACCGTTAGGGCATCGGCAACCCGCGAGTAGTGACCGACGAGTTCATCCTGCGAGCAGGCGATGAACGACGGCGCCACCACCGAAACGGCGGCAACCCCCAGCTTCTCCACCGCCTTGCCGAGGACGATCGTCTGATGCGTCGAGATCTCGCCGACATGGGCGAGCACCGGCACGCGACCGGCGGCGGCCTCCACCGACGTCCTTGCCACCAGCACCTTCTCGTCGAAGGACAGGGTGTAGAACTCGCCATTGGTGCCGGCACAGAAGACGCCGTTACCGGCTGCCGCCTGACGCTCGACCTGCCGGACGAGGGCTGCGACGTTGACCTCCTCCCGGCTGTCAAACGGCGTGACGATGGCGACGAAGGGGCCCTTGGTATTGCTCATGAGGCTTTCCACTTCCGTTGGACGCGTCAGAAGGCGGCGCGATAGATCGAGAGAATGTCGGTTTCGGCAAGGTCGCGCGGATTGTTGTCGAGGAGCCGCCGGATGGCATGCGCCTCCCCGGCCATGGCCGGCAGATCGTCGGCCGGAACGCCAAAGGTCGACATTCGCATCTCGCAGCCGAGCCGCACGCACCAGTCATTGGCGGCGGCGAACACCTTGGCCGGCTCGGTCGAGACGGGCAGCCCCAGAGCTTCGAGAATCGCCGCCGTCCGCTCCGGCGTCGCCGGTGCGTTGAAGGCCAGAACGTGCGGGAAGATCAGCGCGTTGGCAGCGCCATGCGCCACATGATAGCGAGCGCCCAACGGATAGGAAACGGCATGGCCGCCGGCGGTGTTGACCGGTCCGAGGCAATAGCCGCCATAGAGCGAAGCGAGCGCCATGCCGGCGCGCGCATCCGGATCGTGACCGTCGTCGGCCGCTTTCGCCAGCCAGCGCCCGGCGAGCCGGATACCCTCGAACGCATAGAGGTCGATGACCGGATGCGCCTTCCTGTTGGTGAAGGCCTCGACGCAGTGGGCGAGCGCGTCGACGCCCGTCGCCACGGTGATCGAACGGGGCATGCCGAGCGCAAGATCGGGGTCGACGACGGCAAGGTCGGCCAGCATGTACCGGCTTTGAACCGCGCACTTGGCCAGAGCCGCCACGTCGGTGACCAACGCGCGCGTTCCGACCTCGCTGCCGGTTCCAGCCGTCGTCGGCACCTGGACGATCGGCAGCTTCTTGCCGGCCACCTTCTCGGCTCCGACGACTTCGGAAAAGCTTTGCCCGCTACCCGTCAGAACGGCGACCAGCTTGGCAAGATCCATGGAGCTGCCGCCGCCGAAGCCAATGACGGCATCGACACCGGCTTGCTCGGCGGTTGCGACGACGCGGGCGAGATCGTCGGTGGTCGGCTCGCCGGCGAGTTCTCCCCATACCAACGGCTCACCCGGCAGATCCAGGCCGCCGACGCGGGCGGCATTGAAGGTGTCGGTCACGACCATCGGTCGGCGGATGCCATGGGAAGCCAGCCAACGTCCGGCCTCAGCCGCGGTGCCCCGACCGAAGATCAGGCGAGGCGGCTGGATGAGATCGATCGGCGTCCCCAGCGCGTTCAACGGAGCGATCATGGCTTGGCGGCTCCCTTGAGCCCGGTGACGCGCGTTGCCGCCAACCGAAGCGCATAGTCCACCGCCTCGAGCAAGCTCAACTCGTTGGCAATGCCCTTGCCAGCGATGTCGAACGCCGTGCCGTGGTCGACCGAGGTGCGGATGATCGGCAGGCCAAGCGTGATGTTGACGCCGGACAAGGAGTCCCATTTGCCGGTCTTCGGATCGACGTTGAAGCCGAGCAGCTTGACGGGGATATGGCCCTGGTCGTGATACATGGCGATCACCGCATCGAACTGGCCGGCATGCAGCTTGACGAACACGGTATCGCCCGGCACCGGCCCGACGACATCGAGTCCCTCGGCCACGCACTGGGCGATCACCGGTTCGCTGACCTCGATATCCTGGCGGCCGAACAGGCCACCCTCTCCGGCGTGCGGATTGAGCGCGGCGACGGCGATGCGGCGGCGCGGCAGGCCGAGCCCCTCAAGCGTTTCGGCCGTGAGGTCGATGACGTAGCGAAGCCGTTCCGGCGTCAGCTTCTTCGGCACGTCTTCAAGGGCAATGTGGGTGGTGACATGGCTCACCCGCATGTTGCCGTGGGCGAGCATCATTACCGATCCCTTGGCGCCCGTCAGATGGGCAAGAAGGTCGGTGTGGCCCGCGAAATGGAAACCGGCCTTGTTGAGCGCCTCTTTGTTGAGCGGCGCCGTGACGATGCCGTGTATGCGGCCCGCCTTTGCCAACCGGACCGCCTGCTCCACCGCGTGATAGGCGAAGCGCCCACCGTCCGTCGACAGCACGCCGGGCAGGATCGGCTCCCCCTCTGGGCAGGCCTGCAGCGCGGCGAGCCCCGGCCAGTCGCCATCCGCCTCTACCGAGGGAATGTCGAGCTCCGGCGCAAAGGTCCGGCAGGCCCGGTTGAGCGCGTCGTTGGAGCCGATGACCAGAAGACGCAGCTCATCCGCGTCGAGCTGCGGCTTCAGAACCTTGCAGGCCTTGGCGATGATCTCGGGGCCGACGCCGGCCGGGTCGCCCATGGTGATTGCCAGATGTGGGATCAACGGTGGTTCCTCTCTTGTCCGGAAAGCGCGCGCTGCCGGTGCCGCAATGGAAAGCAGGAGCCCCTCCCCCGGCCAGGGCCGAAACAGATCGCGGCACCTCAGGCCAAGGTCCTTTCGCGGCGCCGTCCACCCGGTCGGATCGCCCCGCATGACCCTCTCTCCCTGGGATCAGAAGACGCGCCATTTGATCAGTTGTCAATATGTTGTCATGTTATTCGTGTTTTTCCGCGCTCCCGATGACTTTTCGAGGCCGGAGAACCAGACGTTTCCGGTGTTTTTGGCCGGAACGCTACCGCATACAACGCCGTAAATTTGTCATATACGCGCCAGCGATCAGAGAACGTGGAACCAGACGGAACCGCTACGCACTTTCCAAAGCGACCCACGCCAAGAGCTTTATGGTTGATAATCAATGCAATATCGCAATACCCCCTGAATTCCCTTGCTCGCGCAACCGATCCTGGAACGACGGATCCCCCTCATGTTTACAAGTTTAGAACAAGTTGGGACGAACAAGTTTGGCGTTCGGTCCGTGCTCGGGCCCACGCGGGAGAGAGGAACCCGCCTCCACACCGATGGTTGTTCGTCCGATTGCCGGAATGCCCGGGGCATGGTGAAATCCGCCATTGGCGGCATCGCATCCGCGCCTCGAAGGCGTCGGCCAGGGAAGGGATCTGATCCATCGTGACGACCGAGCCACCGGCCACCGTCTCCGGCACCCCGGAGACACCCCCGAAGGAGGCTCCCCGCGTCGAAGAGCTCCTTCGATTCCGGCAGCGCTACGACGAGGATCCCGAGGAGACACCCGACCGCGCGGCATGGCGGCAACGCCTGCGCCGTCTTTATGTCGGCACGGATCCGCAGGCGGTGCGGTTCCAGTGGGCCTTCGCGACGGTCGACCTCATCATCATCGGCTTTTTCATCATGAGCCCCGTCCTGCAGGATCTCAAAGCCTTCCTGTGGTTCGACTATGCCGTCGCTCTCCTGCTCGCCGCCGACCTCACCGCGCGGGCGGCGGCGGCCGTCAGCATTCGGCAGTGGCTGCGGCGCCCATCCGTCTGGGTGGATTTCATCGTGCTCGCCACCTTGCTGGCACCCCTCTGGCTCGCCAACCTCGGCTTTCTGCGGATCCTGCGCCTGTGGACGCTGTCACAAAAGGGATTGTTCTGGCGGTCGTTGCGCCGTCACGGCTACCAGGAATGGGAAGATGTCGGCCGCGCCGCCATCAACCTCGTCACCTGCCTCTTCATCATCACCGGCTTCATCTACACGGCCTTCGCCCGACCGAGCTCGGGCATTGAAGGCTGGGTCGATGCGCTCTACTTCACCGTGGCAACCATCACGACGACCGGCTTCGGCGACGTCACCTTGCCGGGGGCCGCGGGCAAGCTGACGTCCATCGTCACCATGATCGTCGGCATTTCCCTGTTCGTGCGCCTCGCGCAGGCTCTGTTTCGCCCTTACAAGGTCACCTTCCGTTGCCCGAAATGCGCGCTCATGCGGCACGAGCCGGACGCCGTCCACTGCAAGGCCTGTGGCCATCTTCTGGCGATCCCGGACGAAGGGGGCGGGTGAAGTGATAAAGCTGGCCCGACGCAGTCGCCAATCGGTAACCCTCCGGCTGGACAAGCTTTCGTTTATCTCGCTTGATGCGCCAAATCATGGTCGCGCCGCGCCGAGCGGCGTATCATGCCTGCGTCCGACAACGAGGAAACGCCATGACCGAAACGCTGAGCCAGCTGCGCCGGATCGCGCAGAACCCGACCCTGAGCTTCAAGCAGAAGGAACATGCGCTCGCGGTCGAGGCCGAGAACATGCTGCCCTACGTGCTGCTCGATTCCGAGACCCGCGCCGCGCTCGATGCCCGCATCATCTGCGACATGTACGAGGGACACGCCCCCTACAAACCGCGCTACGTGCTGCCTGACTATGAGGTGGTGCTGAAGAACGGGTCCGCCCATCTGGAGTTGCCCAAGCCGGAGACCCTCGACGAGGCGATCAACACGCTGCAGATCGCCTACCACCACGTTCCCTCGGTCACCGGCATGCCGGTGTTCATCGGTCACCTCGATGCCCTGCTGCTGCCCTTCTGCGACGGCGTCTCGGATGACGAGCTCTATCGCAAGATCAAGCTCTTCTGGCGCTATATCGACCGCGTATTGCCCGACGCCTTCCTGCACGCCGACATCGGGCCGACCGACAACCGCGTCGCCCGCGCCATTCTGAGAGTCGACGCCGAGCTGAAGCAGGTGGCGCCCAACCTCACCTTCCTCTACGACCCCGAGGTGAGCGGCGAGGACATCCTGCGCCTTTGCACCGACAACATCATCGCCTGCTCCAAGCCCCACATCGCCAACCACCCGATCCACAGGGAAGTGTTCGACGAGCCGGGCTACGCCATCGTCAGCTGCTACAACGCCCTGCCGCTCCGTGGCGGCGCTGCATCGCTTGCCCGCGTCAATCTCAAGAAGGTCGCCGAGGCGAGCGCCAGCGAGGCCGATTTCCTCGATGTCCAGCTGCCGCGCTACGTCAACCTCAACGCCCGCCTGATGCGCGCCCGTGTCGACTATCTGTTCCGGCAGTCGGGCTTCTTCGACGGCAACTTCCTGGTCGAGGAAGGCTGGATCGACAGGGACCGCTTCACGGCGATGTTCGGCATCTTTGCCATGGCCGAGGCGGTCAACCACTTGCAGGATATCGCCGGCCGCACCGGCCGATACGGACATGACGCCGAAGCCAACGCGCTCGGTCATCGCATTTCGGCGCGGCTTGCCGAACTTGTCGACCGCGAGCCGATGGAGCACGTCTGGCGCGGCGTCGCCATGCTGCACGCCCAGGCGGGCCTTTCGAGCGATGCCGGCACCACACCCGGCGTGCGGATCCCTTACGGCAGCGAGCCGGATCCGGTGAGCCATGTGCAGGCGCTCCTGCCGCACCACCGCCACTACATTTCGGGCGTGTCGGAAATCCTCACCCTCGACGAAACGGTGCGGGCCAATCCGGAAGCGGTGTTCCAGCTGGCCAAGGGAGCCCTGCAACTCGGCTTCCGGGAGTTCACCGCCAACGTGACCGGCAACGATCTGGTCCGCGTCACCGGCTTCATGATCCGCCTGTCCGACGTCAAGCTCTACAACGCGGCTAGGGGATCGCGCGTCAACACCACGGCGCTCGGTGCCGAAGCGGCCGAGACCGTGCATATTCTCGATCGCAAGCCGCGCGTCGTCGGGCTTGAGCTGATGGCGGGTTCGGGTGTCTGACGGCGTCGCCGCCGTCAGCAAGTTCCTGACCTGGTCGGTGGTCGACGGGCCGGGAAACCGCTTCGTGCTGTTCCTGCAGGGCTGCAACTATCGTTGTGTCACCTGCCACAACCCGCACACCATCGGCGTCTGCAGCGACTGCGGCGCCTGCGTGGCCGTGTGTCCGTCCGGCGCCTTGAAGAAGTCCGGCCGCAAGGTCGTCCACGATCCGGGCCCCTGCATATCCTGCGACAGCTGCCTTTCCGCCTGCCCCACCCGCGCAAATCCCATGGTGCGGCGCATGACGGTGGAAGACGTGCTCGATCTCCTCCGGCGCAATGCGCCCTTTCTCAACGGGCTCACCGTCTCGGGCGGCGAGGCGACGCTGCATCTCGATTTCCTGATCGAGTTGTTCACGGCCATCCGGGCGGCGTCGGACCTGGCCCATCTGACGCTGTTCGTCGACAGCAATGGCCATCTGCCGGCTGAAGGTTGGCAACGGTTGCTGCCGCTGACCGACGGCGTCATGCTTGATATCAAGGCCTTCGATCCCGTCCGTCACCGGCGCCTCACCGGCGTCGACAACGACCTGTCGCTCGCCTCGGCCAAGCTGCTCGCCAAGGCCGGCAAGCTCTATGAACTACGCTTTCTGCTGATTCCCGGCGAAACCGACCGCCCCGAGGAAATCGCGGCACTTGCCGCCCTGGCAAGCGAGCTCGGACCGAACACCCGTCTCCGCCTCAACGCCTTCCAGCATCACGGCGTGCGCGGGCCAGCAGCGACCTGGCAGGCCATGCCGCGCGACGGCGTCGAGGCCGCTGCCGATACCCTCAGAGCCGGCGGCATCGCCGAAGTGGCCGTGCCATCGGTCTGGCTGCCCTGAGCACAAGCGGACCGTGCCCCATTTGGCTTGCGTCAATTGGCGGCTCCCAATGAACTCTATGTCGGGCGGCGAATTTCCTTCGCCTGCCGGCTTGCCCATGGTCGACGCACATGACGCGTTGCCAAGGGAGCCGCCAGACCATGTTGATGCACCATCTGCTCTACCGCGTGGCCGAGCGGGCACCGGACACCGTCGCGCTCCGTTGGGTCGATCGCAACGTGGCGCTCACAGCTTCGGAAGCGGTGGACGGCGTAGAGAGGATGGCGGGAGCCTTGGCGCACCTCGGCATAGCACCCGGCGACCGCGTCCTGATCTTCGCCCACAACGGCATGGACTATCTCCTCGCCATGTTGGGGACCTGGCGGCTGGGAGCCATCTCGGCACTGGTCAACGTCAAGTATGCCGACGACCTCGCCTATTACGTCGACGACCACCGACCCAAGGCCATCGTCTATACCCACGACATGGAAGGTCCGGTGAAGGCCGCCGCGGCAATGGTGGGATGCGTGTCGCATCTCATCTGCATGGATGGACCTCAAGACGGCGCCCATGCGCTGCCCGAGCTCATGGCAGCCCGCTTCGCGCCGCCGGTCGACCCCGAGGACGACTCGGCGATCGCTCACCTGTCCTACACCTCCGGCACGACGGGTAAGCCCAAGGGCGCCTGTCTCGCCCATGAGCCGACGGTCACCGCCGCCCGCTGCATCGGCGAACGCCTGCGCATGCGGGCAACCGATCGCTCCTTTGGCCCGACGGCGCTATCCAGTTCCTACCAACTGGTGGCCAACCTGCTGCCGCCGATGGCCGTGGGCGCCACCACCAACGTCATGGGCAAGTGGACGCAGGCCACCGGCTGGGAAGCGCTGGAACGGACCGGCGCCACCGTATTCGTGGGCAACCCGGTCGTCCTGACCGAACTTCTCGAGGAGTCGCAGGCGCGCGGCCGTTTGCCGTCGCCACTGCGCTTTGGCCTTTCGGGCGGCGGGCCGGTGCCCCCCACCTTGCGGAAGGCCTTCCGCGACGTGTTGAAACTGCCCTTGGTGGAAAGCTTCGGCCAGAGCGAGATCGGCGGCTTCTTCGCGCTCGGCTTTCCCGAGCTCGAACCCGATGATGGCAAGCTGGTCCGCATCGGGCCGGGTACACCGGACAAGGAAGTGGCGATCCTCACCACGTCCGGCACACGCGCCCCGATCGGCACCGTCGGCGAAATCTGCCTGAGGGGCGGCTTCATGGCAGGCTATTGGGGTCGGCCGGAGAAGACAGCCGAAACGACACGGGGTGGATGGCTGCACTCCGGCGATCTCGGCAGCATCGATGCCGATGGCTACGTGACCATGCGCGGCCGCCTCGCCGAACTGGTCACGGTCGATGGCGTCGACTGGTTCCCGCGCGACGTTGAAGAAGCGCTCGCCACCCAGCCCGGCGTCTTGCTGGCCGCCCTGGTCGGCATTCCCAACCCGAACGGTGGGACGACGCCGATAGCCTTCGTCACCGAGCGCCCCGGCCAGACGGTCGATCCGGTCGCCCTCAAAGCAGCGATTGCGCCTCTCCTTCCTTATGACCTGGCGCCACTCGTCATCCGCAAGGCGGCAAGCCTGCCCATGACACCGACCGGCAAGATCGCCAAGGCGACGCTCGCCGCCGAAACCGCCGCGTGAGCTCTCCCATGACCTCCTTCTCCTGGTGGAACCTTTCGACCGCCGAGTTCGCCAATCGCGACCTCTCGAAAACCGTCGTCGTGCTGCCCGTCGGCGCCGTCGAGCAGCACGGGCCGCACTTGCCGGTCCGCGTCGACGCGGCGATCAACGCCGGCGTGCTGTCGGATGCGCTTGCCAAACTGACGGCCGAAGCGGACGTGCTGGTCTTGCCGCCCCTGCCCTATGGCAAATCCGACGAACATCTGGCCTTTCCCGGCACGATCGCCATCTCGGGCGAAACGCTGGCGCGCATCTGGTTCGAGATCGCCGAAAGCGTTCATCGGGCCGGCGTGCGCAAGCTGGTTTTCTTCAATGCACATGGCGGCCAGATCGCCCTGATCGACATCGTCTGCCGGGACATCCGGGTGAAGCTCGGCATGCTGGCGGTCGCCTGCTCGTGGTTCCGCATCACGGCGATCGACGACATCATTCCGGCCGCCGAGTCGACGCATGGCATCCATGGTGGCGATCTGGAGACCAGCGCCATGCTGCATCTGCACGGCGATCTCGTCGCCATGGACAAGGCGGAGGATTTCGTGCCGCTGACCGTCGAGATCGAGGCGTCGGGCAGTCTCTTGACGGCCGAGGGCGCCGTCGGCTTCGGATGGCAGGCCCAGGATCTCCACCCCAAGGGCGTTGCCGGCAATGCCAAGGCGGCGAGCGCCGAAAAGGGGCGGATCATCGTCGATCGCGCCGGTTCGGCCTTCGTCTCGCTGTTGGCCGATGTCGCAGCCTTCGACCTCGACCGGCTGACCGCGAAAACCGCCTTTTCCCGCTGAGAAATCAGGCCTCCGCCGCGAGCTTGCGCAGCCGGCGGCGGCGGTAGAGCTCGCTGACGCCGACCAGTGCCGCCGTCAGCGCCAGAACCACCACTTGCATGGCGTTGAGGTCGGGCCTGAGCTCGCGCCGGAACTCCGAGGCGACCATCAGCGACAGCGGCTGGGTTCGGCCGGCAAGAAACATTGCGATGGTCAGGTCGGCCAGCGATAGGATGACGCCGACCGAATAGGCGCCCGACAGGGCCGGTCGGATCTGCGGCAGCAGCACGCGCAGGAAGGCCTGCCAGGGCGAGGCGCCAAGATCGCGCGCCGCTTCGATCAGCCGCCGATCGAAGCGCACCATCACCGCCGAGATCAGCGCCGTGGCAAACGGTAGCGCTACCAGCGACTGCGCCAGGATCAGCGCCGTGGCACCTCGTTCAAAACCGACGCGGCTCATGATCATCGCCTGGGCGATCGACAGCACGCTTTTGGGGACCAGAAACGGCACCAGCAGCAGAATGGCGAACAGGCCCCGCCAGCGGAATCCGGGTGCCGTCAAGGCGAGCGATGCCATCAGTCCGAACAGCATGGCCAGGATGCCGACCGGCTGGGCGATCAGGAAGGACGTGACGAAGCCCTTGAGAAAGTTGTCGTTCTGCGCCAGCTCGCGGTACCATTCGAGCGTGAAGCCGGACAGCGGGAAGGCCATCAGCGCCGAATCGTTGAAGGAGAACACCGTGAGCACGACGAGCGGCAGATAGAGAAACCCGACCGCGGCGATCAGTACGGAAAGGCCGATCCGTCCCATCATGTCCTCCCGATCACGGCGCGAGCGCCCTTGAGGCGCAGCAACAACCCGGCCATGGCAGATGCGACCAGGAACAAGGTGGCCAAAAGAGCCAGGGCGAGCGCCGAGGCAAGCGGCCAGTCGAACGCCGTACCGAACAGATTGTCGACGAGCGCCATGGCGGTCGACCCCGAGGTGCCGCCCAGAAGGCTCGGCGTCAGCATTTCGCCGGCCGACAGCGCGAAGACGGTGAGGCTTCCGGCGGCAAGCCCGGGCGTCGTCAACGGAAAGATGACACGGAAGAAGGCATCGACGGGCCGGGCGCCGAGATCGCGCGCCGCTTCGATCAGCCGACGGTCGACCATCTCGGCCGACACCCAGATGGCGAGCACCATGAAGGGCAGGTTGTTGTAGGTCAGGACGAGACCGATGGTGAACGGCGAGAACAGCAGAAACTTCAGCGGTTCGTCGATCAGACCAAGCCCCTGCAGTACCGTGTTGACCAGCCCCTCTCCCCCGAGCACGATCCGCCACGCGTAGATGCGGACGATCTCGCCGGTGTAGAGCGGCGTCAGCAGCACAATGATGGCAAGCCCTTTTGCCGAGGTGGCAAGGCGCGTCAGCACCAGCGCCACCGGATAGCCGAGAAGAGCCGTGAACACCGTGGTCGTGACACCCGACAGCACCGCCTTGCCGATCAGGAACCAATCGGTCGTCGATGTGGCGAGTTCGCCCCACGCCCTGAACGAAAAGGCCGGAATCAGGTCGAAGTCTTCCACCTCATAGAAGCTGAAGGCGACGAGGACGGCGAGCGGCGCCAGACATCCGGCAACGATCGCCACCGCCACCGGCAGCGCGAGATGGCGCTGGCGGAAGGTCATGTGGCAACTCTCGTGATGAAACTGCGACCGGCATCGAGCCAGAGAGGAACGCTCGAGCCGATGGAATAGGGAGCCTCGGCCGCGAAACGCAGAGCCACACCGGCGACGTCCGCCTCGATCATGCTGCGTTCGCCCTGAAACACGCAATTGCCGACCGTACCGATGAGCGTCGTCGTGCCCTCGCCATGGACCGAAAGGAGTTCGGGCCGGATGACCAGAACGGCAGGATCCCCGGCGGCAAGACCATCGGCAACCGGTGCGGTCACGTTACCGAGCGGAGTTTCAATCGTCGCCATGTCACCGTGGCGCTCCCGGACCTGCCCCTTCACCAGCGTCGAATTGCCGATGAAGTCGGCAACGAAGCTGTCGGCCGGACGGCTGTAGATGGTCTGAGGGTCGGCCTTCTGGGCAATGCGTCCCTTGTTCATCACCACCACGACGTCGGACAGCGCGAAGGCTTCTTCCTGGTCGTGCGTCACATAGACGAAGGCGATGCCGAGGCGCCGTTGCAGCGCCTTCAACTCGATCTGGAGATGACCGCGCATCTTCCGATCGAGAGCCGATAGCGGTTCGTCCAGAAGCAGGAGGCGCGGCTCGGCGATGATCGCACGCGCCACGGCGACACGCTGCTGCTGGCCGCCGGAAAGCTGGTGCGGATAGCGGTCGCCGAAGTCAGCCATGTGAACCGCATCGAGCGCCCGCCGCACGCGAGCCGCCATGTCGGGAACGCCGCCCCTGAGCTTCAACGAGAAGGCGACGTTCTCGTTGACGGTGAGATGGGGGAAAAGGGCATAGGACTGGAACACCGTGTTGACGGGCCGCCGCTCGGGGGGCACGTCGACAAGCGGCGTGTTGTCGAGGCGCATGTCGCCGGAGTCCGGCGTCTCGAACCCCGCGATCATCCTGAGAACGGTCGTCTTGCCGCATCCTGACGGTCCGAGCAGCGTCAGAAACGCCCGCTCCGGAACATCCAGGTCGATTCCATCCACCGCGGTCGAACGGCCGAATGTCTTGACGACGCCGCGCATTGCCAGAAGCAGCGGCGACAAGGCCGGCTCCGTCCGCTTTTCCATCCTGCTCTTCACCAATATCGTGCCCCGATCCCCGAGGTCGGACGATCTCGCCCGACCTCGTACGACAAGCAAATCCCGCACCGCCCGGTCCTAGGGCGACTGGGCGGGCGATGGATCAGGCCGCCTTGACCTCGTTCCAAACCTTCAGCCACTCCGAGTAGTTCTCGGGGGCTTCCGGCCACATGAAGTGCTGCATGACCGATAGATCGTCGATGAAGATGGCTTCCTGCTTCTCCGGGGTCAGCTTGTCGCGGATGATCGACGAGGTGGTGGCATAGTTGCCGATCTCGGCGATGGTGGACGCATAATCGGCGCCGAGCAGGTAGTCGGCGAACTTGTAGGCGGTCTCGATCTTTTCCTCCGGCAGGCTGGCCGGAATGGCGAAACAGTCGCACCAGCCCATGATGCCGGCCTTTGGCTTGGCCATCGCCACCTTCATCTTGTCCTTCAGCGCGTCATAGGGCACGCGCCAGGAGAAGGCCGCCGTCACCTCGCCAGTGGCGATCAGGTTGGTCAGATCGCCGATGGTCTGCCAGTAGGTCCTGAGCAGCGGCTTCTGGGCGATCAGCGCCTTCTTCACCTCGACGAGCTCGTCGCTGGTGAGCAGGAAGGCGCGTTCGCGGGGGATGCCGATATGCAGCGCGGCGATGGCGATCGATTCGAGGGCATAGTCGCGCATGGCGAGCTGGCCCTTGAACTTCGGGTCGAACAGCGTCGAGTAGGTCGGCTCCTCGGTGTGGATGTCCGACCGGTAGACGATCGGATTGAGGCCCCAGAGATAGGGAATGGCGTAGGTCTGGCCATCCTCGCCCTTCACCTTGTCGGTCGCCTTGAACACGTCGTACATGTGCGCGAGGTTGGGCACCTTCGTGAGGTCGAGCGGCAGCAGTTCGCCGGCCTTGATGTAGCGGCGGGCCTGGTTCAGCGAGGGATTGACGACATCCCAGTCCGAAGCCGAACCGGTCTTCAGCGCCGCGAACTGCGCATCCTCGCTCGACAGGAACGACAACTTGACCTTGGTGCCCGTCGCCTTTTCGAAAGCGGCGACATATTCGGGATGGCCATTGGAATCCCAGGTCGCCCAGACGATTTCCGAAACGGCTGCGGAAGCCCGGCCCATGGGGCCGAGAAGCGAAAGTCCGGCTCCGGCGGCGAGCCCTCCGAGCATCTGGCGACGATTGAGAATGAAGCGCTGCATGTGTACCCCTCTTCGCTTGCGATCAGGCGGTCCTGTTCCCCTTGTTTTGAGGAAGTTTGCATTGGTCTCATGGGCAGCGTCCATATGACGGGCACAATAGACACTATAGGCCGACGCCAAGGACGGGCGTCTTTGCGGCCGCGAAATCTCCGCTAAGATGGCCAGCGGTGCCATGCTTTTTCCGGACCGCCATGCCGCTTCCAGACCTCGACCACGAATCCTACCTCCGCCATACCTTCGCCATCGCAGCCGCGGCGGCCGAAGCCGGCAGCCACCCGTTCGGAGCCATTCTCGTCGGCGGTGACGGAACGGTTCTCATGGAGCAGGGCAATGCGTACCTGCCCGATCACGACATGACCGGCCATGCCGAACGCGTGCTGGCAACGCGCGCCTCTTGCCGCTTCCCACCGGCCGAGCTTGTCGACGCCACGCTCTACTCGTCTGCCGAACCTTGCGCCATGTGTGCAGGATCTGCCTATTGGGCAGGCATCGGCCGCATCGTTTATGGTCTTTCGGAAAGCACCCTGGGACAGATTACAGGCAACCATCCGGAGAACCCGACGCTCGACCTGCCTTGCAGGGTGGTGCTGGAAAGCGGCCGGCGCACCGTCGAGGTGATCGGCCCCATGCTGGAAGACGAGGCTGCGGAGCTCCATCGGTCCTTTTGGGCAAGCCGTTGAAGCGACATCACTCGGCGGCAACGCGCATCATTTGCGGCACCGCGTCCCTCGAACTTCTGAGATCGGAGACCGACGCCTTCACCAGGTGCCTGAACCAGATGTGAGCCGGCGAGTGGTGCTTGCAGTCGTGCCAAAGCAGGTAGAAATCCATGCGGCCGAACTCGGCCGGCGCGTCGATGACGGCAAAATCGCCCCTTTGCGCCATTTGTTCGGCGAAAGGCGCTCCCGTCGTGAAGACGAGGTCGGACCCGGCCAGCATGTGGGGAACGATGGCATACTCAGGAACCGAAGCGGCGATATGGCGACTGAGGCCGAGCTCCATCAGGCGACCGTCGATGGGGCTGTAATGCTTCATCACGTCGGCCGAAGGCGACAGATGACGCTCCGCGAGATAGCGATCCATGTCGAGCGATCCGATGGTGCCGGCCAGCCCGTGGCCCGCAGCGACCACACATTTGATCGACGTGGTCAGCAGCGGCGCCATGCGCAGTTGTTCCGGCGGCCGTGGCCAGTTGCCGACCACCAGATCGAGCGAACCGTCGGACAGGTGGCTCATCAGGTCGTCGTGTCCCGGCAGCGTCGCGATATCGATCGAGGCTCTCGGTGCCTCTTCGGCGAGCCGGGCGAAGATGCGCGGCAGGAACTCCGCATCCAGACAGTTGGCGGCGGCGATGCGAAATCGACGTTCGGTTCTTTCGGGGTCGAAACTGGGCGGCGGGGCCAGAAGAGCGTCGATATCGGCGAGCAGGCGCTGCAGCGTGGCCCTGAGCTCCTGGCCCCGCTCGGTGGGGACGAGGGTACCGCCGGAACGCACCAGTATGGGGTCGCCGATCAGCTCTCGCAGGCGCTTCAATGCCAGACTGACGGTCGGCTGGGTCTGGCCGAGAATCTCGGCCGTACGCGACACGCTGCATTCGGTGACGAGCAGAAGAAGGGTCCGCATCAGGCGGACGTCGAAGGCGCCGTTGACGGGCTCCATGGGCGGATCGATCCTCGGAAGAGGGAAGCAACAACGTCCATGCAAAGCACCAAGCGTGCCAAGCCAAGCATCGACCGTCGGATCAACCGACGGACCTAAAGGCGCAATGTGGAAAAAATGGCGGAGAGGGAGGGATTTGAACCCCCGATACCCTTGCGAGTATGCCGCATTTCGAGTGCGGTGCAATCGACCACTCTGCCACCTCTCCGCGGTGCTTTTGGGACGTTGATCCCGGTCGAAAGCGGCGCGGACCATAACCGCGGGCAAAGCCTCTGGCAAGAGGGGCAGAAGCCGATGGGAACGGTTTTTTGATCCGTAAGAAAGTCCAAGCCGACACCCCGTCGCCATCGACCGCCAAGAACCGCCCCTTTCGGCGTTGACCACCGTAGGCTTTCCGTGTAGGGAAAACGCGGCTTAATGGGGCCCGGTCGATTGTCCGGGTTTTTTGTTTTGCCAAACAGTCGCGCGCCCGGGACGGTGCGGCGCGGCCAAGAACCATCTGAAGAAGGACTGGCATGACCATGTTCGCAGTGATCAAGACCGGCGGCAAGCAGTACAAAGTTGCCGTCGACGACGTATTCGACATCGAGAAGATCGAGCTTGAGGACGGCGCGGCCGTCACCTTCGAGGAAGTGCTGGCCGTCGGTTCCGACGCCGGTGTCACCGTTGGCGCCCCCACCGTTGCTGGCGCCACCGTCGTTGCCGAAGTGGTCGAGCAGACCCGTGGCCCCAAGGTGATCTCGTTCAAGAAGCGCCGTCGGCAGAACTCCAAGCGCAAGCGCGGCCATCGGCAGCTTCTGACCACGGTGAAGATCACCGCGATCAACGCCGCCTGAGAAAATTCCGTTCCGGCACGCTACTGCCGGAACCTGACCAGCTAACCGTCCATCAAGGTGTCGAGCGCCGAACGCTCCGCCAGCGGACGATACGACAGACAGGAGACTGAAATGGCTCACAAAAAGGCAGGCGGTTCGTCCCGCAACGGTCGCGATACGGCCGGTCGACGCCTCGGCGTGAAGAAGTTCGGCGGCGAGGCCGTCATCCCCGGCAACATCATCATTCGCCAGCGCGGCACCCAGTGGCATCCGGGCGCCAACGTCGGCATGGGCGTGGATCACACGATCTTTGCCATTACGGAAGGAAACGTCTCCTTCGCCACCAAGAGCAACGGCCGAGTTTACGTCTCGGTCGTGCCGACGGCGGCAGCAGCAGAGTAAGCCGGATGGAGCTGAAGCGGCCCGCCGGCGTCCCACGGACCCGGACGGACCGCGCTTCTGGCGCGAGATGTGACAGGGGAAGTGGGACACCACTTCCCCTGATTTCATTTGGAGCGCGAGGAGAGCCCCATGTCGGAGCTGAGCGAAACCGAAGAGCCTGACAGTCCCTGCGGCTGGCCCCTGATGGCGGCGGTGAGGCCTGCCATCGAAACCCGGCGGCTCATTCTGAGACCCCCGGCCGAAGACGATGCCGAGACGATCGCCCAGTTGGCCAATTCGGCGACCGTAGCCCGCAATCTCGTTGGCATGCCCCATCCCTACCGCATCGAGCACGCGCGCGCCTGGCTCGCCGAGCCGGTCGACCCGCGTGGTCAGCGTCACCTCATCTGCCGCAAGGGCTTCGACGCAGCACCAACCCCCATCGGTGTTCTCACGCTCGACATGCGCGGACGCCTCGGCCCCGGATGGCTCGGTTGCTGGCTCGGCGAGCGTCATTGGGGCCAGGGTTATGCGACCGAGGCCTGCCATGCCGCGATCGATTATGCCTTTCTTCACCAACGGCATGAGAGATTATTGTTTGCCTGCCGGGTTACCAACCAGGCCGGGCGACGGGTGATCGAAAAATGCGGGTTCCAGATGGTAGCGCAGGAGTTGGCCTCAGTGGCCGGCAGCGGCGCCGCCGTGGCCATCGACCGTTTCCGCATTGATCGCAGCACCTGGGAGAGTATCAGGGCCTGGGAGCCCCTGCGCGTTCACAACCGCGAGGCCGAACGAGCCGAGTGGGGAGAGCGGCGCACCGAGCTCAGGGCTCCGGTGGAGAGAATCTGATCGAAGATCGGCAGACCTTGCGCTGCCGGTCGGCCGACAAACTCCTCTGCCGGGAACAAAGCGTACTGGTGGTTTGCGTTCCCGCGTTCATGCGAAGGCCTGGATCGTCGACGCAGATGTCGGGATCGGACCACTGGAGAGTGAGTACGGAATGAAGTTGCTTTCCGGTGCCTTCGGTTCTTGGCGGCCGCGCGCGATTCTCTCGCCGTGCATCGAGACCGGTCGTCTCGTGCTTCGGCCGCTCGAGCCAGCCGACGCCGAGGCAGTTGCCGTATATCTCGACGACGTCGAGGTGGCGCGCTGGTTGGTACGCGTACCGCATCCCTTCACCGTGGAGGACGCCGCCGGCTTCATCAGCCAGTGCTGCGCCACCTCCAGCCTCGGCACGGCGACGACGCTCGGCATCGTGTTGCGCGGCGACGATCGCGCGATCGTGCGCGGTATCGTGGCGTTGCACAGCCTCGACACCCGGCCGGAAATCGGTTTCTGGCTCGGCCGGCCTTTCTGGGGGAACGGACTGATGACCGAAGCGGTCGACGCCACGCTCTCCTGGGCCTATGCCCAGCTCGACATCGACTCCATCGTCGCCGGGGCCTTCGAAGGCAATGTCGCCTCGCTTGCCATTCAGGTCCGCCAGGGCTTCGAGGTTATCGGCATGAGCCGCCGCCCATCGCTGGTCGAGGAGCGCCTGCTCGATCACATCGACACGCGCCTCACGCGGGCGCGCCACGCCGCCCGACCGTGGCGACCGTGACCTTCCATCCCGCGTAGTCCCAAAAATCCGTTCATTTTCGCCGCGCGATGCTCTAAAGGGCAAGCAGCGACCCGCGCGACAACGGCGGGCGGTGCGACCACCGGCCCAAGTCTCGGGCTGACGATCGCTGACGGCGCGGCCTTGCCGCCATTCCAGGAAAGCCCCAATGAAATTCCTCGATCAAGCCAAGGTCTACGTCCGGTCCGGTGACGGTGGTGCCGGCGCCGTGTCGTTCCGGCGGGAGAAGTTCATCGAGTTCGGCGGGCCGGATGGCGGCGATGGCGGCCGCGGCGGCGACGTCTGGGCCGAATGCGTCGGCGGCCTCAACACGCTGATCGACTATCGCTACCAGCAGCATTTCAAGGCCAAGACCGGCGGCCACGGCATGGGGCGCGATCGCCATGGCGCCAAGGGTCCCGACACCGTGCTGAAGGTGCCGGTCGGAACCCAGATCATCGAGGAGGACGGTGAGACGCTTCTCGCCGACATGGTCGAAATTGGCCAGCGCGTGTTGCTCGCCAAGGGCGGCAACGGCGGCTTCGGCAACGCCTATTTCAAGACCTCCACCAATCAGGCACCACGCCGCGCCAATCCCGGTCTGCCCGGAGAAGAAAAGTGGCTGTGGTTGCGCCTGAAGCTGATCGCCGACGCCGGGCTCGTCGGCTTGCCCAACGCCGGCAAGTCGACCTTCCTTGCCCGCACCACCGCAGCCAAGCCGAAGATCGCCGACTATCCTTTCACCACCCTGCATCCGGGCCTCGGCGTCGTCCGCATCGACGCCCGAGAGTTCGTGCTGGCCGACATCCCCGGCCTGATCGAGGGCGCTCATGAAGGCGTCGGCCTCGGCGACCGTTTCCTCGGCCACGTAGAGCGTTGCGGCGTGTTGCTGCATCTCGTCGACGCCAGCCAGGAGGATGTGGTCGATGCCTGGCGCACGGTCCGGGCCGAGCTCGAAGCCTATGACGAGGCTCTGGGAGAGAAGCCCGAGATCGTCGCACTATCCAAGTGCGAGCTGCTGCCGGAAGACGAGCTGGCCGCCAAGGTCAAGAAACTGAAGCGCGCTGCCAAGACCACTCCCATCCTGCTGTCCGCCGTCACCGGCACCGGTGTCGAAGCGGTGCTTCGGGCCATGGCCTCGGCGGTGGAGGCAAGCCGCGCCGAAAACGAGGAGTCGCGGGCCGCGACCGCCACCCGCATCTGGCAGCCCATCTACCGCGACCGCGACGATGACAGAGACGACGATGACTATTGAAGCCTTCACCGGGCCGCTGGCCGGCTTCCGCCGCGTGGTGATCAAGATCGGCTCGGCGCTGCTGGTCGAGGGACGCACCGGCACGTTGAAGCGCGGCTGGATGGAGAGCGTCGCCGCCGACGTCGCCCGACTGCGCGCCAGCGGTGCCGGCGTGCTTCTGGTATCCTCCGGCGCCATTGCCATGGGTCGCGGCGTTTTAAAGCTGCCGAAGGGCAAGCTGAAGCTCGAGGACAGCCAAGCCGCCGCCGCCGTGGGCCAGATCGCATTGGCCAGGGCCTGGGCCGAGGTGCTCGGCGACCACGGCATAACGGCCGGCCAGATCCTGCTGACGCTCGGAGACACCGAGGAACGGCGCCGCTATCTCAACGGCCGCGCCACCATCGGCAAGCTGCTGAAGCTGGGTGCCGTACCGGTGATCAACGAAAACGACACCGTGGCCACCACCGAAATCCGCTACGGCGACAACGATCGGCTGGCTGCCCGCGTCGCCGCCATGATGGGCGCCGACCTTCTCGTGCTGCTCTCCGACATCGACGGTCTCTACACCGCCCCGCCGCAGTCCGACCCGAACGCCACGCTGATCCCGGTCATCGATCGCATCACGCCCGAGATCGAGGCGATGGCCGGTGGCGCAGCCTCCGAGCTGTCGCGCGGCGGCATGAAGACCAAGATCGATGCCGGCAAGATCGCCACGGTCGCCGGCGCGGCGATGATCATCGCCTCGGGCAAGGTTGCCGCTCCATTGTCGCGCATCGACGACGGCGGGCCGCATTCTCTCTTCCGCGCCGAGGCCACGCCGGTGACGGCGCGCAAGGCCTGGATCGCCGGCCATATCGAGGCCCCGGGGGTTCTGACCATCGACGCCGGCGCCGTCCGGGCGCTGAAGCAGGGACGCAGCCTGTTGCCTCCCGGTGTCACTCGCGTCGACGGTGACTTTCACCGCGGCGATACGGTCATCGTGGTCGACGAGGCCGGCGTCGAACTGGCCCGCGGCCTCGTCGCCTATGACGCCGTCGATGCTCGCCGCATCCGGGGCCAGAACTCGACGGTGATCGAAGACATCCTCGGCGCGCCGGGCCGGACCGAAATGATCCATCGCGACGACCTCGTTCTGAAGGGCGACATCGGAGACTGACCATGACCGCACTGACCGACGTTTCCGTTCACGACCTGATGGCCGATATCGGCCGGCGTGCCCGCGCCGCCGCGCGCCGCCTCGCTCGCGCCTCCACCGAACAGAAGGCCGCCGCGCTTGTCGCCATGGCGGCCGAAGTGCGCGCTCGCGAAGCCGACATTCTCAAGGCGAACGCCGCCGACGTCGCGGCCATGAAGGCAAACGGCGTCGTCGCCTCCTTCCTCGATCGCGGCACGCTCGACAGCGCGCGCGTCGAGGCCATCGCCAAGGCGCTTGAGGAGATCGCCGCCCTGCCCGACCCGGTCGGCCACGTGCTCGCGTCCTGGACACGGCCGAACGGCCTCGCCATCGAGCGCGTGGCAACGCCGCTCGGCGTCATCGGCATCATCTTCGAGAGCCGGCCCAACGTGACCGCCGACGCCGGAGCGCTGTGTCTGATGGCCGGCAACGCCGCCATCCTGCGCTGCGGGTCCGATTCGCTCGGCTCATCCCAGGCGATCCTCGTCGCGCTCGCCGCCGGTCTTCGCGCCGCGGGCTTGCCCGAGGACGCCATCCAACTGGTGCCGATCAAGGACCGCGCCGCCGTGGGCGAGATGCTGACCGGCCTTGAGGGTTCGATCGACGTGATCGTGCCGCGCGGCGGCAAGAGCCTCGTCGCCCGTGTCCAGACCGAGGCGCGGGTACCGGTGTTCGCACACCTTGAGGGTATCTGCCACATCTACGTCGACAAGGCCGCCGATCTCGACATGGCCGTCACGGTCACCGTCAACGCCAAGCTCCGGCGCGTCGGCGTCTGCGGTTCGGCCGAGACGCTGCTGGTCGACAGGGCGGTGGCGGACAGCCATCTCCTGCCGATCCTGAAAGCGCTCGCCGAGCGTGGCTGCGAGATCCGGGCTACCGAGGAGGTTCGCTCGCGCTTCCCGGCAGCGGTGCCGGCGACCGAGGCCGACTGGTCCACCGAGTATCTGGCGCCGATCATCTCGGTGGCGCTTGTCGACGGCGTCGATGCCGCCATCGAGCACATCGAGACCTACGGCTCCCACCATACCGATAGCATCATCACAGCCGACGAAGCCACGGCGGCCCATTTCCTCGCCGGGGTCGATTCGGCCATCGTGCTGCACAACGCCTCGACGCAGTTCGCCGATGGCGGCGAGTTCGGCATGGGCGCCGAAATCGGCATCGCCACCGGCAAGATGCACGCGCGCGGGCCGGTCGGCGTGGAGCAACTCACCTCCTTCAAGTACCGTGTGCGCGGTAGCGGCCAGACGCGGCCGTGACGACACCCCGCCTCCCCGCCACGCTGCCTGGCATGCGCATCGGTCTCTACGGCGGCTCGTTCAATCCGCCGCATCGAGGCCATGCCCATGTGGCGCGCCTGGCGCTTCAGCGGCTTCGGCTCGACCGCATCTGGTGGCTTGTCACCCCCGGTAACCCGCTGAAGTCGGCGGATGGCCTGCCGGACGTCAAGCGCAGGCTGGCCGCAGTGCGGGAGGTCGCAGGCCACCCACGTGCCGTCGTCACCGATCTCGAGTCACGACTCGGTACCCGCTACACCATCGACCTCGTTCGCAGACTGAGGACGCTGAGACCGACCGTCCGATTTGTGCTGGTGATCGGCGCCGACAACTGGGCGACCTTCCATCGCTGGGGTGGCTGGCGCGAGATCGCCCGAACGGTACCCATCGCCGTGGTGGATCGGCCGGGCGCCACGTTCGCGGCCCTCGCGTCGCCGGCCGCTCGTACCTTCGCCCGCGCCCGCGTCGCCGAACGCGACGGCGCCTTGCTGCCGGATCTCGAGCCCCCCGCCTGGGTGTTTATCGCCGGCGTCAAGATACCCCTGTCATCGAGCGATCTTCGTCGCTCCGCCGGCCGGACCTAGCCATTGGTTCCGGTCGATCTTGAAAACGTCACCGTCAAGGTTCATCCTTTTACTCATTCGCCATTGCCGGCATGGGGCCGGAGATCGCGGATCGCTTCACGAGGTGCACCCCTGAGCATGTCCTTCACCGAGGGCGCCTTCAGCGCCAATCCGTTTGCCGACGTCGCCGCGTTCTCGGGCGATGCCGCCCCTTCCCCGCGATCCCTGCTCGACACGATTCTCGCCAGCCTTGACGATGCCAAGGCGGAGGAGGTCGTCGACATCGACGTTGCCGCCAAGACCCCGATCGCCGATCACATGGTGATTTGCACGGGGCGCTCCAGTCGACACGTCGGGGCCATCGCCGATCATCTGGTGAAAGACCTGAAGGACGCAGGCTTCGGCACCGCCGCCGTCGAAGGCCAGCCGGCTTGCGACTGGGTGCTGATTGACGCGGGATCGATCATCGTTCACGTCTTCCGCCCGGAAGTGCGCGAGTTCTATCATCTCGAGAAGATGTGGGCGCCCGATCCGGCGCCGACGACCAGCCGTCGTTGACCAGCGGCCCGGAAGCCCAGGCTTCCCGGGCGGCCGGCATTTTGGCTGCATCGATGGTCCGGAAGCACCGTGCTTTTCGCGCCACCGGACGCCTCTCAATGACCCCGGCACGCGGGGCCGCTGGCCCCGCCGACAGGGCGTGCGCCCAAACAAGAAGAAACCCATGCGCATCGCCATTCACGCCGTTGGAAAACTGAAGGCCGGTCCCGAGCGCGAGCTTGCCGACCGCTACCTCGATCGAGCCGACAAGGCCGGCAGGTCCATCGGCTTCTCCTCCGTCACTGCGCGCGAGATCATCGAGAGCCGGGCGCGCGAGGCGACGCAGCGCAAGGAGGAGGAGGCGCGCGACCTGCTCGCCGACCTGCCGCCGGGTGCCCTGTTGATCGCCCTCGACGAGCGGGGCGATTCGCCGACCTCCGAGCGCTTCGCCGAGATGCTGGGCGAGGCGCGCGACCGCGGCACGCCGAACGCCGTCCTGATGATCGGCGGACCGGATGGTCATGGACAGGAGCTCCTGTCACGCGCCGGCCACCGCATTTCCTTTGGGCGGCTGACCTGGCCGCATCAAATCGTCCGCATTCTCGCCGCAGAGCAGGTTTATCGTGCCGTCACCATTTTGAGCGGCCATCCCTATCATCGCTCCTGACCCGCCGACGCTTCGTCTCTCTTTGGTTGACGAAGCGTTAACGGAAAGGCCGATAGGGTCGGCCGCTCGACCGCACCGCCACCGGACAGCCCCTCTCGTCCATGCCGCTCGAAACGCGACGCCCCGGAGTCTGCCGCCTCGTTATCGCCGCCATTCTGGCGGTGCTGCCCGGTCACGCCGTTTCTCAGGACAGCTTGCCGGCGGAGGCGACCGCCTTTGCGCCGGCGACCGTCATGACGACGCCCGCGGCACTCTCGGGCAACACTGCCGGTACTGAGCAAATGGAAGCCGAGCGGGCGTTGAAGGATCAGGAGCTGGCCAAGCTGCGCGGCGCCATGGAGCTGTCGGCGGAAAAGCAGGCGGAGATAGCGGCGGAAATCGCCGGTCTGTCACGTGATCAGCAGGCCCTCAGCGATCAACTCGTCACGTCGGCGGCCCGCGTTCAGGCGCTCGAACAATCGATTACCGACAGCGAGGAGCGTCTCGCCCGGGGAGCCGACAACGAAGCGCGCATCCGTGTCTCTCTCGCCGCCCGCCGCGACGTCCTGATCGCCGTGCTCTCCACCGCTCAGAGAATTGGCCGCCAGCCGCCGCCGGCGCTCGTTGTCAGCCCCGAGGACGCGTTGAAGGCCGTCCGCTCGGCGGTGGTGCTCGGCGCCGTGCTACCCGAAATCCGCATCGAGGCCGAGGCGCTGCAATCCGACCTCGATGCCCTCGTCGCCGAACGGACTCGCGCCGCGGCCGAGCGCGATCGTCTTCGCGCCGATGCCGCCGCGATCGCCGAGGAGCGCCAGCGCCTGACGCTGCTCATCGACAAGAAGAAGGCCGATAGCGAAGCGCGCGCGGCCGACCTCGCCGCCGAAAAGGCGAAGGCCGAGGAACTGGCGAAAAATGCCCGCAGTCTCGAGGACCTGATTGCGGGCATGAAGAAGGCTCTTCCCGCGGCCCGTCCGGAGTCGCCCGCCGCCACCGCGCCCGCCCCGGGCAGCCGTCTCGGTCCGGCCATCGCCTTCGCCGACGCCAAGGGGCGGCTGATACCGCCGGTGCGCGGCGTCAATCTGCAGTCCTACGGGGATGACAACGGACTTGGCGGCCTCTCTCAGGGCCAAGCCATAGCCACCCGCGCGGGAGCACGCGTGGTGTCGCCAGCGGACGGTCGTGTCGTTTATGCCGGGCCGTTCCGGTCCTACGGACAGCTCTTGATCCTCGATGCCGGCGACGACTATCATGTCGTGCTTGCCGGCATGGAGCGGATCGACGTCCAGCTGGATCAATTTGTTTTGACGGGCGAGCCCGTCGGTGTCATGGGAAACCAGCGGTTGGCCAGCGCCGCCGTATTGGATGCCAGCGTTACGCAGCCCGTGCTTTACGTCGAATTTCGCAAAGGTGGAACTTCGATCGACCCCTCTCCCTGGTGGGTCGCGTCGCAGGATCGGAAGGTCAGCGGATGATCAAAAAACTGTCGCTACTCGCAGCGGGCGCCGTTCTCGGCGCCGGCATCACCACACTGACCCTCGAGCACCGTCTGCCCGGCTTCGGGTCGGCCGTGGCCGCCGGCGTCGACACCTATCGCCAGCTCAACCTGTTCGGCGACGTGTTCGAGCGCATCCGTTCGGACTATGTCGAGGAGCCCGATGAACCGGCGCTGATCGAGGCGGCCATCAACGGCATGCTGACTTCGCTCGACCCGCATTCGAGCTACATGAATGCCAAGAGCTATCAGGACATGCAGGTCCAGACCAAGGGCGAGTTCGGCGGACTCGGCATCGAGGTCACCATGGAAGACGGTGTGGTCAAGGTGGTCACACCGATCGACGACACACCCGCCGCCAAGGCAGGGATCCGCGCAGGCGACCTGATCACCGCCATCGACGGCACCGACGTGAAGGGTCTCACCCTCAACGACGCCGTCGACAAGATGCGGGGACCGATCAACTCGTCGATCACCCTCACCGTGGCGCGCGGCACCGACAAGCCCTTCGACGTCAAGATCGTTCGCGACGTCATCAAGATGCAGTCCGTGCGCTACGAAGTGAAGGACGATGTCGGCTACATCCGTGTCTCCCAGTTCACCGCTCAGACCTTCGACGGCCTCAAGACGTCGATCGACAAGATCGTGGCCGCCGTCCCCGACGACAAGCTCAAGGGCTACGTGCTCGATCTGCGCAACGACCCAGGTGGCCTGCTCGACCAGGCGATCGCCGTCTCCGACGCCTTCCTCGACAAGGGCGAGATCGTCTCGACGCGCGGTCGTCAGGATAGCGACACCCGTCGCTACGCCGCCAAGGCTGGCGAACTGGTCGGCAACAAGCCGGTGATCGTGCTCATCAACGGCGGCTCGGCCTCGGCATCCGAGATCGTGGCCGGCGCGCTGCAGGATCACCGCCGGGCGACCATCCTCGGCACGCGGTCCTTCGGCAAGGGCTCGGTGCAGACGATCATTCCGCTCGGCTCGAACGGCGCCATCCGCCTGACCACCGCGCGCTACTACACGCCGTCGGGCAACTCGATCCAGGCCAAGGGCATCCATCCCGACATCGAGGTCCTGCAGGACCTGCCCGAGGACCTCAAGAACCAAGTGACCGAGACCAAGGGCGAGGCTTCTCTGAAGGGCCATCTCAAGAGCGAGACCGAAGGCACCGAGGCGTCCGGCAGCCAGGCCTATGTGCCGGCCGACCCCAAGGACGACAAGCAGCTCAACCTGGCGCTCGATCTGCTGCGCGGGCTGCAGGCCAACGCCGCCTTCCCGCCCAAGGGCGACGATCCCGTCGCCAACTGAGCCGAAGACCAGCGATAACGACGGGCCGGAGATCTTCTCCGGCCCGTTGCGTTTCGGCGGCATACCGCGCCGCCGAGGATTGAACTAAGCTTCGAGGGACCGAATCAGGACGGTCGCCTGTAGCCGGATCTCGCGCGCCATGAACGACCTCACCAATCCTCTCGGCTTCGGTGGCTCCGGCAGCCGGAAGTTTCGCGTGCCGGTGGGCGCCATCGCCGCCGTCGTCACGGCTTGCCTCTTTGCCGGTCTTGCCGTCTGGCTGATGGTCGTGAACGACCCGCTCGGCGGCGAACCCTATGCCCGCGCCAAGATCGAGACGTCGGAAACCGGCTACGCGCGTGCCGACATCGCCACGGTCGGCGTGAAGTCCGGCACTGGCGAACTCCTGCCGCCACCGAGCGAAACCAAGCCGGAGGCAGGCGTGACCGTGGAAGGACCTTCGGGCACCGAAAAAGCCGTGGCCTTGCCCGTCGAAGCCGACACCGCCCTTGTCGAAGCATCGCCCTTCGGCCCGCTGCCGCGCGTTGCCGCCGACGGTCGGCGGCCAGTCGACGTCTACGCCCGCCCGGTGCCCGGCTTCGTCGGCGCCTCACCGAAGATCGCGATCGTGGTCGGCGACCTCGGCCTCAGCCAGACAGGAACCCAGGAGGCGCTGTCCTCGCTGCCGGCCGAGGTCACGCTCGGTTTCGCCCCCTATGGTGCCAGCCTCGATCGTTGGACCGCCAAGGCACGGCAGGACGGCCACGAGCTGCTGCTGCAGGTGCCTCTGGAACCCTTCGACTATCCGGACAATGACCCGGGCGAGAACACTCTGCTCGTCGGCAAGGATGATCGCCAGAACATCGAGAACCTTCATCGGGTGATGGGGCGTTTCACCACCTATGTCGGCGTCGTCAACTACATGGGTGCCCGGTTTACGTCCGAAGCCGCCGCGCTCGATCCGGTGATGCAGGAAATCGCGTTGCGTGGCCTTCTCTATCTGGACGATGGCAGCTCGCCGCGTAGCATTGCCGAACAGTCTGCCGGCAAGTTCAAGACTGCTTTCGCCAAGGCCGATCTCGTCATCGACGCCGTGCCGGCGCCTGCCGAAATTACCGGCCGCCTCGCCCAGCTCGAACAGATCGCCCGGACACGTGGCCTTGCCGTCGGCGTCGCCAGCGCCCGGCCGGCGACGCTGAAGGCGCTCGCCAGCTGGACGACCGGCCTCGATGGGCGCGGCATCACGCTTGTGCCGATCACCGCCATTCCGCAGCAGAATTGAGCCCCTCATGACCTCCCGAGCCGACCTGCCCTACCGCCCCTGCGCCGGGGCCGTGCTGATCAACCGCGCCGGTCTCGTCTTCGTTGGCCATCGTGCCGACCTCGAAGACACGCTGGATGCGGCCCCCTGGCAAATGCCCCAAGGCGGTATCGACGATGGCGAAACGCCGCTCGAAGCCGCACGGCGCGAGCTTTGGGAGGAGACCTCGGTACGAACGGTCGAGCTCCTGGGCGAAGCGCCGGACTGGTATCGCTACGACGTGCCCGACGATCTCGCCACCGGCCGTTTCCAGAAGAAATGGCGCGGCCAGACGCAAAAATGGTTTGCCTTCCGCTTTCTCGGCCAGGATGACGAAATCGACATCCTGAGCCCGGGCGGCGGTGCCCATCCGGCGGAATTCTCCCGTTGGGCCTGGAAGCCGCTGTCGGAGGTCCCGAGTCTCGTCGTTGCCTTCAAGCGCCCGATCTACGAACAGATCGCCACCGCCTTCGCTGGTTTGGCGGTGCCCGCTTGACCGCCCGTCTTCCGGCCGCCCTCGCTCCGCCGGATCCAGCCGAGCGCGAACCTCTCCTGCCTGATCTTCCCTACCGCCCGAACGTCGGCATCTGCCTGTTCAATGCGGAAGGGCTTGTCTTCTCCGGCCGGGCCTATTCCAATCCCTTCGGCTGGCCGGACCCGGAAGTCTTCTTCGAAGGAGCCGATTGGGCTTTGCCCCAGGGCGGCATCGACCCCGGCGAGGACATCGTAGCGGCGGCACGGCGCGAGCTTTGGGAGGAGACCGGCGTTGCCAGCGTCGAGCTGATCGCCGTCACGGACGATTGGTGGAGCTACGATTTTCCGGCTCGCGGCGCCCGAATTCACAAGCTGTACCCTTTCCGGGGTCAACGGCAGCGCTGGGTGGCCTTCCGCCTCGCCGGTTCGGAAGACGAGATCACGGTCGCCGCCGCCCATACCGAGGAGCCTCCCGAGTTCCTGGAGTGGCGCTGGCGACCACTGACCGAACTGCCGGCAGTGTCCCCACTGCATCGGAGGCAACAATATGCTCGGGTCTTGAAAGCCTTCGGGCATATAGGCCCGGCTTGAAGCCAGGGGCGTCGTCCGACCGGAGTGAGACGGGAATCGATACTGCGCAAGCGGGACTTGGAGCGCCGATCTGTCTGATTCGGTCAAACCGAACGGCGCTCTAACGACGGCGTCTGCCAGCCGCTTGATCGGCGGCGCGAGCGAGCGTCAGAAGCGTCTCGCCGACGATATCGGCGGAAAGCGACGGGTTGAGGCGAGCATCGCGCGCCGCTTCACCCAGAACGATGATTGCCCGCGCGAGCCGTGCCGGTGACCACAGCCCAAGCGCTGCCTCCACCTTGCCCTTGCGCTTGAAGAAAACCGGCGGCCGGGCACCATTCACCGCATCTCCAGGGGCAACGCCACCATCGACGGCGGCACGCAACTCGTCCAGCAACATGAAATGCCGAAGCGCCGCACCGGCGATCTGGCCGGCATCGACGCCTTCGGCCCGTGCCTTGGCCAGTCCCTCGACCAGTGCCGGCAGCATGCCTCCAGCAGCTGCATCGATCACTTCGTCGACGGCAAAGGTGGAACTGTCGCCGATCAGCGTTTCGACGTCGGCAAGCGTGATGGTTCCGCTGCCATGGGCGTGCAGGCAGAGCTTCTGGATCTCGCCGCGCGTCATCAGGCGATCGCCCCCCAGAAGCGACACCAACAGAGCGCGCGCTTCGGAAGCTATGGAAAGGCCAGCCGTTCTGACTTCCTCGTCGACCAACGCACCGATCGACCGCTCGTCGTCGGCAAAGCACGGTATGGCGTAGGCCCGGCTCTCCTGCTCGAACAGCACTCTCAGCGGACTTGATTTCTTGAGATCCCCCGCCTCGACGACGATTGCCGTGTCGATCGGCGGCTCCTTGAACAATGCCCGGAAACGGCCGGCAAGATCGGCGCGACCGCCACCATCGCGGACGAGAATCGCGCGTCGGCTCGAGAACATCGACACTGCATAGGCTTCGTCGGCGAGCCGTGTCGGGTTGGCCGTCAGTTCGGACGCCTCGATGCGCACCAACGCGAAAGGGTCGCTGGGATCGGAAAAGGCCGACGCAATAGCCCTCGCCCGTTCGGAAACGAGCCCGGTATCCGGCCCGTAGACCAGATAGAAGGTTATGTCCTGCGGCGGCCGCGCAACGAGGCGATCGGCCTCCTGGGCGCGCGCCGCCACCATCGCCTTAATCCTTGCCGATCAGCGCCGAGGCAAGACGCAGCCGAATGTCGGCCGCCGCCGCACGCGCCGCCCGGTCCTCTGCATCCTGCTGGGCCCGGACGTTGGCATAGCGTTGCGAACCGACGTCGAAAGACGACGTGGTATAGACGTTGTCCGAGGTGATCACCCGGCGCGTGGCAATTTCGGTCAACGTATAGGTGACGGTGAGCGATACCAGCCTGGCGGCCGGAATACCCTCGCGGGCACGGATGGCGAGGTCAGTAACGCGCGTCGTCAGGATGAGATCCAGACGATACTTCGGCTCGACCAGGGCACCGCCGCCGCGCAGCTGGAAGATCAGCTCATTGATCAGCGCCTGCGGCACACGGTCGGTCTGTCCCTTGATGGCGATCGAAGCGAGCTCGCTGACTATGGCCGGGTTGCCGCCCGCCGCCACAGAACCGGCCGGCGCGTAGACCGGCCGAACCTGACAGGCGGCGAGAAAGCCGGCGGCCATGAGCAACAGGGCGCCGCGGCGGAGCATATCAGACGACCACATTGACGATCCTCTGGGCGACGACGATGACCTTCTTCGGGCTCTTGCCGTCGAGCGCCTTGATCACGGCTTCGAGCTTCAATACCTCGGCTTCCACCTCGGCCGACGAAGCGGCACGCGCCACGGTCACGTCGGCGCGCTTCTTGCCGTTGACCTGAACGGGCATCGTCACTTCGTCCTCGACCAGCAACGACCGGTCGACAACAGGCCAGTCGGCATGGGCCACCAAACCGTCGTGACCGAGAGCTGCCCAGCTTTCCTCGGCGAGATGCGGCGTCATCGGCGCCATCATGCGGACCAACAGGCCGGTCGCCTCGCTCAAGGCGGCAGCGGCGGTGCCATCGGCAGCCAGCAGCGCCTTCTCATTGGCGAGTGCGCCACCGAGCGTATTGACCAGCTCGTAGATCTTGGCGAGCGCCACGTTGAAGCGCAGGCCTTCGATGCTCTCCTCGACGGCGGCCAAAGCCTTATGCGCCGCCTTGCGTAGCGAAAGCGCCAGCTTGTCGCCGCCCTCGGCGCGACCGGCGGTGGGCACCAGTTCCGACGCTTCGGAGACGATACGCCAAACGCGCTGCAGGAACCGCGCAGTACCCTGGGCGCCCGCCTCGGTCCACTCGACATCACGCTCCGGCGGGCTGTCCGACAGCATGAACCAGCGAGCGGTGTCGGCACCGAAACTGTCGATGATGTCGGTCGGATCGACGGTGTTCTTCTTCGATTTCGACATCTTCTCGATCGGGCCGATCTTGACCGGCGCACCCGAGGAGATCAATCGCGCCTTGCGAGCACCGGTTTCCTCGACGATTTCGACATCGGCCGGCGACAGCCACTCACCATCCGCTGACTTGTAGGTCTCATGCACCACCATGCCTTGGGTGAACAGGCCCCGGAACGGTTCGTCGAAACCGACATGGCCGCACTTCTTCATCGCGCGGGTGAAGAAGCGCGAATAGAGGAGATGCAGGATGGCGTGCTCGATGCCGCCAATGTACTGGTCGACCGGCAGCCAGGCATTGACCACTTCCGGCACGGTCGGCGTCTGGGCGTGCGGCTCGGTGAAGCGGCTGTAGTACCAGGACGAATCGACGAAGGTGTCCATGGTGTCGGTCTCGCGCCGTGCCGGCTTGCCACACTCTGGACAGACGCACTTCGTGAACGTCGGGTGCCGGTCGAGCGGGTTGCCAGGACGATCGAACTCGACGTCCTCGGGCAACCGGACCGGCAGGTCCTTGGCCGGAACCGGAACCACGCCACACGCCTCGCAGTGAATGACGGGGATAGGGCATCCCCAGTAGCGCTGGCGCGAAATACCCCAGTCGCGCAGGCGATAGTTCACCTGCCGCTTGGCCGACGGCGCGCCATGAAGCGTCGTCGTTTCGAGCTTGCTCGCCACGAGATCCTTTGCCGCCTCGACTTCCATGCCGTCGAGGAACGCGGAGTTATAGAGCTTGCCGTCGTCGGTATAGGCGACATCGCCCACCGCGAAGGCGGCGGGGTCGGCTCCCTCGGGCAGCACCACCGGCGTGACGGTGAGAGCATACTTGCGGGCGAAATCGAGGTCGCGCTGGTCGTGCGCCGGGCAGCCGAAGATGGCGCCGGTGCCATAATCCATCAGCACGAAATTGGCGATGTAGACCGGATAGCTCTTGCCGTTGAAGGGATGCTTCACCGAAAGACCGGTCTCCATGCCCTTCTTCTCGGCCGTCTCGAGCGCTGCCGCCGAGGTGCCGATACGCCGGCACTCTTCGCAGAAGGCGGCGACCACCGGATCCTTTTCGGCCAGCGCCCTTGCCACCGGGTGATCGGCGGAAAGCGCCAGGAAGCTCATGCCGAACAGCGTATCCGGACGCGTCGTGAACACCTCGATCGTCGGTTCGCCGGCCACCGCCGCTCCGTCGACCTCGAACCGGACGCGCAGGCCTTCCGACCGGCCGATCCAGTTCTTCTGCATGGTCCGGACCTTCTCCGGCCAGCGGTCGAGCGTATCGAGGGCGGAGAGCAACTCTTCGGAGTAGTCCGAAATCTTCAGGAACCACTGCGTCAGCTCGCGCTGCTCAACCGGCGCGCCAGAGCGCCAGCCACGGCCGTCGATCACCTGCTCGTTGGCGAGCACGGTCATGTCGACCGGGTCCCAATTGACCTTGGACTTCTTGCGGTCGACAAGGCCGGCCTTCATGAAGTCCAGGAACAATCTCTGCTGCTGCGTGTAGTAGTCCTCGTCGCAGGTAGCGAACTCGCGACTCCAATCCAGCGACAGCCCCATGCTCTTCAGCTGGCTGCGCATGGTGGCGATATTCTCGTAGGTCCACGTCTTGGGGTGAACGTGCCCCTTCATCGCCGCGTTCTCGGCCGGCATGCCGAAGGCGTCCCAGCCCATGGGATGCAGCACATTGAAGCCCTTGGCGCGCTTGTACCGGGCTACGACGTCGCCCATGGTATAGTTGCGCACGTGCCCCATGTGGATGCGGCCGGACGGATACGGAAACATCTCGAGGACATAATACTTCGGACGCGGATCGTCGTTCTTCGTCTCGAATACCTTGGCCTCGTTCCAGGCCCTCTGCCAGCGCGTTTCCGCTTCGCGCGCATTGTATCGCTCGGTCGCCATCGTCTCGTCTTCTGCTCTGATCCACGCCTGTCGCGGGGTCGGCAGCGCCAAGGGCGCGCGGCCGCGCGAAAACTCACGGCATGACCATCATCAGAAACGGTCCCTAGGGTCAATGCTCTGGAGCACCGAGGCCGGTGTTTTCCGTCCGACCGCGGCGAGATCGACGGAATCGAATCAAGGATCAGGTGCCGACGAAATCCGTCGCATGGTCCTTGACGAAGGTTTCGAAGAAGCGCGGGGGCCGGCCGGTCATCTTCTCGACGGCCGGACTGACGATCGATGCCTTGCCGCCACGGATGGTCTCAAACTCGGCGATACGCTCGGAAATCAGTTTCTCCGGCAGCCCTTCGGCAGCCAGACGCGCCTCGTAATCGGCAGCCGCGATGGTCCTGAAGACTACCGGACGCCCCATGACGTGGCTCATCACCTCGGTGGCACGCGATAACGGCAGCGCGGCCGGTCCGGTGAGCACGAGGGTCTGGCCGTCGAAGTCGGAACTGGTCAGCGCTGCGGCCGCCGCCGCGGCGACGTCGCGACCATCGACGAAGCTGATAAGCCCCTCGTCGGTTGGCAATTCCAGCTCGCCGGTTCGAATGGCATCCTTCCAGACCGTGCGGAAGTTGTCGGCGAACCAGTTGGCGCGAAGAATGACGAAGGGCAAACCGGAGTTTTCCAGCACAAGCTCAAGGCGCCGATAGGGGTTGTCCTCGGAGGTATCGGCGGCGATGGTCGACAACAACACCGCCTTCACCTTGCGATCGACCACATGCCGCATGACCGGCATCAGGGCGGCGATGACATCGAGCGGGGCCGATGGCATCAGCACGAAAACGCGGTCAACTCCCTCGAAAAGCGGCGCGATGCTGGCAGGATCACGGTAGTCGAACCGAAGAACCGAGGCGTCCGGATGCGTCTGTCCGTCCAAAGCGGCCGCTTTCACGGTTTCGCCCTTCGTCACCAGCTCGGAAACGACCAGCTGACCGATGGTACCGGTGGCACCGAGAACGAGAATGCTGTCTGCCATGGGGGTCTCCGTCGGGAAGTCCGTTGCGGCCGCAGGGCCGGCGCAAGAGACAACGCCCTACCCCGCATAGGGTTCCCGTAAGGGAGAGTTCGCCATCGCTTCGGCAAGGCGATCGATCTCGTGGTCGGCGTAAACGTCGATGCCATGGGCGGCGAGAAGCGCGGCAACGACGCCGCTTCCAACGATCCGGCGCCCCGAAAAAGTCCCGTCGTAGATGCTGAGGCTGCCGCAGGAGGGACTGCGATCGATGAGGAGCGCGCGGCCACAGCCGGTCTTCCGGGCGAGATCGAGCGCCGCCTCCGCACCGGCAAGGAAAGCGGCCGTCACATCCTCGCCGGTGGCTGCCAGCACGCGCGCCGTCCCGGCCAGCACATCTTCGCCGGACCCACCGACAATCTCGGCGGCGGGTCGCGGCACGGTAAGCTCGCCCAACAACTCGGGACAGACCGGCACCAGTCGCCCTTCAGCCTGCCAGCGATCGATACGCGAATCGGCAAGCCGCTTTCCGGATCCGTCATAGCGGACAGGCCGACCGAGCAGACAGGCGGAGATCAGGATACGATCCATCGGAGCCACCGCTAACATGACAAAGGGCGCTCCCCTCGCCTGAGGGAAACGCCCTGTTGTCTCGTTTGTGAGGACATCCGTCAATCTTCGCTGGTGCGCATCAGGATCTCGCGCTTGCCCGCGTGGTTGGGAGGACCGACCAGCCCTTCCTTCTCCATCCGCTCGATGAGAGAGGCGGCGCGGTTGTAGCCGATGCCGAGCCGGCGCTGGATGTAGCTTGTGGTCGCGCGCTTGTCGCGCAGCACCAGCGCCACAGCCTGTTCGTAAAGGTCGGCATTTTCATCGACCGGAGCCGATTCGCCGCCGCCGCTCTCTTCCTCGTCGTCGGCTGTGATCGCTTCGAGGTAATCGGGCGTTCCCTGCGTCTTGAGGTGAGCGACAATCGCCTCCACCTCGCCGTCGGAAACAAACGGACCGTGGACGCGCTGGATGCGGCCGCCACCCTGCATGTAGAGCATGTCGCCCTGGCCGAGGAGCTGTTCGGCTCCCTGCTCGCCGAGGATGGTACGGCTGTCGATCTTCGAGGTGACCTGGAAAGAGATACGGGTCGGGAAGTTGGCCTTGATCGTACCGGTGATCACGTCGACCGACGGACGTTGCGTCGCCATGATGACGTGAATGCCGGCGGCGCGGGCCATTTGGGCGAGACGCTGTACCGCGCCCTCGATTTCCTTGCCGGCCACCATCATCAGATCGGCCATCTCGTCGATGATGACGACGATGAACGGCAGCGGCTTGAGTTCCATCTCCTCGGTTTCGAAGATGGGTTCGCCGGTCTCCTTGTCAAAGCCGGTCTGGACGGTGCGGTTGATGCTCTCGCCGCGCTCGATCGCCTGCGCCACGCGGGCATTGAAGCCCTCGATGTTGCGCACGCCGACCTTGGACATCTTCTTGTAGCGGTCCTCCATTTCTCGGACCGTCCACTTGAGAGCCACCACGGCCTTGCGCGGATCGGTGACCACCGGCGTCAGGAGATGGGGAATGCCGTCGTAGACCGAGAGCTCCAGCATCTTCGGATCGATCATGATCAGCCGGCACTCCTCGGGCGTCATCCGATAGAGGAGGCTCAAAATCATCGTGTTGATCGACACCGACTTACCCGAACCGGTCGTGCCGGCCACCAGCATGTGCGGCGTACGGGCAAGATCGATGATCACCGGCTCGCCACCGATGGTCTTGCCGAGGGCCAGTGCCAGCCGTCCCTTGAACTTCTCGAAGTCCTGGCTGGCGATCAGTTCGCGCAGATAGACCATCTCGCGCCGCTGGTTGGGCAGCTCGATGCCGATGGCATTCTTGCCGGGAATGACGGCGACGCGTGCGGCAACCGCGCTCATCGAGCGGGCGATGTCGTCGGCCAGGCCGATGACACGGGACGACTTGATGCCGGGCGCCGGCTCCAGTTCATAAAGCGTCACCACCGGCCCCGGGCGAACGTTGAAGATCTCGCCCTTGATGCCGAAGTCTTCGAGCACGCCTTCCAGCAAGCCGGCATTCTGCTCCAGACTGTCCGGCGTGTACTGAACGCCATTTCCGCCCTTGGGTTCGGCCAGGAGCTCGATGGCCGGGAACTCGAAACGGGCCTCGTCGAGCAGCGACAGCTGCGTGCCACCCTTGGCCCTTTTGCTGGGCTGCATCGGCGGCGCGGGCGCCTTGACGCGGGCCGCCGGTTTCTCCTGCGGCGCGGCCGACTTGCCTATGCGCGAAGCAGGACCGCGAAGCGGAGCGGGACGCGGCTCGAAGGCGCGTGGCGCCGGCGCCACGGCGACCGGCTCCGGAGGCGAAATCAACTCCGTCTCGTCGTAATCGGACAGGCGGTCGTCAAGATCGAACGGCGGCGGATCGTCGTCCTCGTCTTCCTCGACCACCGCTTCCGGGGCCGCGGGCCGGGGCCGCTCGACTGGAGAGAAGGAAGGTTCGACGCGGCCGACGCGCCGCTCGGCAACCGGCGGCTCGTAGTCGTCCTCATCCTCGTCATCGGCAACGGGCGCAGCAGCGGGGCGCGGCCGGCCGGCAAGGGTTGGTTCGGCCCGGCGCGAGACCGGCGGCTCGTAATCGTCCTCGCCCTCGTCATCATATTCCTCACCCGGATAGGCGAAGGCCGGACGATGGAAGAGGCGGCGGGACAGGCTGGCGCGCAGCGTCAGCCACCAATGGCCGGCGACCCCGATGAGGGCGCCGATGCGGCTTTCGCTCCCGTCCTCTTCCTCGTCGTCTTCATCGTCGTCGACAGCCACCACGGGATTGACGATACGATGACCGGGCACGCCCGAAGCGTAGATCATGGCGGCCAGCGCCAACGGACCGGTGACGATCAGCACAATGAGTCGCAGCGTGTCGGTAAGGATGCCGTTATTGAAAGCGGCCGGCAGCTGGAGCATCAGATCGCCGATGGCGCCACCAAGACCGGTGGGCAAAGGCCAGCCGGTGGTTGGCGGCAGGGCGCCCATGAACGCGGCGCCGATCAGCGTGCCGATCAGCCAGCCGATCAGCCGGTTGCGCGCCACGTGCGGAATGCGGCCGATGGTCAGCTGCCAACCCCAGATCACCACGGGCGCCAGGAACAACGCCGCATTGAGGCCGATGAGCTGCATGATCAGGTCGGCAACCACCGCGCCGGCCGGACCCATGACGTTGCGTGTCGGTCCATCGGCGATATGGCTCCAGCTCGGATCGTCCACCGACCAGGTGGCAAGCGCCGCCGACAGAGCCGCGACACCGGCGATCAGCATCAAGCCCGATGCGCCGGCGATGTTGCGCAGCATCGCCTGCCGCAAGCGATCCTCGCGCGTCGGCGCCGCGCGCCGCATCCGCTTGTCGAGTTCCTTGAGATTGGCGGCGCGGCGGGCGTTGACCGGGCGCGGCTCGTAGGGGCCGTCGAGCCGGCCGCCGGTCTCGCGAAGACGGGGACTGGTCCTCATTTCTGCTCTCATGACAGAACCTCCGAGAGACGGCTCAGCGCCTCGCGACTTGTCTCAAGGCTTTCGACCATGGCGATGCGAACAAAGTCGGCCCCAGGATTGATGCCATCGGCATCCGTTGCCGACAAATACCCACCCGGCACAACCTTGACGCCCTGCTCTTTCCAGAGCCGGGCCGTCACCTCTTCACCGCCGCCCCAACGACTGACATCAAGCCAAAGGAAGAAGCCGCCGGGCGGCACGAGATCCGGGAAACGACCGCCCAGCATCTCCTGGGCGGCAGCATACTTGAGATCGTAAAGCCGGCGATTTTCACGGACGTGTGCCTCATCGGCGAGCGCGGCGACCGCCACTGCCTGGATTGGCATCGGCACCTGGGGCGCCGTCACGTTGCGCAAGGCTGCCCACGCTTTCAGGAAAGCGGGGTCGCCGATCGCGAAACCGCATCGGGCACCGGCAAGATTGGAGCGCTTGGACAGCGAGTTGAAGGCAACGACGCCCGACAATTCGCCGCTGATGCCGAACGCCGCGGCAAGCACGCCGTCGGGCGCTCGGCCGCGCCAGATTTCCGAATAGCACTCGTCGGAAAACAGAAGGAAACCGCGCTCCCGCGCCAGGCGGACCAGCCCTTCGAGCCGACCGAGATCGGCAACGGCTCCTTGCGGATTGGCCGGGCTGGCATGGAAGGCCGCCACCGTTCGGGCGAGAACATCGGCCGGCAAACTCTCGAAACGCGGCAGGAAGCCATCCTCGCGATTGGCGGCGACAAGCACCGGTTCGGCCCCGGCTGCTTCGGCAGCGGCGGCATAGACGGCATAAAAGGGATTGGGCAACAAGATCGCCGGACGCACGCCCTTGTCGCTGCCGGCAAGCCTAACAGCGGTGAGCGTCGCGTGAAAAAGCCCCTCGCGCGACCCGTTGAGCGGCAATACGCCGTCATCGCGGTCGATGGCCCCGCCAGGAAGGCCGAACCGCCGTTCGGCCCAGCCGGCAACGGCCGCGCGGAAAGCCGGCGTACCCTTGATCGGCGGATAACGAACAAAATCGGCCAACGCGCCCGAAAGCACCGGACCGACGAATTCGGGTACGGGATGACGCGGCTCGCCGACCGAAACGTCGATCGGAGGGCGGCCCGGCTCGACACCGGCGATCAAACGACCGAGGCGTTGAAACGGAGAAAGGGGAAGCGGCACGCGTGGCGACATGTAACCAGGGCTCGGGCAACGGGTGATTCGGCCCGCCGCCCGAAGGCGGCCGGACCTTTTCTGCTGCCGGCCACTTTAGGCACCCATGGTTAAACGCTCTTTAACCCTGTGCGCCACGACACCTCAGAGCGCTTCTTCGTCCTGCTCGCCGGTGCGGATGCGAAGGGCATGCTCGATCGCGTAGACGAAGATCTTGCCATCGCCGATCTGGCCCGTCTTGGCCGCCGAGGCGATCGCCTCGACCACTTTTTCCGCTTCGATGGCGGGCACCGCCACCTCGATCTTCAGCTTGGGCAGGAAGCTGACGGCGTATTCGGCACCGCGATAAATCTCGGTGTGGCCCTTCTGGCGGCCGTAACCCTTGACTTCCGTGACCGTCAGGCCGTGAACGCCGAGCGAGGTCAAGGCGTCTCGAACCTCGTCGAGCTTGAAGGGCTTGATGATGGCCGTCACGATCTTCATGGGGCACCTCTTTCCGGTCTGTCTCGAGATTGCTCGGAGCGGCGCACCGACTCCGATCGATGCCAAGACCATAGCGTGACGGACGCAAGCGCCAAGAGGGAAATAGGGTGAAAATCATCCGACGCACGAACTTCCGCAACGACTGCGCCCAAAGGATGATTCCACCCGACGGAGTAAAACGCCGACGGGCGAGCTCCGTTTGGAGCCCGCCCGCCAGGACTTGTCGACTGAATGATGTCAGTCTCAGTTGTAGGCGCGTTCGCCGTGGGTGGTGACGTCGAGGCCTTCGCGCTCGGCCGTCTCGGTGACACGGAGACCAATGATCGCCTTGACGATGGTGAGGGCGATTACCGACACGATGCCAGACACCAGGATGCAGATGATGACCGCGACGATCTGCGCCGTAACCTGAGTGCCGAAGCCGGGGTAGCTGGCATAGATGCCGCCAAGCGCCGGATTGGCGAACACGCCGGTCAGGATGGCGCCGACGATACCGCCAACGCCATGCACGCCGAACACGTCGAGCGCGTCGTCGTAGCCGAACTTCGACTTGACCCAGGTCGAGGCCCAGAAGCAGATCGCGCCGGCGGCGAGACCGATGATGATCGCGCCGAACGGCCCGGCGGTACCGCAAGCGGGGGTGATGGCGACGAGGCCGGCAACCACGCCGGAAGCGCCACCCAGAAGGGAGGCATGTCCACGGGTGAGCCATTCGGCGAACGGCCAGGCGATGGCCGCGGCGGCGGTGGCGACGATGGTGTTGATGAGCGCATAACCGGCAACGCCATCGGCAGCGAGCTCGGAACCGGCATTGAAGCCGAACCAGCCGACCCACAGAAGCATGGCGCCGATATAGGTCAGCACAAGGTTGTGCGGGGCGAAGTTGTCACGGCCGAGGCCGATGCGCTTGCCGCCCATGATGGCGATGACAAGACCGGCGATACCGGCATTGATATGCACCACGGTGCCACCGGCGAAGTCCAGGGCGCCCCAACCGGAGCCGATATAGGAACCGGCACCGCCCCAGACCATGTGGGCCATCGGCAGATAGGCGAAGGTGAACCACAGGATCAGGAAGAAGATCACCGCCGAGAACTTAACGCGCTCGGCCGAGGCGCCGATGATCAGCGCCGGGGTGATGCAGGCGAAGGTCATCTGGAAGGCGACGAAGACGATCTCCGGAATGGAGCCGGAGACCGAAGCCGGTGTGATGCCCGCCAGCATGACCTTGTCCAGCGTGCCGACGAACGGCGACAGCGCCGTCGCCTCGCCGGGCATGGTGAAGGCGATGGAATAGCCGTAGGTGATCCACAGGATCGCCATCACCGCAAAGCCGATAAGGCACTGCATCAGGATCGACAGCACGTTCTTGGAGCGGACGAGGCCGCCGTAGAACAGCGCCAGCGCCGGTACCGTCATCATGACGACCAGAACGGTGGAGACCAGCATCCAGGCGGTGTGGCCGGGATCGGCGGTGGGAACCGGAGCGGCGGCCTCGACGGCGGGCGCGACGGCGTCCTGGGCGAAAGCCGCGGCGGCCGAAAGCGCCAGGATCGGCGCAGCCGCGAGAAGTGGCTTGAGATACTTCATCGAAATCCTCTTGGATCGGTTGTCGACTGTCCGCAGGGCATCACCCTTGGGGCGAAACACCGGCGGCGTGCCTTGGAAGCCCCGACGGGCTTCCCGAATGGGTCAGAGCGCCTCCCCGTCGGTCTCGCCGGTGCGGATACGGACGGCGTGTTCGATGGAGGTGACGAAAATCTTGCCGTCGCCGATCTGGCCGGTCTTGGCGGCCGTGGAGATGGCCTCGACCACCTTGTCGACCTGATCGGTGGCGACCGCCACCTCAACCTTCAGCTTGGGCAGGAAGCTGACGGCATATTCGGCGCCGCGATAGATCTCGGTATGGCCCTTCTGGCGACCATAGCCCTTGACTTCCGTCACCGTGAGGCCGTGCACGCCGAGAGCGTTGAGCGCATCGCGCACCTCGTCCAGCTTGAACGGCTTGATAATGGCCATGACGATTTTCATGGGGTTCCTTCCATCGATTGGTCCCCCGGACCGAATGCGCACCCCCGCGATGCGCCCCGTCGCGGAACTCGATGCCGTCGATAGAATCAATCTTTGTGCCAAGCAGACCGTGGATGCGGCACATTCTGCTTTCTCTTTACCAAATGCCTTGTTTTCGCCGGTTTTGACGGTCGCCGCGTGGCAACGGATGACCAAATCCCCGGCAAAAACTCGAATGTGCACATCTTGAAATCAGGGCAGCAGACCACAGATGCCTAATCGATGGGCAGTAATTGCCCGTTTGGAGCGCCATCCCGTCCTCGCCGCCTGCGAAAGCGCTCAGAAAGTCACCAAGCCGGTTCTTGGCCGGCATCCGCAATCCCACTATGCTGGCGTTGTCGTCCATGGCCGGAAAAGGAAGGGAAGACGAGATGACAGAACCTGTCGAAAGAGTGGACGTGCTGGTCGCTGGCGGCGGCTACGTCGGCCTTTCCGCCGCGCTCGCCATCGCCGCTTCGGTGCCGGGTGCCCGCGTGGCGCTCGCCGACCCCCGCCCGTGGCGCGAAGCCTCGGGCGATCTGCGGGCCTTCGCGGTGGCAGCGGCGGGCCGGCGCGTGCTTTCAGCTCTTGGTGTCTGGGACGACCTCGTTGGCGAGGCCGAGCCGGTCCGCGAGATGATCGTCACCGACTCTCGCCTCGACGACCTCATCCGGCCGGTGTTCCTGACTTTCGAACGGCAGCAGGATGGGGCCCCTCTCGCGCACATGCTGCCGAACGGCCCGCTGGTCGCGGCACTGGGCGCAGCGGCCGAAGCCGCCGGCGTCCGCTTCCTGACGCCCGACAGCGTACTGGCCACCGAACAGAGCCCAGGCGGCCGCCGGGTGATGCTCGCATCCGGGAAAACGCTGGTCGCTTCCCTGGTGGTCGCCGCCGACGGTGCCCGCTCGCGCCTGCGCTCGGAAGCCGGCATCGGCGTCAACTCCTGGAACTACGGCCAATCGGGGATCGTCGCCACCATCGAACACGATCGACCGCATGAAGGACGCGCCGAAGAGCATTTCCTACCGGCGGGCCCGTTTGCCGTGCTGCCGCTCAAAGGTGGCAATCGATCCTCGCTCGTCTGGAGCGAACGCACCGATATCGCCGGCCGTCTTGTCGCCGGCGCGCCGTTCCTGTTCGACGCGGAACTCGTCCGCCGGATCGGCCACCGCCTCGGCGAGGTTCGCGTCGTTGGCCGGAAGCAGGCCTTCCCGCTCGGACTGGCGCTCGCCCGCCGCTTCACGGCCGATCGGCTGGCGCTGATCGGCGACGCCGCACATGCCATTCATCCCATTGCCGGCCAAGGCCTCAACCTTGGCTTCAAGGATGCGGCCGCGCTGGCGGAGGTCGTTGCAATCACCCTGCGCGCCGGTCGCGACCCCGGTGCTGCCGACGTTCTGGACGAATATCAGCGTTGGCGCGGCTTCGACACCTTGCGCATGGCCGCGATGACCGATGGGCTGAATCGGCTGTTCTCCAACGATGTCGGGCCACTGCGGCTGATCCGCGATCTCGGTCTCGGGTTGGTCGATCGGCTGCCACCGATCAAGCGGGTGTTCGCCGACGCGGCGGCCGGCGCACCCGGGCCGTCGCCACGTCTCGTCGCCGGCGAGCCGATCTAGGGACCTTCAGCCAAAGAAGATGGTCGTGCGCGCCGACAGACGTGGCAGCAGTTTCAACATGTCGGCGCGCTTCAACGCCATGCAGCCCGCCGTTGGGCGACCGTCAGCGTGCGCAAGGTGAAAGAAGATGGCGCTGCCGCCGCCGCGGATGCGGGGCCGGAGATTGAAATCGAGCACCAGGACGACGTCGTAGGCGTGATCGTCGCGCCACATCGCCTCGTGGCTCCTGGGATAGGGACAGCGGACCGGACGATTGTAGTTGCCGTCGGACGGATCGTCGCACCAGCCGTCGTCAGGCCGCAGCGGAACAAGCAAAATGCCCGCACGCGGTCGGCTTCCGAAGCGATCCGGCCGATAGAAACCGCCGACAATGCGGAAACCTCCCCGCGGGCTCGCCCCATCCCCCTCCCGCTTCAACACCGAGAGTCCCGACCGACCGATCGTCGCCGCCAGATCAACGCCTCCGCCGACAAGCCGCCCGCGCGTGGAATGGGGCGATTTCACGCGAACGTGAAGGCGCGTGAGCGCCGGCCCCTTCGGTTTCAACTTGCCGTGCATATTTTTCGCCTTGCTTGACAGACGGTCGCGAAGGACCGACAGACGGTATAATTTTGTGAAGTATCCGGTCTGCCATGATAATCTGGCAGGGATCGGATGAATCGCCAAGCCGGTGCGATGCACCCCGAAGACGAGGGGCGGGCTCTCTGGCAGCGATCATCTTTGACGGGGATGACATGACCGCTCGAAAAATTCTGATCGTCGACGACGACCCCGACCTCCGCGAGGCGCTGCTCGAACAGCTGTCCCTGTTCGACGAGTTCGAGCCCATCGAGGCGGAAACCGCCACCAAGGGCATGCAACTTGCCCGGACGGCCCACGTCGACCTCGTGTTGATGGACGTCGGCCTGCCCGACATGGATGGCCGCGAGGCGGTGAAGATTCTCAGGAAAGGCGGATTTGCGGCGCCGGTGATCATGCTGACCGGGCACGATACCGACAGCGACCAGATCCTCGGGCTCGAAGCCGGTGCCAACGACTATGTCGCCAAGCCGTTCAAGTTCGCCGTTCTGCTTGCTCGCGTGCGCGCCCAATTGCGCCAGCACGAACAGTCGGAAGAGGCGGTGTTCACGATCGGGCCCTATACCTTCCGTCCCTCGGCCAAGCTTCTGGTGGACGCCAAGGGTGGCAAGATCCGCCTCACGGAAAAGGAAACCTCGATCCTGAAGTTCCTTTACCGGGCCGGCGACAAGGTGATCACCCGCGATGTGCTTTTGCACGAGGTCTGGGGCTACAACGCCGGCATCACCACCCACACCCTCGAGACGCACATCTACCGCCTTCGCCAGAAGATCGAGAAGGACCCGGCCAACGCCCAACTCCTCATCACCGAAGGCGGCGGCTACAAGCTCGTGCCGTAACCCTTCCGCCTCCCTTCGGGGGTGGAAAACCCGGCCGACGCCGGCAAGCCGGGGATTGGGCGGTTAACCTTCTACGGGCGGCATGCTAGGGATTTTGCGTCATGTGCCGCGTCCGCGGCGCATGACCGATAATTGCCACCATCGTTTGTCCCGCCCGCGCCAGGCCATTCATGAGTCTCGAGTCCGACATACAGCTGCTCGGCACGGTGTCCATGCTCTCCGATTTCACGGAGGACAAGCTGCGCCTGCTCGCCTTCTCGGCCGAGAGCCGCGACTTCCGGGACGGGCAGCGCCTCTACTCGGCGGGCGACCGCGCCGACTGTGCCCATGTCATATCGGCAGGTGAGGTGGCACTGTTCCCGCCCGGCGAGTCCGAAACCCCCACCGAGGTGGTTGGCCGTGGCGCTCTGCTTGGCGGCCTCGCCCTGATCGTCGATGGCGAGCGAACGATGACCGCCGTGGCGCGCGGCCGAGTCGAGACCATCTTGATCCGCCGGCCGCTGTTCCGCCGAATGCTCGATGAGTTTCCCGAGATTGCCGCCGGTCTGCATCGGCGCCTGTCGGCCAACGTGCGCGAGACCACTTCGCGGCTGATGACGGTACGCGAGCGCCTCGACCGCCTCGGAAACTGACGCCGCCTGAGATCAGACCTCGATGCTGACCACGACGGGCGCATGATCCGACGGGCGGTCCCAATCTCGCGCATCCTTCAGGATGCGGAAGTCGCTCACCCGCGTGGCCATGCTGGGGTGCGCCCATATGTGGTCGAGCCGACGCCCCTTGTCGGCCGCCCGCCAGTCCTTGGCGCGGTAGCTCCACCAGGAATAGAGCTTCTCCTCAAGCGGCACGAATCGTCGGGCAATATCGACATAACCGACAGCCGAGCGGACAGCCTCCAGCTTCTCACATTCGATCGGCGTGTGGCTGACGATCTTGAGAAGCGCCTTGTGCGACCAGACGTCATGCTCATGGGGAGCGACGTTGAGATCTCCCACCACCACATCCGGTAGCCCGTCGCTGGCCGTGGGCAGAAAGTCCCTCATCTCGTCGAGAAAGCGAAGCTTGTGGTCGAACTTCGGGTTGATGGCAACATCCGGCTCGTCGCCGCCGGCCGGCACGTAGAAGTTATGGACGCGAAAAGCCGAATTGCCCTCGCCGATCACTGCGGAAATGTGGCGCGGGTCGCCAACCTTGTCGCAGAACTCGCGAACGCGAACGTCGCCGAGCGGCAAGCGCGAGACGATGCCGACACCATGATAGCCGCCGCGACCGCCGTTGAGAGCAATATGCTCGTAGCCGAGCTTGCGGAAGTCGGCGGCGGGAAACTGGCCGTCCTGGCACTTCGTCTCCTGCAGGAACAGCACGTCCGGCGCCGCTTCATTGAGCAGGCGCTCGACGATGAGTCGGCGCATGCGCACGGAATTGATGTTCCAGGTGGCGATCTTGACCTGTCGCATGAGCTTGCGGGATCTCCGGATGTAAAAAGGCCCGCGTGCGAAGCGCGCGGGCCCGGAACGATCGGTCAGCCTTGGGCTGCGCTCACTTGTCGGCCTTGGCGGCGTCGTTAAGCTTGCGGGCGCGGGCGTTGGTCGCCTCGAAGATACGGGCCGCCTTGCCGCGCAGGTCGCGCAGGTAATAGAGCTTGGCCCGGCGCACCTTGCCGCGGCGCACCACGTCGAGCGAGTCGATCATCGGCGAGTAGATCGGGAAAACGCGCTCGACGCCCTCGCCGTAGGAAATCTTGCGAACGGTGAAGCTCTCGTTGAGACCGCCACCCTTGCGGGCGATGCAGACGCCCTCATAGGCCTGCACGCGGGTACGCGTGCCTTCGGTAACCTTCACGTTGACGCGAACGGTATCGCCGGGAGAAAACTCGGGCAGCTGGCGCTGCGCCTTGACCACGGCCATCTGCTCGGCCTCGAGCTCCTGGATGATCTTGCTCATCTTTGGATTCCTTCTTTTTCCTGAGCCGACCAGAGCGCCCTGTTCATCGTCACATCGAACGAAGGGGCGGATACGTCAATCAACTATGGGCGGGGTTCCTACACGAGACGGACCCGTTTGTCGACCACTTCCACCCAGATTCTTTGCCGGAAACTGCTCATTTCCGGCCTTTGGCGGCGAGATGCGCGGACCAGAGGTCGGGACGCCGCTCGGTCGTCACCCGTTCGGCGTCGGCACGGCGCCAAGCGTCGACTTTTCCGTGATCTCCCGACAGCAGAACCTGCGGGATCGCCTCATCCTCGAAGATCGGGGGCCGCGTGTACTGCGCGTGCTCGAGCAGACCTTCCTCGAAGCTCTCCGTGATGCCTGAGAGGTCGTTGCCCATCACGCCGGGCAGCAGACGGACGACCGCGTCGAGAAGCACGATGGCCGCAACCTCCCCGCCGGACAGCACATAGTCGCCGATCGAGACCTCCTCCAGCCGGCGGTGTCCGATCAGCCGCTCGTCGACGCCTTCGAAACGGCCGCAGACAATGACGACACCCGGACCGGCGGCAAGTTCGCGCACACGGGCCTGCTTGAGAGGAGCTCCGCGTGGCGTCATCAGCAAACGTGGCCGGGGATCATCCGGCGGAGACACGGCGTCGACGGCACGCGCCAGCACGTCGGCGCGCATCACCATGCCGGGACCGCCGCCGGCCGGCGTGTCGTCGACGTTGCGATGGCGTCCCTCGGCAAAGTCGCGGATCTGGGTCGGTCTCAGCGACCACCCCCCCTCGCCAAGCGCCCGGCCGGCGAGGCTGACCCCGAGCGGGCCGGGAAACATCTCCGGATAGAGCGTCAGCACATCGGCGGCAAAACCAGTCACGGCGCCTCCTCCCCGTCCGGTTCGCCGGGTTCGTCGAGGAGGCCGTCCGGCGGTGCGATGATGGCCTTGCCGGATGCAAAATCGAGGGTCGGCACGACGGCGCGCGTAAAGGGCACATAGACCGACGCGCGCCCCGGGCGCTTCACATCCAGAAGGTCGTCCGCTCCGAAATTGACCACTGCCACCACCGTGCCGATCGCCTCGCCGGCCGTCGTCTCGACCGCGAGACCGATGAGGTCGGCGTGGTAGAACTCGTCCTCATCCGGCGGTGGCAAGGCCGAGCGATCGACGTGAAGCTTGGTGCGGTTCAGTTTCTCGGCGGCGGTTCGGTCGGTGAGCCCCTCGAAGGAAACAACCAGCATGTCGTCCTTGAGGTGCCGCAGCGACTTGATGCGGAAGATGGCCCCACGGCTGTCATGCAGAGGGCCGTAGTCGGCCACGGCCAGGGGATCGGCTGTATGCGCCTTGACGCGCACCTCGCCACGTACGCCATGGGCGGCGCCGATCTCGGCAATGACAACGGACTTCTGCGGTTCGGCCAAGGGATGTCTCCGTCAAAGAAAAGGACCGCCCCGCGGGGCGGGACGGTCCCTTAAAGGATGGTGTCAGACCGAAATCACTCGGTCGGAGCCTCGACGGCAGCGGCCTTCTCGGCACGCTCGGTGGCGCGCTCCTTGGCCTTGTCGCCCGGCTCGGCCTTCTTCGGGTTGCTGCGAGCCGGGCGGTTGGCAAGGCCGGCCTTGTCGAGGAAGCGCAGGACGCGATCGGTCGGCTGGGCGCCCTGATCGAGCCAGTACTTGGCGCGGTCGGCATCGAGCACAATGCGGTTCTCGGCGTCATCGGCCAGCATCGGATCGAAAGTGCCGATCTTTTCGATGAAGCGGCCATCACGCGGCGAACGGGCGTCGGCGATGACGATCGAGTAGTGCGGACGCTTCTTGGCGCCGCCACGGGCGAGACGGATCTTGAGGGACATTGGGATTACTCCAGCTTGGTTTGTCTTCGGTTAGGGGTGAGGAGTCGCCTACTGGCGAAGCGCCTCGTGGTGCCTGATCACTTCCGTGATGATGAAGTTCAGGAATTTCTCGGCAAAATCAGGATCGAGCCGGGCATCGGCCGCGAGCGCCCTGAGCCGTTCGATCTGGACCTTTTCCCGCGAGGGATCGGCCGGCGGAAGCTTGTGCTCGGCCTTGAGCCGACCGACCTTCTGCGTACACTTGAAACGCTCGGCAAGGAGATGAACCAGCGCCGCGTCGATGTTGTCGATCGAGCCGCGCAGTTCCAGCAGTTCGGCCATCACCGGATCGAGCGTCGTCATTTCTTCGGTCCCTTCGGCAGACCGGGAAGACCCGGCAATCCCGGCAGACGACCACCGGAGAGGCCCGGCAGACCGGAGAGACCGGGCGGCAACGTCCCCGGCAGGCCCGGCGGCAAGCCGCCCTTCCCGCCAAGTCCACCACCCATGCCCATGTCGCGAGCCATCTTTTCGAGCTGCGCCGGATCCATCTTGGACGGATCGGGCATGCCGCCGCCCATCATGGCGCCAAGCTTGCCAAGACCGCCGAACAGCCCGCCCTTCTGCTTGCCCATGGCCTTCATCATGTCGGCCATCTGCCGATGCATCTTCAGCACCTTATTGACGTCGGACACTTCGGTGCCGGAGCCGGCGGCAATGCGCTTGCGACGCTTGGCGTCGATGACGGCGGGCTTGGCCCGCTCCTTCTTGTTCATCGACTGGATGACGGCCACTTGCCGCTTTAGCAGGCGATCGTCGAAACCGGCGGCAGCGAGCTGGTTTTTCATCTTGGCCATGCCGGGCATCAGGCCGAGGATGCCGCTCATGCCACCGAGCTTCTGCATCTGCCCGAGCTGTTCGGCAAGGTCGTTCATGTCGAACTCACCCTTGCCCATCTTGGCGGCCATCCGGGCCGCCTTCTCGGCGTCGATATTGGCAGCGGCCTTCTCGACCAGCGCCACGATGTCGCCCATGCCGAGAATGCGGTCGGCCACCCGCTGCGGATGGAAGTCTTCGAGCGCATCGGCCTTTTCGCCGACGCCCATCAGCTTGATCGGCTTGCCGGTGACGGCGCGCATGGACAGCGCCGCACCGCCGCGACCATCGCCATCGACGCGCGTCAGAACGATACCGGTGATGCCGATCTGTCCGTCGAAGGCGCGCGCCGTGTTGACGGCGTCCTGGCCGGTCAGCGCGTCGGCGACCAGCAGCACTTCGTGCGGCTGGGCGATGCGCTTGACGTCGGCCGCCTCGTTCATCAGGGCATCGTCGACGGTGACGCGACCGGCGGTATCGAGCAGAACCACGTCGTAGCCGCCGAGGCGGGCGGCAGTCAGCGCCCGCGCAGCGATTTCCTGCGCCGACTGTCCGACGACGATCGGCAGCGTATCAATGCCGTTCTGCTCGCCGAGAACCTTCAATTGCTCCATGGCCGCCGGACGCCGGGTGTCCAGCGACGCCATCAGCACCTTCTTGCGCTGACGCTCGGTCAGACGCCGGGCGATCTTGGCCGTCGTCGTCGTCTTGCCCGAGCCCTGCAGACCAACCATCAGAATGGCAACCGGCGCCGGTGCTTCAAGATCGATCGGCTGGGCGTCGGACCCCAGCATCTCCACGAGCTGGTCGTGGACGATCTTGACGACCATCTGGCCCGGAGTGACCGACTTGACCACCTCGACGCCGACAGCGCGGTTCTTCACCTTGTCGGTGAAGGACTTGACAACGTCGAGCGCCACGTCGGCCTCGAGCAGCGCCCGCCGCACCTCGCGCATGGCTTCCGCGACGTCGGCTTCCGACAGCGCGCCGCGACGGGTGAGCTTGTCGAAAATGCCGGCAAGGCGATCGGAAAGGCTTTCAAACATCGGCGGTCCTCGTCGAACGGTTTGTCGGACCGCTCATATGGCCCCGACCGCCACGAAACCCAAGCACCGCAGGCATCCGCGGGCGCGACGCGCTGGCGGATGTTGACCTCCGGGATCATGCCCCGGTCGGCGGCTCGGCTGTCGCAACAGGACGAGAATGGAGCGGCATTAGCGGCAAGACAGCATCGAGTCAAGGAAAACCGGCTTTTCGCCAGCCTCAGAAGCTGCATTTACCGCGCCGACACGCCCGCCGCTTCCTCTGCCGCCGCCATTCGTCTATGAGAGAGCAGAAGGAGCCAGGCGGCGATGAGCATCCCTTACGTCAAGATGAACGGCATCGGCAACGAGATCGTCGTGCTCGATCTGCGCGACAGGACGGAGACCGTGACCGCCGAGGCCGCACGCGCGATCGGCGCCAGCGAGCCCTTCGACCAGCTCATGGTTCTCTACGCTCCCCGCCGGCCCGATACGCTGGCCTTCATGCGCATCTTCAATATCGACGGTTCGGAGAGCTTTGCCTGCGGCAACGGCACGCGGTGCGTCGGTCGGCGTCTGTTCGAAGCGGGAGCGCCCTCGCCCTGCTTCGTCGAGTCACGCGCCGGCCGCTTGCGTATCGAAAAGGCCGGCGACCTCGTTACCGTCGACATGGGCGAGCCGCGGTTTGCCTGGAACGACATTCCGCTTGCCGAACCTTTCGCCGACACCCGCGCCATCGAATTGCAGATCGGGCCGATCGACGCCCCGATCCTGCATTCGCCCTCGGTCGCCAACATCGGCAACCCGCACGCCATTTTCTGGGTCGACGACGTGGAAGCCTACGATCTCCAGGCCATCGGACCCATGCTTGAAAATCATCCCATTTTTCCCGAGCGCGCCAATATCTCGCTTGCCCACGTGACAAGCTCGGACGCATTGACGCTGAAGGTATGGGAACGAGGTGCCGGTCTGACGCGCGCCTGCGGCTCAGCCGCCTGCGCCGCTGCCGTGTCGGCAGCCCGTACGCGCCGGACCGGGCGCAAGGTTCGCGTGACGCTTCCCGGTGGCGACCTCGTCATCGAGTGGACGGCGGAAAACCGCATTCTGATGACCGGCGCCACCGAATTCGAACGCGACGGCCTGCTGCCGGAAGACATCTTCGCCTCGGCTGTAGCCTGAGGCGCCTCGTTATCGGGGCATTTCATGGAACACGGCACACCCAGCTCCACCGCCCTGGTCGTCGCAGCGCTTCGCGCCGCGCACCAGACCCATGACGACGGCCGAGTATTTCGCGATCCCTATGCCGAGGACATGCTGGGACCCGAGGGCGCCCCGCTGATGATGGGCCTGCCGATCGTCCCGGGCTATCGGATGATGCGCTTTTTCATGGCCGCGCGCAGCCGGTATGCCGACGACGCGCTGGCCGAGGCAGTGTCTCGCGGCTGTCGGCAGGTGGTGGTGCTCGGCGCCGGTCTCGATACCCTCGGCCTCCGGAATCCCTATCGCGCGATCGGGCTGCATGTTTTCGAAGTCGACCATCCAGCGACCCAGGCCGACAAGCGTCGCCGCCTGCTGCGCTTCGGACCGAGACTACCGACCAGCCTTTCGCTGGTGCCGGCCGTATTCGGCGAGAGCGACATCGTCGCGGAGCTTGCCGCGGCGGGTTGGCGGGCGGACAAGCCGACCTTCTTTCAGATGCTGGGCGTTGTGGTTTACCTGCCCGCCGCGACGCGGCAAGCGCTTTTCGCCTTCATTGCCGACCTTCCGGCCTCGGAGGTCGTGCTCGACTATACGACGCCGCCCGAAAGCCAGTCGCCGGAAGGCAGAACGATCACGGTGGCGCAGATGGCCGAGGCGGCAAAGGTCGGCGAACCCTGGCTCGGTCTCATAGCGCCAGCAGCGCTCGCCCGCGAGTTTGCCGATCTTGGACTGTCCGACATTGAGGACCTCGATATTCCGAGGCTCCGGCAGCGCTATCTGGACGAGAGGCCGAGCGAAGGCGCGGCAGATTTTGGCCTCCACGTTCTCCACGCCCAGCATCAGGCCTGAGCCCGCCCGCCATGCGGTTTCCGCTCTGGCAATTTCCGCGCCTTTCCGCCATATAGCCGGTTTGGGCATCAGCATCGGAACGAAAGCATGGCAATCGAGGTGATCACCTTCGGCTGCCGCCTTAACACGGCGGAATCCGAAGTGATGCGACAGAAGGCGGCCGAGGCGGGCCTGTCCGAAGCCGTGCTGGTCAACACCTGCGCCGTGACGGGTGAGGCCGTGCGGCAGGCCAAGCAGGCGATCCGCCGGGCACGGCGCGCCAATCCCGAAGCCCGTATCGTGGTGACCGGTTGCGCCGCCCAAACCTCGCCCGAGCTGTTCGCCGGCATGGAAGAGGTCGATCTCGTGGTCGGCAACGCCGACAAGCTCACCGAGGCGGCCTATCAGGCGATCCCCGACTTCGGCGTGTCGGCGGAGGAAAAGACCCGCGTCAACGACATCATGAGCGTGCGCGAAACGGCGCTGCACCTTGTTGACGGTTTCGAGGGACGCACCCGCGCCTTCGTTCAGGTGCAGAACGGCTGCGACCACCGCTGCACCTTCTGCATCATCCCCTTCGGCCGGGGCAATTCCCGTTCGGTACCGATGGGCGACGTGGTCGCACAGGTGCGCCGCCTCGTCGAGAACGGCTATGCCGAGGTGGTGCTGACCGGCGTCGACCTCACTTCCTATGGGGACGATCTGCCTGGAAATCCGCGCCTTGGGCGCCTGACCCGATCCATCCTGAAGGAAGTGCCTGAGCTATCCCGCCTCCGCATTTCGTCGATCGACTCCATCGAGGCCGACCCCGACCTGATGGCGGCCATCGCCGAGGAAGAGCGGCTGATGCCGCACATGCACTTGTCGCTGCAGCATGGCGACGACCTGATCCTGAAGCGGATGAAGCGGCGCCATCTTCGTGCCGACGCCATTCGCTTTTGCGAGGAAGCGCGGCGTCTCCGGCCGGACATGGTCTTCGGAGCCGACATCATCGCCGGGTTCCCGACCGAGACCGAGGACATGTTCCGCAATTCGCTCGCCATCGTCGACGACTGCGGCCTCACCCATCTGCATGTCTTCCCCTACTCGCCACGCCCAGGTACGCCAGCGGCCCGCATGCCACAAGTTTTGCGTGTTGATATCAAGAATCGCGCTTTTAGATTGCGCGAAAAGGGCGATGCCGCATTCCGCGCCCATCTTGAAGCGGAGGCTGGCCGTCGTCACTCCGTTCTGGTCGAAAAGGACGGGCTCGGCCGCACCGAACAGTTTACGCTCACAGAGATCGACCGGGGCATGCCCGGCGAAATCGTATCGGCCGTCGTCACAGGCCATACCGACCGTGCCCTTATTTCCAAGGCCGCCTGAGGCAGAGGACCAACCAACATGTCGGACGACAAGAAGCCGGGTCTCATAGGGCGTTGGTTTGGCGGCGGGCGCGAGGCGTCGGATACACGTGAATCACCAGTCGAGCCGGAGGCACCCGCTGTCGCCGAACGCCCATCCTGGTTCCAGCGCCTCACCAGCGGCATGTCGCGCTCGTCGCAGGCGCTCAGCGGCGGCATCGTCTCCATCTTTACCAAGCGCAAGCTCGACGCCGACACACTCGAGGAACTTGAGGACGTGTTGATCCAGGCCGACCTTGGCGTTGCCGTATCGTCGGCTATCGCCGAGCGCCTGTCCGCCGAGCGCTATGGCAAGGACATCACCGACCACGAGGTGAAGACCATTCTCGCAGCCGAGGTGGAAAATGTCCTCGCCCCGGTCGCCATCCCCTTCGCACTGAAGGTCGACAAGGCGCCGCAGGTGGTGCTCGTGGTCGGCGTGAACGGGTCCGGCAAGACCACCACCATCGGCAAGCTGGCCTTGAAGTTCACCTCCGAGGGCCGAAAAGTCATGCTGGCCGCCGGAGACACCTTCCGTGCCGCCGCCATCGACCAGTTGAAGGTCTGGGCCGGGCGCACGAACGTGCCGATCGTTGCCCGCGACGTTGGCGCCGATTCGGCCGGCCTCGCCTTCGACGCGTTGACCCGGGCGAAAGCCGAGGGCATTGACGTTCTGATGATCGATACGGCCGGCCGCTTGCAGAACAAGGCCGAACTGATGGCCGAACTCGAGAAGGTCGTCCGCGTCCTCCGCAAGATTGACCCCACCGCGCCGCACGACGTGCTGCTGGTGCTCGATGCTACCACCGGCCAGAACGCCATCTCCCAGGTGGAAGCCTTCGGCCGGACGGCCGGTGTCACCGGTCTCGTCATGACCAAGCTCGACGGTACGGCGCGCGGTGGCATCCTCGTCGCCATCGCCGAGAAGTTTGGCCTGCCGGTGCACTTCATCGGCGTCGGCGAGGGGATCGACGATCTTGAGCCCTTTGCTGCCCGCGACTTTGCCCGGGCCATCGCCGGACTTGGCGACTGACGGTGCCGCCCTGAGCGTCCTTCGCGCCGCTGCGGATTGCCGGTCGCCGACGAAGCCGCTATTTGTGCAGTCTGGAATACGTCGAAGCCGCGATTGACGGCCGCGCACCCACGCTCCGAGGCAAGCATGCCCCTCGCCGATCTGGCCAATCCAACACGCTTCCTAGCACTTGCCGGCCGCCTGATCCCCTGGCTTGCCGGGCTCACCGTCATGTTGTTCGCCGGCGGTCTCGCCTTGGTCATCCGCTCGCCGGCTGATTATTTGCAGGGCGAGACCGTCAGGATCATGTACATCCACGTGCCCGCCGCCTGGTTGTCCATGCTGACCTACGCCATCATGGCCGTGTCCGCGCTCGGCACCCTGGTCTGGCGACATCCGCTTGCCGATGTCGCCGCTCGCGCGGCCGCCCCGATCGGTGCCACTTTCACCGCGCTGGCCCTGGTGACCGGATCGCTGTGGGGTCGGCCGATGTGGGGCACCTACTGGGAGTGGGATGCGCGCCTCACCTCGGTGCTGGTGCTGTTCATCATGTATCTCGGCCTCATCGCACTCTGGCGTACCATCGAGGATCCGACGCGCGGCGCGCGCGCCGCCGCAATCCTGATCCTGGTCGGTTCGGTCAATCTGCCGATCATCAAGTTCTCGGTCGACTGGTGGAACACTCTGCACCAGCCTGCCTCGGTGTTCCGTATCGACGGTCCGACCATCGACGTCACCATGCTGTTGCCGCTCGCGGCCATGGCATTGGCCTTCACCGCCCTTCTCGCCACGCTGCACCTGGCCGCCATGCGCAATGAGATTTTGCGTCGGCGCATTCGCGCGCTCGGCCTGACTGCCGCCGGAGCCGCCCGATGATCGCTTCTCTCGGCCCTTATGCCGGCTTCATTGTCCTGAGCTACGGAGCGGCCGCGCTTGCCGCCTTCGGCCTCACGTTTTGGGTGGTTCTGGATCATCGCCGTTTGAGACACACGCTGAGGACCCTTGAGGCGCAAGGCCTGACCCGCCGATCGGCGCGCGCCGCGGCTCGACTGGCGCCCGAAACATCATTGGACGCCAAGCTGGAGACGCAGGCTTGAGCACGTCTTCCCGCCGCCGCGCCAGCCTTCTCGCGCTCGTTCCGCTCGTCTTGTTTCTGGCGCTTGCCGCCTTGTTCTACGCAAGACTCGGAGCGGGCGACCCGGCGGAGGTACCGTCCGCACTGATTGGCAAACCGGTTCCCGACTTCCGGCTCGACGCCGTCGCCGGACTGACGCAAGACGGAGCATCGGTTCCCGGTCTTTCGTCGACCGACCTCGCCAAAGGCGTTTCCGTCGTCAACGTGTTCGCCAGTTGGTGCGCGCCCTGCCGTGCCGAGCATCCGCTGCTGACCAAAATCGCCGAGGACCGGCGTATCCGCCTCTACGGGCTCAACTACAAGGACGCCGACGATCAGGCGCTGCGCTTCCTCAACGGCCTCGGCAATCCCTATGCCGCCGTCGGCGCCGATCGCAAAGGTCGCGTCGGCATCGACTGGGGCGTCTATGGCGTGCCCGAAACCTTCGTGGTGGCCGACGGTCACATCGTCGCCAAGCTGGTGGGGCCGCTTACGCCCGACAGAATCTCGACGGAACTGAGACCGGCCATCGACAGGGCGCTGGGCGCTCAGGCGGCGCCGTAGTCCCGGAAGCCAAAAATGGCGCTGCCGACCCGCACATGCGTCGCGCCCTGGCCGATCGCCGTTTCGTAATCCGACGACATGCCCATCGAGCGGAAGGCCACCCCAGCCCGCCGCGCCAGTTCGTCGAGCAACGCGAAATGCGGCGCTGGCGGATCGCCGACCGGCGGGATGCACATCAACCCGGTAATGGCGAGGCCGTGCACGTCGCGACAGCGCTTCACGAAGTCCACCGTTTCGCGCGGCGCGATACCAGCCTTTTGCGGCTCCTCCCCGGTGTTGACCTGCACGAGCAGCTTGGGGAAACGGTTCTGCGTCCGCATTTCCTTGGCAAGAGCCGCCGCGATCTTGTCGCGGTCGACGCTGTGGATGACATCGAACAAAGCCACCGCTTCGCGCGCCTTGTTTGACTGCAACGGTCCGATCAGATGCAGCTCAACGCTGGGGAAATCCGCCTTTACCGACGGAAACTTGGTGGCGGCCTCCTGCACGCGGTTTTCGCCGAAGACGAACTGCCCGGCGGCGATGGCGGCACGGACATCGGCCTCCGGAAAGGTCTTGGAAACGGCGATCAACGTCACCGAACCGGTTGGCCGTCCGGCCTCCTCCTCGGCCCCCTCGATCACCGCCCGCACCCGTCCAAGCGCTTCGGAAATGGTCATGCTGGCCTCTCCATTCTCCGCCAAAGCCGCGAAGGCCCAAGTCCCGAAGGGCCGGAGGCATCTCTGTCGCCAACCCTGCCGCCTGTCTTTGGCGCACGCCGCCGTCTTGTCAATACGGCGCTGGAAACTCTACCTTGTTTCGCCATCTTCTGATCTTTAAGTGGGTGGGACGTGTGCCGCAGCGTCGCCATCGCGTGCGGAAAGTAACAACGGAAAGGGTATCCGCGATGTTTCAAACCCTGAGGATAGGGCGCCGTGCGTTCCTGAGCGGCATTGCCGGTGCCGGCGTGACGCTGGCGCTCGCCACCGCCGCGGTACCCCTTGCAACAACCGAAGCGCTGGCCAAGCCCAACCTCGCCAATCTTTCGCCCGAGCAGCTCGCCACGGTGCAGGCGGTCAACCGCTACTTCAACTCGATCACCACCTTCGAAGGGAAGTTCCTGCAGACGGCGCCTGATGGCGGCGAGACCACCGGTTATTTCGTCATCGACCGGCCCGGCAAGATGCGTTTCCGCTACTATCCGCCGGCACAGCTCGACATCACAGTCGACGGCCGGACAGTTGCGGTCGACGACAAGGCCATGCAGTCGCAGACGCTCTATCTTCTGTCGGAAACGCCATTGCGCTTCCTGCTCGACAAGAACATCAACCTGCTTGAAGAGGCAGTGGTGCAGTCGGTCAGCGCCGATTCCGATTTCATCGTCATCCGCCTTCAAGACCCTGGCACGTTCGTCACCAGCCATCTGACGCTTTACTTCGATGCACGCACCACCGAACTGAAGCAGTGGACGGTAACCGACGATCAGGGGTTTGACACCACGGTGGCCATCTACGAAACCAAGGTGGGCAATCCCACCAATCCGGAATGGTTCCAGATCAACTATTCCAAGTACAAGTGACCGCAGCCCGCCAGGAGTGATGATGACCGAGATGCCCGCCGCCGGCCGCAAGGCCGAGAATCCCTGGCTCAAGCTCGCCCTTGAGCTGGGCCCGCTTCTCGTCTTCTTCTTTGCCAACGGCCGCTTCGGTATCTTCGCCGCCACCGGTGCCTTCATGGCGGCGATGGCGGTGGCGTTGATCGCTTCCTGGGCGATCAACCGACGCCTCGCCATCATGCCGCTGGTGACGGGTATCGTCGTCGCCATCTTCGGCACGTTGACGCTGATCCTGCACGACGACACCTTCATCAAGATGAAGCCGACCATCGTCAACACCCTGTTCGGCGGCGCGCTCCTCGGCGGTCTGTTTTTCGGCAAGACTTTGCTCGGATACGTCTTCGACGGCGCTTTCCATCTCGACGAACAGGGCTGGCGCAAACTGACCATCCGCTGGGGCCTGTTCTTCCTTCTTCTTGCCGTCCTCAACGAGCTGATCTGGCGCACCCAGACGACCGAGTTCTGGGTCGCCTTCAAGGTCTGGGGCATCATGCCGTTGACCTTGCTGTTCTCGATCGCGCAACTGCCACTTCTGTCGCGTCACGCCATCGAACAGCCGGGCATTTCCAAGGATCCCGCATGACCCGGACGATCGCCAGCGTGGCGCTCGTGGTCGCCGACTATGACGAGGCGATCGCCTTCTATGTCGATGTACTCGGCTTCTCCCTCATAGACGACGCGCCGCTTGGCGACGGCAAGCGATGGGTGCGGGTCGCTCCAACCGGATCCGGAGCCGCCCTGCTGCTTGCCCGGGCTGACGGTCCGGAACAGGCGGCGCATATCGGCGATCAGACCGGCGGCCGGGTTTTCCTTTTCCTCGAGACCGACGATTTCGCCCGAGACCATGCGTCGTTCTCGTCCCGAGGCGTTCGCTTTCTCGAAGAGCCCCGCTTCGAGGCCTACGGTACCGTCGCAGTCTTCGAAGATCTCTACGGCAACCGCTGGGATCTCATCGAGCCGAAGCGAGCCGCCTGACAACAGCATCATCTGCCCAATCAACATGCGTCCAAAGGCTGGATCGGGTCCGGGCTTTGGGTCTAGTGTCGGCTGATCCGCCTCTACGACAAGGACATTTTCTTCATGGCTGCCTACGACTTCGACACCGTCATCGATCGACGGCAGGTACCCACCTCCAAATGGGACCGCTATCCCGAGGGCGTTCTGCCGATGTGGGTGGCCGACATGGATTTCCCCGTTGCCGAGCCGATTGCCACCGCTTTGCGCGACCGCCTGGATCATCCGGTGTTCGGGTACGGCGGTCCTGGGCCAGCCTCGCTGCGCGACGCGATCGCGGCCGACATGCAGGATCTCTATGGATGGACCATATCGCCTGTTGACGTGGTGTTTCTGCCAGGCGTCGTGCCGGGCTTCAACCAGGCGCTCAAGGCCTTTGCTCAACCCGGCGACCGCTTGGTGGTCGAAACGCCGGTCTATCCGCCGATCCTCGCCGCTGCCGGCAACTGGGATCTCACCCGCGTCGACGTTCCGGTGTTGCCGGTCGCCCAGGGTTGCGCCGTCGACCTCGATCGTCTGACCGGCGCCCTCGCCGGCGCGGCAGCTTTCCTGCTTTGCAACCCGCACAATCCCACCGGTCGCGTGCGGACGCGCGCCGAGCTCGCGGCAATCGCCAACGCATGCCTTTCGTCCGGCGCCGTAATCATTTCGGATGAGATTCATTGCGACATCGTCTACGGGGCAGTCAGGCACGTGCCCATTGCGTCCCTTTCGCCGGATATCGCCCGCCGAACTATCACCCTGATGGCGGCCAGCAAGACCTACAACATCGCCGGCCTGAAGACGGCCTACGCCATCATTCCCGATCCCGATCTGCGCCGTCGCTTCATCGCCGCCAATCTCGGCATGAGCGAAGGCGCCAACGTGCTTGGGCTTGTCGCCACCGAAGCGGCACTCCGAAACGGACGCCCCTGGAAACAAGCCCTGCTTGCCTATCTCGAAGCCAATCGGGACCATCTCGTTGCGCGCCTTGAACGGGAGATTCCAGGAATCCGGATCACCGCCCCGGAAGCGACCTACCTCGCCTGGCTCGATTGTTCAGAGCTCGATCTTGGGGACGCCTATCGCTTCTTCCTCGACAAGGCCAAAGTCGCCTTCAACCCCGGCCCCAGCTTCGGCGGCGACGACCATCACGTTCGTCTGAACTTCGGTTGTCCTCGCTCCATGCTCGATGAAGGCATCGACCGCATGGTCAAGGCACTTTCCCAGCGCTGAGACTCTCTCCCGACGAGATCGTTACGGGTCCGAAAGATCGGAATCGAAACAAAACGCCCCGGCGAGACATCGTCGGGGCGTTTCGCTTGCGAATCGAACAGGTGAAAATCGGAAAAATCAGTCTTCCAGACGACGAATGATGTCGTCCAGTTGATCGAGACTGGCGTAGCCGAGCCGCATCTCGCCCGAGCCGTTGGGCTTGTGACGAATTTCCACGGACAGCCCCAACGCGTCGGAAAGCCGCTTTTCCAGCGCTCGCGTATCGGCATCCTTGTCCGGCTTTGCCACCTTTGCCCGACCATGCGGCTCCGAAATGGTCGCCTGCGCCAGCGTCTCCGCCGAACGGACGGTCATGCCCTCCTCGACGATACGCTTGGCAAGCGCTGTGGGATCGGGCGCGGCAATCAGGGCACGGGCATGGCCGGCCGTCAAAGCACCTGCGTTGAGATACTCCTTCACCGGTTCGGGCAGCTTGAGCAGACGCAGCGTGTTGGCGACATGGCTGCGGCTCTTGCCGATCACCGAGGCGAGGTCGTTTTGCGTGTATTCGAACTCCTGAATGAGCTGGTCGTATCCCATTGCCTCTTCCAGGGGGTTGAGGTCCTGCCGCTGAACGTTTTCGATGATGGCGATTTCCATCGCCTCGCGGTCGGTCACGTCCTGGATGATGACGGGGATCTCGTGCTGGCCGGCCTTCTGCGCGGCGCGCCACCGCCGCTCACCGGCGATCAGCTCATACCCATTGCCGCCGGCCGGCGCCGGCCGAACCACAACTGGCTGAATCATGCCGTGCTGGCGAATGGACCCCGCCAGCTCTTCAAGGTCTTCCTCCTTGAACAGACGGCGCGGGTTTTTGGGGTTCGCCTTGATGAGGTCGATCGACACCTTGCGAATGCCGCGGACCCGCTCGACCACTTCGAATTCGGAACTGGCATCGCCAATCAGCGCCGCCAGTCCCCGGCCCAGCCGCCGACGTCCGCTCTCGTCGCTGACGCTGCTCATGACTTTCCCTTCGCTTTCTTCAGCCCCCGGGAACCACACGTTCGACGAGGTCTTCGTGGTCCGGCATCCCTGACTCCGGGATACCTTATGCCGCGACGGCGCGGAAACGCCGCTCGCGCTGGATGATTTCAGAGGCAAGCTTCAGATAGGCTTGGCTGCCCGTACACTTGAGGTCATAGAGCAGCGCCGGCTTGCCGTAGGAGGGCGCCTCGGAAACGCGGACGTTGCGCGGAATGATCGTCTCATAGACGGCATCGCCCATATTGGCGCGAACGTCCTGCACGACCTGCGCACTGAGGTTGTTGCGGCCGTCATACATGGTGAGCACGATGCCATGGATACCGAGTTCCGGGTTGAGGCTGCGCTTGACCTGCTCGACGGTGGAGAGAAGCTGCGACAAGCCCTCAAGGGCGAAAAATTCGCACTGCAGAGGCACAAGGATGGAGTGCGAGGCCGACAGCGCATTGATGGTCAACAGATTGAGCGAGGGCGGACAGTCGATCAGCACGTAGGTGAAGTTCTTCTCGCGACCACCCGTGTTCTCCACCGCCTCGACATGCCGGGCGATGGCCTTTCTGAGACGGTAGGCACGATCTCCCGAGCCGGCGATTTCCAGCTCCACCCCAAGATTGTCCAACGTCGACGGCGCGACGGTGAGCCGCGGCACGGCCGTCGGCACCAGACATTCCCGCAGTTCCGCTTCGCCGATCAGAAGATCATACGTCGACACCTTGCGCGACTTGCGATCGATACCGAGGCCGGTCGAGGCGTTGCCCTGCGGGTCGAGGTCGATGATCAGCACCTCCTCGCCGATGGCGGCCAGGGCCGTGCCGAGGTTGATGGCCGTGGTCGTCTTGCCGACGCCGCCCTTCTGGTTGGCCAGCGACAACACGCGGGGACTGTGCGGAAGGCGGTTCATCGGCGGGCATCCTGTTCTGGAAGACCGGCAGTCGGCAGCCGGCGGACATGATCGACGAGAATGATGCGGCTGTCGGCTTCGATCCGGCTCTTCCGTTCTACCAGATCGAAGCTCCACGAGAGAGACGCTTGCCTGTGCTCCGTGGCAAAATCCTGTCCCTTGTGGAAAACGCCCGTTGCTCCAGCGCACAGCCAAGGTTCGGCATACTCGAGAAGACGATCGAACGAGGCGAGAGCCCGAGCCGAAACGGCGTCGAATCGATTCTCATTGGGCGATAGTCGTTCCGGAAGCGACTCGATGCGATCCGAAACGATCTTTGCCGGCAAGCTCAATTCGCGAGCGACCGCCTGCAAAAATGCCGCTTTCCGCCCGTTGGACTCAACGAGAGTCACTGAACCGCCCTCCACATCCGCCAACAGGATGGCCGTCACGAGCCCAGGAAAACCGGCGCCCGAGCCGATGTCGAGCCAACGCCGGGCGTTCGGCAGAGCAGCGAACGCCTGCGCTCCGTCGGCAACATGCCTCCGCCAGATGTCAGGAAGAGTTGACGGTGCAACTAGGTTCTTGACCGGCTGCCACTTCCGAACGAGACCAACATAAGCCACAAGCCGTCTTTCCATGGCCGCATCCAGTGGCAGGATGGCCCGCACGGCGTCCAGGTCGTCATCCGTTTCGGCTGGGTTCGCTACCTTCCCCGTCATCAGGCGGCCTCCCCTTTCTGGCGCGCCGAAAGCTTGCGCAAGTGGGCGAGAAGCAGCGTCAGACTGGCAGGCGTCACGCCATCGATACGACCGGCCTGACCGAGAGTGGTCGGTCGCACCGATTCCAACCTCTGCCGGACTTCGTTGGAAAGCCCCGTCACCGCCTGATAATCGAGATCAGCCGGCAATGCGCGGGCTTCGTCGCGTCGAAACGCCGCGATATCGGCCTCCTGCCGGTTGAGATAGACGGCGTAGAGCGCCTCGGTCTCCAGGGCCGCGCTCGTCACGCTATCGAAACAACCGAGCTCAGGCCAGATGCCGGCAAGGCGGGACAATGACATGTCCGGATAGGAGAGAAGCTCATAAGCGGTCCGTCGGACGCCATCCTTGTTGAGAGCAAGGCCATGGTCCTCGCCTTCACGCGGGCTCAGCGAGAGTGACAGCGCCGTTTGCCGCGCGGCTTCCAGCGCCGCCATCTTTGCCGAGAAGGCAAGGGCACGGGTCGACCCGACCACACCGAGAGCAAGCCCACGGGCCGTCAGCCGCTGGTCGGCGTTATCCGCCCTCAGCGATAAGCGATACTCGGCACGGGAGGTGAACATGCGATAGGGCTCACTCACACCCTTGGTGACAAGATCATCGATCATCACACCGAGATAGGCTTCGGCTCGATCGAACACGATGCCTTCCGCCCCACCCGCTCGCCGGGCCGCGTTGATGCCGGCGACAAGACCCTGAGCCGCCGCTTCCTCATAACCGGTGGTGCCGTTGATCTGGCCGGCGAGGAACAATCCGGCCAGCTTCTTTGCTTCCAACGTCGGTTGCAGCTCGCGAGGGTCGATGTGGTCATACTCGATGGCATAGCCGTATTGGACGATGCGCGCCCGCTCCAGCCCGGGAATCGACGCAATGATCGCGTCCTGCACATCTTCGGGCAAGGACGTCGAGATGCCGTTGGGATAGACGAGATCGCTGTCGAGCCCTTCCGGCTCCAGAAAAATCTGATGCCCGTCCCGATCCCCGAAGCGGACGATCTTGTCTTCGATCGATGGGCAATAGCGAGGTCCGCGGCTGCCGATCTGACCGGAGTACATGGGCGAGCGGTGGACATTGTCACGAATTACCCGGTGCGTTGCCTCGCTCGTTCGGGTGATGTAGCAGGCAACCTGCGGCTGGGCGATTATCGAGGTCAGCGTGGAGAATGGCTCCGGGCTTTCATCGCCCGGCTGTGCCTCCAGTGAGGCGTAGTCTATCGAATGGCGGTCGAGCCGGGGCGGCGTACCCGTCTTGAGGCGACCGAGCCGTAACCCAAGCCGAGCAAGCGTTCGTGACAATCCCATGGCCGGCCGTTCGCCGATGCGCCCTGCCGGCGTCGTTTTGGGGCCGAGATGAATAAGTCCGGACAGAAAGGTCCCGGTCGTCAAAACCACAGCAGCGCAGGTCAGCCGACGCCCATCCGCTATGACGACTGCCGAAACACTACCGTCAGTAACCTCGATATCGTCGGCTTCACCCTCGACCACCGAAAGGTTGGCTGTCGACGCAATCTCGGCCTGCATCGCCGCCTTGTAGAGCTTTCGGTCGGCTTGCGCGCGAGGACCCCGCACGGCCGGCCCTTTCCGTCGATTGAGAAGACGGAACTGAATGCCGGCAGCATCGGCAACTCGGCCCATCAAGCCGTCGAGTGCATCGACTTCACGAACGAGATGTCCCTTGCCCAGCCCGCCAATCGCGGGATTGCAGGACATCGCGCCAATAGTCGAAAAGTGATGTGTAATCAGCGCAGTACGCGCACCACTACGCGCAGCGGCGTGCGCGGCTTCGGCGCCCGCATGGCCACCGCCGATAACGATTACGTCAAAGCGTTCCAGATCGTTCACTGTCGCTCCGATATCTGCAAGTGTCGCCGCTGCCCAATTGGCGCGACCATTGGCGCCGTGGCCGACCGAGCTAAGCCCTTCTCGGCGCGTGGCGCCCGATGACAGGGGTCAGTTGGGTCTTCATAGGGCAATTGAGGCTATAAGGTCAAAGCCGAAAGCGCTGTTTTCCGGTCTTTCTCGCCCGATCTCGCCTCGAAAAGGCTCGATTCCGTGGTTCGGTTCGGAGGCGAATCCGAAGACTTTTCCACAGGCTGTGGAGTGTTTCACGTGAAACACCGTTAATTAACTGCGAATTTCAGCCCGCCGCGCGCCGCAGCCATTCCGCCTATAAGTGCTTCTGGAGATTCGTTTCGGATGAGAATCGGTTACTTGCCGATGCAAAAGGTCGAGAAAATGGAGCCCAGCACCTCTTCCACATCGATCCGACCTGTCAGGCGTCCAAGTGCATCACTAGCCCGCCGAAGGTGATCGGCTACCACCTCTGCAGGAAGGCCAGGAGCTCCAGCCTCTCGTAGTGCCTTACAAGCCTGATCCAAGCACCCCCGTTGACGAACGCGGCTGACCAACGGTGCCTCTCCGCCCAGTCGACTGGCTGCTTCCTCGGACAACCTGAGAAGCAGACGATCGATCGAAGTCCGATCATGGATCGAAACCCGGATCCCTTCACCCTCCCCGGGAGAGAGATCAGCCTTTGTCCGAACCCTCAAAACCGCAGCCTCAAGCGCCAACACTTCGTCCGGCGGGAGGGCACTAGTCTCATCAAGCCATAGAACGATGTCAGCCGCCGCCGCCCTCGCCCTACCGCGCCTCATACCTTCCGCCTCGATGGTATCGCCACCGTCGCGAAGACCGGCTGTGTCGATCAACGTCACGGCGTAACCGTCAAGATCAAGGCGGACTTCCAGGACATCGCGGGTAGTCCCGGGAATGTCCGTGACGATGGCGATATCACGTTCGGCCAGGGCGTTGACCAGGCTGGACTTGCCCGCGTTGGGCGGCCCGAGCACCACCACTTCCAAACCATCGCGAATCCGCTCGCCACGCTCTCCAGCTGTCAGTGCGCGTTCGATTTCCGCTTGCAGGCCGGCAACGGCCGGAACAACGCCACTTGAGACGTCAGCCGGCACATCCTCCTCGTCGGAGAAGTCAAGATCAGCTTCGACATAGGCCCTGAGGCCGATGATACGCTGGCGCCACTCCTCGGCCTTCTGTCGAAACGCTCCGCCAGCCAGTCGCAAGGCCTGCCGCCTCTGAGCGTCTGTCTCGGCAGCGATCAGATCGGCAAGTCCCTCGGCCTCCGTCAGGTCCAGGCGGTCATTCTCGAACGCTCGCCGCGTGAACTCTCCGGCTTCAGCCAGTCTCAGCCCGGGTAGCCCACCAATATAGGCGAGAAAAGCCGATAGGACCGCTCGACCGCCGTGAAGATGGAACTCGGCGACGTCTTCACCGGTAAAGCTGGCCGGCCCCGGAAAGAAAAGCACCAGACCGCGGTCGATCAGCTGACCATTTCCACTGATGTCTCGCAACACCGCACGGCGAGAAGCAGGCACATGCCCAATCGTTGTTTCGAGTACGAATCGAACCTGAGGTCCGGAGACACGCACCACCGCGACGCCGCTTGGCGGCGCACCTGACGACAAGGCGAAGATCGTCTCGGTCACGATTCGATGTCTCCGTTGATACCTTCGTAGTGCCGAACCCAGGGAGTACCGTTGGGGTTGGCGGTATGTTCAAAAGGCAAGGGCCCCAACGGGGCCCTCATCGACATTCTGGCGATTTGAAACGGTACCGAATCGACGGTGTTTCACTGATTCACGTGAAACACCGTCGACCGGATCAGGTGTTCATGGAATCGAAGAAATCGCCGTTGGTTCGGGTCTGCCGCAGCTTGTCCAACAGGAACTCGGTTGCGTCGGTGGTTCCCATAGGATTGAGAATGCGGCGAAGAACGAAGGTCTTCTTGAGCTTGTCCGGCGCCACCAGCAGGTCTTCCTTGCGGGTACCGGAACGCTGGATGTCGATCGCAGGGAACACGCGCTTGTCGGAGATCTTGCGATCGAGGATGATTTCCGAGTTGCCCGTGCCCTTGAACTCTTCGAAGATCACCTCGTCCATGCGGCTGCCGGTGTCGATCAGTGCGGTGGCGATGATGGTCAGCGACCCACCCTGCTCGATATTGCGTGCCGCGCCGAAGAAGCGCTTGGGCCGTTGCAGCGCGTTTGCATCGACGCCGCCGGTCAGCACCTTGCCGGAAGACGGCACCACAGTGTTGTAGGCTCGGCCGAGACGGGTGATGGAGTCGAGAAGAATGACGACGTCACGGCCATGCTCGACCAAACGCTTGGCCTTCTCAATGACCATCTCGGCGACCTGGACGTGGCGCGTCGCCGGCTCGTCGAAGGTGGAGGACACCACCTCGCCGCGCACCGAGCGCTGCATGTCGGTCACTTCTTCCGGACGCTCGTCGATCAGAAGAACGATCAGATAGCATTCCGGATGGTTGGTGGTGATCGAGTGGGCAATGTTCTGCAGCAGGACCGTCTTGCCGGTACGCGGCGGCGCAACGATCAACGCGCGCTGTCCCTTGCCAAGCGGCGCCACGATATCGATGACGCGCGCCGAAAAGTCCTTCGACGGCACGCCCTCGACTTCCATGCGGAAGCGCTCGTCAGGATAGAGCGGCGTCAGGTTGTCGAAGTGCACCTTGTGGCGCGCCTTCTCGGGGTCCTCGAAATTGACGGTGTTGACCTTGAGCAGCGCGAAGTAGCGCTCGCCTTCCTTGGGGCTCCTGATCTGCCCCTCGACGGTGTCGCCGGTCCTGAGCGAGAACCGACGAATTTGGGCCGGCGAAATATAGATGTCGTCCGGACCTGGCAGATAGTTGGCATCGGGAGAGCGCAGGAAACCGAACCCATCCTGCAGCACTTCGACGACACCCTCGCCGATGATATCGACTTCTTGCTCGGCAAGCTGCTTCAAAATGGCAAACAGCAGTTCCTGCTTGCGCATGGTCGAGGCATTCTCGACCTCGACTTCTTCCGCAACGGCCAGAAGTTCGGTGGGGGTCTTCTTCTTGAGATCCTGGAGCTTCATCTCCGACATGGACAAGGCATCTCTTGGCTGGAAAAAGGAATTGAAGTCGAAAACACAAAACTCCCCTCGGTGGGGATACGCATCGACGATCTTTTCCGAAAGACGCGGGCTGGCAGTGACGGCGGGGAGCCGCCACGGGAAAACTATCCGAACGCTCCGTCCGGAAGATGCCTGCCCGCGAAGCGAGGGACGGATTTCGCTATACTCTGTTCCGACCGGCGCGGCAAGACGGCAACCCGTCGCCTCAGCGTCAAAACGGCTTCAGCACAACCAAGGTCAGAATGCCCAGGAGAATGATTGTGGGCAGCTCGTTCATCATCCTGAAAAAGCGGGAATTGCGCCGATTTGCATCAATCGCGAAGGCCTTGCGCCAAGCATCGAGCTGGTAGTGGTAAACGGTCAGGGCAAGCACCAGCAAGGCTTTCAGCCACAGCCAGGACGCGCCGGAAAACCAGCCACCCTTCAAACCGAGCCAGAGGCCAAAACCCCAAGTGCCATACATGGCTGGCCGCATGATGCCCTTGAGGAGTCGGCGCTCCATCACCTTGAACGTCTCAGACTGAGCCGACCCCACCTCGGCATCGGCGTGGTAGACGAAAAGGCGCGGCAGATAAAAAATGCCGGCCATCCAGGCGATGACGGAAAACAGATGGCCGATCTTGATCCAATCGTAGGCCAAGCCCATCACCGCCCCCCGCGAACACGTGCCAGCATACGCGCAACATTGTCGATGGAACCGTCCGGCGTGATGCCGTGACCGAGATTGAAGATCAGCCTCCCCTCGCCCAAACGATCGAGCACCCGATCGACGGCGGCATCGAGAGCTCCGCCACCGACGACGAGATGCAGCGGATCGATGTTTCCCTGCACGGCGGTTTGAGGCTGCACGCTATCCCGAACAAAATCGAGCGAAGCCTGCCAATCGATGCCAACGGCATTGACTCCGGTCTCCCTAACGTAAGCCGGAAGATGTCCGCCTGCCCCCTTTGGAAAGCCGATCACCCGGGCATTCGGCACTCGGGCTCGCACTCCCGCGACAATCCGTTTCGTCGGTTCGATGACAAACCGCCAGAAGCCGGTATCGTCGAGCGCCCCCGCCCAGGTATCGAAAATCTGAACCGCGTCGGCGCCAGCCGCAAGCTGGGCGGAAAGATAGTCGATCGAAGCGTCGACCAGAACGTCGACCAACCGATCGACACCGCTTGGATCCGCGAGCGCTGCCCGGCGTGCCGGCATCTGATCCGGTGTACCCCGTCCGGCGACCATGTAGGTGATTAGCGTCCAGGGCGCCCCGCAGAAGCCGAGCAGCGCGGTCTCCTTCGGAAGCTCGCTGCGAACGCGAGACACCGTTTCGATGACCGGCGCCAACCGTTCGAGCAGGCGATCCGGTTGGAGTTCCTGGCGAGACAGATCGATCGGCTCCAGTCGGGGTCCTTCTCCCTCGACGAACCAGACCTTCTGACCCAGCGCATGCGGTATGACGAGGATGTCGGAAAACAGAATGGCCGCATCAAAGCCAAAGCGTCGGATCGGCTGAAGCGTCACCTCCGTGGCAAGTTCCGGTGCATAGCAAAGATCTAGGAAGGAACCCGCTTTGGCGCGTGTGGCTCGATACTCGGGAAGATAGCGACCGGCTTGCCGCATCATCCAGACCGGTGGCGGTGAGAGCCGCTCGCCATCGAGAACCCTGAGGAGGCGACGTTCGTTTGCCACCCTGTCTGTCATCGCGCCGTCGGCCGTTTCCAAGTTAAGAATCCTATTTGAAGAGACTTTCTTTTTCTTATTGCCGAGGGATAGCAGGGATTGTCGCCTCTCCACAATCCGAACCATGCGAGGAGGCGACGGAGGATATCGACAACCGCCTCTCACACATTAGCCTGTGGCTTTCGTGGAAAACTTCAACGGATGGCGGAATGCCGCAAGTCTTAACGAATGGTCAATGGGGATGACGGTCGAAAAGTTAAAGAACCGTTAAGCACGCGGATCGCTTTTGCACAGCACCCACAGGGTCCGTCAAAAAGAGGTCGTTTTGGCCTGCCTGTTGACGAATTTGCGACTTACCCACAGGGGTCGGCCAGACCCCTTTCCCAGGGCCTCGCTTGTTCACGTTCGTCCACCAGATGGGCGGCGGCCTGTGGACAGCCCCCGACCAACCGCATCCAAGTGCTTGATCGCAGGAGGCTAAAAAGAACTCGCCAAGCCTTGCGCCATCTGAGATGCTGCCCGCCATCTTTCGGAGCACGCCGGCCATGAAGCGAGGCCAGACCTATTTTCATATCCACCTCGTCTCGGACTCCACCGGCGAGACGCTGCTCGCCGTCGGCCGGGCGGCAACAGCGCAATACGACTCGATGGTGGCCATCGAGCACATCTATCCCTTGGTGCGATCGGTTCGGCACATCGAGCGCGTCATCGCCGACATCGAGGCTGCTCCCGGCATCGTTCTTTATACGCTGGTGCAACAGGATCTGGCCGTTCGGCTCGAAGAAGCCTGCCAGGCGGCGGCCATTCCCTGCATCGACGTGTTGCGGCCCGTGTTCGATGTGTTCCGTTCCTTCTTCAATGTGCGGGCGATCGGCAAGGCCGGCGCCCAGCACGCCATGGACGCCGACTATTTCAAGCGGATCGACGCGCTGAACTTCACACTGGCTCACGACGATGGCGCCCTTCCCGATGACATCGAGGAAACCGATGTCATCCTGATCGGCATCAGCCGCACGTCGAAGACACCGACATCGATCTATCTCGCCAATCGCGGCATCCGCACTGCCAATGTCCCTCTAGTGCCGGGCATCCCAATTGCCGACAAGGTTATCGTCGCGCGGCGGCCGCTGGTGGTCTGCCTCATCGCCACTGCCGAACGCATCATGCATGTCCGACAGAACCGCCTGCTGGCACTCGCCGATCAGAACCAGAACTCGACCTATGTCGACAAGGCGTCGATCGCCCAGGAAATTCTCTATTCCAAGCGCCTCTGCACCGAGCATGGTTGGCCGATGATCGACGTCACGCGCCGATCGATCGAGGAAACCGCCGCCGCCATCCTCGCCCTTTGGGACCAGCATCGCTATGGCAAGGTCCTCGATCCCTTTTCGGACGCCGGTTAAGACATGAGCCTCGTTCTTGCCTCTGCGAGCGCCGCTCGCGCCGCCCTCATGACCGGTGCCGGTCTGATCTTCAAACGGATTCCGGCCGATGTCGACGAACGCCTCATTGAGGAGGATCTCGTCGGGCTTTCCGCCGCCGATGTGGCGCAGGCACTTGCCGATGTGAAGGCGGTCGAGGTCTCGTTGCGCAGGCCCGGCGATCTGGTCATCGGTGCCGATCAGACACTGTCGCTGGGCGATGAACGTTTTCACAAGCCAAGGGATCGCGAGGAAGCCAGTCGGCAACTCGTCCGTCTCTCGGGGCGCACGCACGAACTTCATTCCGCCTTGTCATTGGCCCGCAATGGCGAGGTTCTTTATCGCACTGTCGATGGTGCCAAACTGACCATGCGGCCACTCTCGACACGCTTCATCAGTCACTATCTCGCCGTGGTTGGCGAAACGGCACTGGGTTCGGTCGGCGCCTACCAGCTCGAAGGCTTCGGCGTTCAGCTGTTCGAAGCCATCGATGGAAACCATTTCACCATCCTCGGTCTGCCTCTCCTGCCATTGCTCGAGTTTCTGCGCGAGGAAAGGATGATCGAACAATGAGTCATGCGGCCGTCATTGGCTGGCCCGTGAGCCAGTCGCGTTCACCTTTGATCCACGGCCACTGGCTGAAACAGTTCGATATCAAGGGTGACTATGGCCGCGTTGCCGTCGAGCCGGAACGAGCCGAGGATTTCTTCGCCCACTTTGCCGACAGCGGGTTGCTCGGCGGCAATGTCACCATTCCCTACAAGGAAACGGCCGCCCGCGCTGCCGGCTATCGTGAGCCGGTCGTCGACCGGGTTGGCGCCGCCAACACGTTGTGGATGGAAAATGGCGTGCTCTGCGCGGACAACACCGACGGAATTGGCTTTCTTGCCAATCTCGACGATCGTGCGCCCGGCTGGGACAGGGCTCCTGCCGAAGCGCTCGTGCTCGGTGCCGGCGGTGCCGCCGCCGCCGTCGTGGATGCGTTGGTCGACCGCGGATTCAGGGTGCGCATCCTCAATCGCACCCTGTCGCGAGCGGAGGCCCTGGCGGGGCGCTATCCCGGCCGAGCCTCTGCCGACGTCCTTTCGGAAGCGAATCGATATGCGGTAACGGCCGGCTTTCTCGTCAACACGACGTCGTTGGGCATGAAAGGCGATGGTGCCATCGATCTCGATCTGAGCGTCGTGCCGGCCGATGCCGTGGTGACGGACATCGTTTATGTACCTCTTGAGACGCCATTCCTCGCCTCGGCCGCGTCGCGTGGCCTCCGCACCGTCGACGGTCTTGGCATGCTCCTCCACCAGGCGGTCCCGGGCTTCACGCGCTGGTTCGGACAACGCCCGTCGGTGACCGCGGAGCTTCGGGCACTGATCGAGGCCGATCTTTGATCATCATCGGTCTCACCGGCTCGATCGGCATGGGCAAGACCACCACCGCCGATCTGTTCCGGCAAGCGGGTCTGCCGGTGTTCGATGCCGATGCGACGGTGCATGCCCTCTACGAAGGTCCGCTCGCCGCCGATATCGAGGCGGCATTCCCTGGAACGACCAGGGCGGGTCGCGTCGACCGCGCTCGGCTCGCCGAACGGCTTTCCGGCGATGCCGACGCCTTCCGCCGATTGGAAGCCATCGTTCATCCGGCGGTGCATCGTGCCGAAGCCGATTTCCTCGCACGGTCTCGGGCCACTGGCGCCCGAGCAGTCATCCTCGACATTCCGCTTCTTTTCGAAACCGGCCGGCAGGGGGATGTCGACAAGACGGTGGTGGTATCGGCCCCGGCCGAGGTGCAGCGCGCCCGCGTGCTGTCTCGCCCCGGCATGACGCAGGAAAAGTTCGAGGTCCTCCTCGCGCGGCAGATGCCGGATGCCGAGAAAAGGGCGCGAGCCGATTTCGTCATCCCCTCTGGAGACGGTATCGCCGCGGCGAAGGCTTCCGTCGAGGCTTTTCTCCGTCAACTGCTTTCTTGAGGATTTGGCGGGGGACAAGCGGGGCGGATTTCCTTGAAATCGTGCTCGTCGGCAGGCAGGATTCGCCCATGCGTGAAATCGTCTTCGATACCGAAACCACTGGCCTCGATCCCAAGACCGGCGACCGCCTTGTCGAAATCGGCTGCGTCGAAGTTGTCAACCGTTTCCCGACCGGGCGGAACTTCCATGTCTACATCAATCCAGGGCGGTCGGTGCCCAAGGAAGCATTTGATGTGCATGGGCTGTCCGACGAGTTTCTGGCCGACAAGCCGCGTTTTGACGAGATCGCCGATGGATTTGTCGCCTTTGTCGGTGAAGCGCATTTGGTTGCCCACAATGCCAGCTTCGACATGGGCTTCATCAATTTCGAGCTGAAGGCGTCGGGACGGCCAGTTTTCGGCAACGAGCGGGTGGTCGATACGCTGATGATGGCGCGGCGGAAGCATCCCGGTGCGCCCGCAAGCCTTGATGCACTCTGCAATCGCTACGGCATCGATCGCTCAAGGCGCATCAAGCACGGCGCTCTGCTCGATGCGGAGCTCCTGGCCGAGGTCTATCTCGAGCTGACCGGTGGCCGGCAGGCTGGCCTCGACCTGACGGTGTCCGTCCAGGATGCTTCTACCGGCGATACCGGGGGTCGCGTTGCGCTACGCCCGCGCCCCGCGCCGTTGCCCTCGCGTTTGTCCGCTTCCGAAGCGGAGGCTCATGCAGCTTTTATTGCCGCCATTGGCGAAAAGGCGCTTTGGAACACCTATCTCGACAATGGCGAGCAGGCAGAAACGGCCTGAGCGAGACTTGGCTCAGCGGTTTCCCGGGTTCGTCCGGTCAGGCTGTCCTTAGCCGGCGAATTATGTCATAGAGCGCTCCTGCGCTCGTTCCAGCCGCCAGATTGGTCGGGAGGCGCTTGATGATTAAGTCTCCGAAAGGATCGGTTGTGGCCAAGGCGACGCCCGAGAAATTCCGGCAGGTCGCCGCCCTGCCCTATCGTTTGACGGCCGAAGGCTACGAGGTGGTGATGATCACCACCCGCGACAGTGGTCGCTGGATATTGCCCAAGGGTTGGCCGATCAAAGGCTTGAAGCCTCACGAGAGCGCCGAAACCGAGGCGATGGAGGAGGCAGGTCTGATCGGCAGCGCCGTGCCGAAGGCCATTGGCCGCTTCACCTACGTGAAGCAGTTTCCCAAGCGCCAGGAGAAGGTACTGGTCGACGTCTTTCCGCTGGCCATCGAGCGGCAGCTCGAGAACTGGCAGGAAAAAGATCAGCGCGAGGTCCGGTTCTTCAACCCGGTAGACGCCGCGGCACTGGTATCCGACGCTGGCGTCGGCGATATCATCCTCGCCTTCTTTGTCGATCTCGCCAAGAAGAAGGCGGCCGGCACCCTGAAGGCACCGACCGCCGAAAAAGCATCTCCGTTGCCGGGCGAACCGGACGTGGATCAGGCAAGCCCTTCGAACAAGGCCGTCGACAGATAACGCTCGGCAAAGGACGGCACGATCACAACGATGGTCTTGCCGGCATTCTCGGGCCGTTGACCGAGCTTGATCGCCGCCGCCAGCGCCGCTCCGGAAGAAATGCCGACCGGCACGCCTTCAAGCTTCGCCGCCTGGCGAGCGGTGGCAAGTGCCTCTTCCGAGGGAACCGGTAGGATTTCGTCGTAGACCTTGGTGTCGAGAACCGACGGAACGAAACCGGCGCCGATGCCCTGAATCTTGTGCGGACCGGGGGCGCCACCCGAAAGAACAGGGCTCTCGTTCGGCTCGACGGCCACCACCTTCACCTCGGGCTTACGCTCTTTCAATACGCGGCCGACGCCGGTAATGGTTCCACCAGTACCAATGCCCGCGACGAAAATGTCGACCTTGCCTTCGGTATCGTTCCAGATCTCCTCGGCCGTGCTCACGCGGTGCACTTCCGGGTTGGCCGGATTCTCGAACTGCTGCGGAATGATGGAACCGGGAATGCTGGCGGCCAGCTCGCCGGCTTTGGCGATGGCGCCCTTCATGCCCTTGGCCGCTTCGGTCAGCTCCAGTTCGGCGCCAAGCAGCTTCAGCATCTTGCGGCGTTCAACCGACATCGATTCCGGCATGACCAGAATCAGCCGGTAGCCCTTGGCGGCCGCGACGAAGGCGAGCGCGATACCTGTGTTGCCCGAGGTCGGCTCGATCAGGGTGGACTCGCCGGGCTTGATCTTGCCCTGTGCCTCCAGCGCCTCGATCATCGCAACGCCAATGCGATCCTTGACCGAGGCGATGGGGTTGAAGAACTCCAGCTTGCCGAGAATGGTCGCCTTGACGCCATTCTCCTTGGCGAGCTTGTCGAAGCGAACAAGCGGTGTGTCGCCGATGGTGTCGGTGATGGACGCGTAGATCTTGCCGCGACCGCGGCGGGAAAGATCGCTCATGGGAAAATCCTCGTTGTGCTGGCCTTCTGAAATTACGCCCATTCTATCGGCGGTCGCAAAACGTCACCAGTCAACCGAGGTCGCATCAGGCAATCGGATTGGAAAATGATCCCATAGAAGAGCCATACTTGAGAACGGATTGCCCCATCCTCAAGATCGACCTGTCGATCCGAACCCACCCGCTCCGCGAATGGTCGCGTCGAGTGCCTCGGTTTCGACGAGGTGGGCACGACAGACCGGCGCGATGACCATCTGGGCAATGCGCTCGCCGCGTCCGATGGTGAATGGCGTATCGGAAAGGTTGACCAGGATGACCTTTATCTCGCCGCGATAGTCGGCATCGATCGTGCCGGGCGAGTTGAGGACGGTCACACCATGCTTGGCGGCCAGCCCCGAGCGCGGCCGGACCTGCGCCTCGTAACCGGACGGCAGCGCCATGGCGAGACCGGTCGGCACCAATGCACGCCCGAGCGGCGGCAGGATCACCGCCTCTTCGACGGCTGCCAGAAGATCGAGGCCTGCGGCGTCCTCGCTCTGGTAAGCCGGCAACGGCAGATCCTGGGCATGGGGTAGACGCAAAAGAGCAACCTCGACCATCGATAACCTCAAACCTTATGTGTTGCGGACCCGAATCGAAAATCAGCCAAGCCGTTCGGCAACCAGCGCAACCAAGCGCTCGGCGACCTCATCCTTGGACAACGTCGGCCAGACATCGACACCGGCCGCCGAAAGGACGCGAACGCTGTTGCGATCGCCGCCGAACACCCCTCCGGCCGCCGACACGTCATTGGCGACGATATAGTCGGCTCCCTTGGTTGCCAGCTTTCTGGCAGCGTTGGTCTCGATTTCAGTCGTTTCGGCGGCGAATCCAACGACGATCTTCGGCCGTTGGGCGTCGTGGCCGAGCGTCGCTAGGATATCGGGGTTTTCGATGAACGAAAGCGGCGGTGGGTCACCGGCCGCTTTCTTGATCTTGTCCGGCGCCACTTCGGCCGGACGCCAATCCGATACGGCGGCGGTCATCACCGCGACGTCGGCCGGCAGGGCGGCGAACGCGGCCGCAAGCATCTCGCGGGCCGTCTCCACCCGAACGATGTCGACACCCAGAGGATCCGGGATCGAAACCGGGCCGGAGATGAGCGTCACGCGGGCACCGGCGCGGGCGGCGGCGGCGGCAACGGCGTGGCCCTGCTTGCCCGAGGAGCGGTTGGTGATGAAACGCACCGGATCGATCGGCTCGATGGTCGGACCGGAGGTGACGAGCACGTGCCGACCGGCCAGCGGCCTCGGTTGCTCCCGCATGGCGAAGAAAGCCTCGACACCGGCAACGATGTCCATCGGCTCGGACAGGCGGCCGACGCCTGCTTCGTTGCGCTCGGCCATCCGCCCCTCGGCCGGGCCGATGAAGCGAACGCCGTCGGCGGCCAGTTGCGCGGCGTTGCGCCGGGTTGCCGGGTGCGCCCACATGCGCTGGTTCATGGCGGGACAAACGATGATCGGCGCGGCGGCGGCCAGCAGGCTGGCCGTGGCAAGTTCGTCGGCAATGCCGTTGGCCATGCGCGCCATCAGGTTGGCGGTGGCGGGCGCCACCAGGATCAGGTCCGTATCGCGGGAAAGCACGATATGGCCGATGTCCTGCTCCTCGGTGGGATCGAACAGATCGCTGAACACCTTCTCGCCGGAGAGCGCTCCCACGGTCATCGGCGTCACGAACTCTTTTCCCGACCGGGTCAGGATCACTCGTACCTCGGCGCCGCGCTCCTTGAGGCGTCGGATCACCTCAAGCACCTTGTAGGCGGCGATGCCACCACCGATGACGATCAGAATGCGCTTGCCCGCCAGCATCTCAGGCTCCCTTTTGGACGATCGGAAGGGAACCTAGACCATCGGGCCGCGGAGCGTAAGCGACAAAAGCGGAGGGAAGCGCCCAGTCCGAAACGGTGGCAATGGCTTAGCCGCTGGCGAACTTCTCGTCGAAGGAGTAGCCGGAACCGCGTACCGTACGGATCGGGTCGCGGGCGCGGCCGCGATTGATCGACTTTCTGAGGCGACCGACATGGACGTCGACGGTGCGTTCGTCGACATAGACGTCGTGGCCCCACACGCCATTGAGCAACTGTTCGCGCGAGAAAACTCGGCCGGGCGACTGCATCAGAAACTCGAGCAGCCGGAACTCGGTCGGGCCGAGGTGTATTTCGCGTGCCGAGCGCCGGACACGCCGTGTTTCGCGGTCGAGCTCGATGTCGCCGGCCGTCAGAAGACTGGATACCGCTTCCGGCTTGGCACGCCGCAGCATGGCCTTGACGCGAGCGATCAGCTCGGGGACCGAGAAGGGCTTCACGACATAGTCGTCGGCACCGGTCGCAAGTCCGCGTACCCGTTCCGACTCCTCGCCGCGCGCCGTCAACATGATGACCGGCAGCCGCTCGGTTTCCGGCCGTGCCCTCAGGCGACGGCACAGTTCGATGCCCGAGAGACCCGGCAGCATCCAGTCGAGCAGAAGCAGGTCGGGAGTGATCTCCTTGAGGCGAATGTCGGCCTCGTCGCCGCGGAAAGCTTGCTCTACCTCGAAGCCCTCGGCTTCGAGATTGTAGCGCAGCATCAGCGACACTGCTTCCTCGTCCTCGACGATCATCACCTTGGCCATGGTCGTCCTCAACTCCAGAGCTTGTTATGAACCGGCAATGGTACTGGCAATCGAAGCGTCGGCCTTGGGCCGCTCCTCATCGTAGGACCGGCCCGTCACGACATAATGCACCGATTCCGCGATGTTGGTGGCGTGATCGCCGATACGCTCGATGTTCTTGGCGCAGAACAGAAGATGGATGCAGAAGGTGAGATTGCGCGGATCTTCCATCATGTAGGTGAGGAGCTCGCGGAACAGCGACGTGTAGAGCGCGTCGATCTCGTCATCGCGCTGGCGCACGGCTCCGGCAGCCTGGTCATCCTGGCTGGCATAGGCATCCAGCACCCTCTTCAGCTGCTGCAGGGCGATCTCGCAGAGATGCTCGACGCCGGTGATGAGCTGCTTGTGCGGGAACACGCCGTTGATGGCGACGACACGCTTGGCGATGTTCTTGGCGAGATCGCCGACCCGTTCGATATCGTTGGCGATGCGCATGGCACCGACGATTTCGCGAAGATCGTTGGCCATCGGCTGGCGACGGGCGATCACCAGGATCGACTTGTCCTCGATCTCGCGCTGCAGCCGGTCGAGATCCTTGTCGCCGGCGATCACCTTCTGGGCGAGGGCGAGGTCGAGCCGCGTCAGGGCGGCAACCGAGTCGCCGACAGCGCGCTCGGCAAGGCCGCCGATCTCGGTGACCATGCGGGCGATTGCCTTGAGGTCGTCGTCATAGGCGGAAACCGTATGTTCCATGGAAATCTCCTGCCGTTTCCGATTAGCCGAAGCGGCCCGTTATGTAGTCCTGCGTCCGCTGTTCGAGCGGATTGGTGAAGACGTGGTCCGTCGGGCCTTCCTCGATCAGGTGTCCGAGATGGAAGAAGGCGGTCCGCTGCGACACACGCGCCGCCTGCTGCATCGAATGGGTCACGATGACGATGGTGAAGTTGGCGCGAAGCTCGTCGATCAATTCTTCCACCTTGGCGGTGGCGATCGGGTCGAGCGCCGAGCAGGGCTCGTCCATCAGGATGACTTCGGGCGATACGGCGATGGCGCGGGCGATGCAGAGCCGCTGCTGCTGGCCGCCGGAAAGGCCGGTTCCCGGCTCGTTGAGGCGATCCTTGACCTCGTTGAAGAGCGAGGCCTTCTGCAGGGACGTGACGACGATCTCCTCGAGGTCGGCCTTGGAACGGGCGAGGCCGTGGATGCGCGGCCCGTAGGCGACATTGTCGAAGATCGATTTCGGGAACGGGTTCGGCTTCTGGAACACCATGCCGACGCGCGCTCGGAGTTCCACCACATCGAGGTCCGGATCATAGACATCCTGATCGTCGAGCTTGATGGTTCCTTCGACGCGGGCGCCCGCAATGGTGTCGTTCATGCGGTTGATGCAGCGCAGAAAGGTCGACTTGCCGCAACCCGACGGGCCGATGAAAGCGGTGACCGCCTTCTCGGGAATGCCGATGGAAACCCCGTGCAAGGCTTCTTTCTGGCCGTAGGTCACTCGGACGTTGGCCGTGTGGATCTTGATCGGCCGGCTCGCCGGATCGGGGGTGCGGACGGTTTCGAAGGTCGTCGCGACCTGAACTGCGGACATGGCGGAAACTCCGGAGAAACGGGTTACCAGCGGCGCTCGAAGGCGCGGCGGAGGATGATGGCGATACTGTTCATGGCGAGCAGGAAGGCGAGCAACACGATGATCGCCGCCGAGGTACGCTCGGTGAAGGCGCGTTCCGGCTCGGTTGCCCACATGTAGATCTGCGTCGGCAGCGCCGTCGCCGGATCGAAGGGTGTCGTCGGGTATTCGACGACGAATGCCTTCATGCCGATCATCAGCAGCGGCGCCGTTTCGCCCAGGGCATGGGCCAGCCCGATGATCGTTCCGGTGAGCACGCCGGGCATGGCCAGCGGCAGTACGTGGTGGAAGACTGTCTGCATCTTCGAGGCGCCAACGCCAAGGCCGGCTTCGCGGATCGACGGAGGCACCGCTTTCAGCGCGGCGCGCGTGGCGATGATGATGGTCGGCAAGGTCGTGAGCGTCAGGACCAGGCCACCGACCAGGCTCGCCGAGCGCGGCAGATGGGCAAAGTTGATGAAGACGGCAAGACCCAGAAGACCGTAGACGATGGACGGAACGGCGGCGAGGTTGTTGATGTTGACCTCAATCAGGTCGGTCCAGCGGTTCTTCGGCGCGAACTCCTCAAGATAGATCGATCCGGCGACGCCAAGCGGCAGCGACAGCACCAGCACCACCATCATCATGTAGAGCGAGCCGACGAGCGCCACGCCAACGCCGGCCATTTCCGGCCGTGTCGACGCGCCGTTGGTGAACAGGCCCGTGTTGAAGGCGAGTCGCAGGGCCCCCTCTTTCTCGAGCTTCTCGATGAGGACAATGTGCTTGTCCTTGATGAGACGCTGACTTTCTGGAATGTCGGCCCGGATCGAACCCTTGACGAAGGCATCGACGTCGCCCGTGGCATAGAACTCGACGTTTCTCTTGGTGCCGATCAGCGACGGGTCCTTGGCGAGCATGCTCCTCAGCATCGGCGCGGAGCCCTTGGACAACAGATCGAGACCATCGTAGAGGGCATCCTCGTCGTTGGGATCGAGCTCCAAGGTTTTCTGCAGTGACGCGGCGATCAGATCGTCGAAGCGGAACGCGTTGCCGCCCATGATCGAGGCGGACGACCGATCGCCGTCCGGTGCAATGATGGTCGGATTGAAGTCGACGATCATGCTGATGCGCGTTTGTTGGAACGCGGTGTAGCCCTTGGCCACGATGGAGCTGAACAGAGCTGCCAGAAAACAGATGGCGATGGTCACGGCGAGCAGGCCGTAGACGCGGAAGCGCCGTTCGGCGGCGTAGCGCCGTTTCAGGCCGATGTCGACTTTGGAGATCTTCCGGACCTCCGTGCCACCAAGCCGGGAAGAGGGAAGAGGAGAGGTGGCTTCCGTCATTCGTATTGCTCCCGGTACTTGCGGACGATGGTCAACGCCAGCACGTTGAGGCCGAGCGTGATGACGAACAGCGTGATACCCAGCGCGAAGGCCACCAGCGTTTGCGGACTGGTAAACTCGAGGTCGCCGGTCAGCTGATTGACGATCTTCACGGTAATGGTGGTCATTTCCTCGAAGGGATTGAGCGATGCGCGAGCTGCGACACCCGCCGCCAGCACGACGATCATCGTCTCGCCGATGGCACGCGACACGGCGAGCAGCACCGCGCCGACCACGCCGGGCAGCGCCGCCGGCAAAATCACCAGCCGCATGGTTTCGGAGCGGGTGGCGCCGAGGGCCAGCGAGCCGTCGCGCAACGAACGGGGAACGGCCATGATGATGTCGTCGGAAAGCGAGGACACGTAGGGAATGATCATGATGCCCATCACTAGGCCGGCGGTGAGCACGTTGTTGCCCGAAGTGCCGAGGCCGAGCGGCATGGCGACATAATCGCGAATGAGCGGCCCGACGGTGGTCAGGGCGAAGAAGCCGTAGACGATGGTCGGGATGCCGGCCAGGATCTCGATGAGCGGCTTGGCAATCAAGCGGACCTTCGAGGTGGCGTATTCGGCCATGTACACGGCGGAGAACAGACCGACCGGCACGGCCACGACCATGGCGAAGAAGGAAATGTAGAGCGTGCCCCAAAAGAGCGGCAGAAAGCCGAACTGGCCACTCTCCGTCGAGCCAGCGGCGGCAAACCGCGGGTCCCAGACGGTACCGAGATAGAAGTTGGCCGGCGACACCATGGAGAAGAACTGCAGGGCCTGGAACAACAGGCTGAGGACGATGCCGACTGTGGTGAGGATCGCGACCGACGACGCGGCGATGAGCAGCGCCAGAACGGTGTTTTCGACGAGGTTGCGGGCCCTGAGTCGCGGTTTCACCCGGACGAACGCGAAGATCAGGCCGAAGGCGAGAGCGGCGACGACCGCCGCGTCGACGGCGGTATCGAGACCGTCGGAAACGAGATTGAGCGCCCCCGCTGCGATCAGTTGATAGGGCTTGACGTCGGCGCCAAGCGGCAGTCCGTGCTGGGCGAACACCGAACGCGCCGCCACGACGCCGATCCGGATGTTCTCAAGTTCCTCGGGGGTCGCGAGCTTCAGACCGGCGGCCACCTGCTGCACGCCGGAAATCTCCAGCGACAGCTGCGCGGCATTGCTCAACACCTGCTCGGGCAGGTTGGCACGCACCGTGTGATCGACGAGCAACGGCTTGGCGATCGATAGCGCGACGAGAATGAGCAGCGCCGGCATGGCCGTCCAGATCAGGACGTAGGCGCCGTAATAGCCGGGCCGGGCGGCGAGCGCTCCGCGCCCCTTGCCTGAGAGGACGACAGACTTCCAACGGCCCAGCACGAAGCCGAAGAAGGAAAGACCCGCGATCAGCGCGAGCAGCCAGAGCGGACCCATACGGCCTCCCCGATGTTTCGCCCGCCGATCGGCGCGGCGCAAGAAGGAAGGGCCTCCGACGAGAGGCCCTTCTGGAGTTCATGTCGATCGATCAGAGGGTCTTGCCGGCCTGGAAGTCGGCCAGAACCTTCTGGCGCTCTTCCTTCGGCGCCGGGACGAGGCCCTTGGCGACGGCCGGCGAGCGCGGACCGATCATCTGATCGGCGAGGAAGAACTCGACGTACTCCTTGAGGCCCGGAACGACGCCGAGATGCGCCTTCTTCACGTAGAAGAACAGCGGACGCGACACGGGATATTCGCCCTTGGCGATGGTCTCCACCGACGGAGCGATGCCGCTCATGGTTGCGACCTTCAGCTTGTCCTTGTTGTTCTCGTAGAAGGCGAGGCCGAACACGCCGATACCGGTCTTGTTCGAATCGATGCGGGCGAGCGTCTCGTTGTACTCGCCGTCGATGTCGACAGCCTTGCCATCCTTGCGCACCTTGGCGCAGGCCTTTTCGGCGTCGCCCTTGGCGAGACCCGAAGCGATGAACGCATCATAGGCCTTGGTGGCCTTGCAGCCGGCGAGGAGAACGTTGAGCTCGAAGACTTCGCGCGTGCCGTGCTTTTCACCGGGGATGTAGGCGGCGATCTCCCAGTCCGGGAAGCCGGCCTTGACGTCCGACCACTTGGCGTTCGGATTGTCGACGAGCTGGCCGTCCTTCAGAACCTTGGCGCCGATGGCGTTGAACCAGTCGGCCGGCTCGAAGGCGAAGTCCGGGCCCTTGATGTCGGAGGCGAAGACGATGCCGTCATAGCCGATGCGAATTTCCTGGACTTCGGTGACGCCGGCCGCCTTGCAGGCGTCAAGCTCCTCGGCCTTGATCTTCCGCGAAGCGTCGGCAACGTCGATGGTGTCGTCGCCCACGCCCTTGCAGAACTCCTTCAGGCCGGCACCGGTACCGCCGCCCTCGACGATCGGCGCCTTGAAGTTGGGGTTGGCCTCGGCGAAAGCCTCGGCGACGATGGTCGCGTAGGGCAGAACGGTGGAAGAGCCGGCGATGTGGATCTGCTCGGCGGCAAAGGCAGCCGTTCCGGTGGCGCAAAAACCGAGCACGAAGGCGCTGGCGGCGGTGGAGAATTTCACGGGAGTACTCCTAACGGTTTAGGATCATGACGGTCGGAGGCCTGAAAGCCCGCTGGCTGTCTCGTCCCCGTCACGTCGCGGACCCTAACGGCCTGGCGCTACCCTTCTATGACGGATGGGCTACAATATTATGACAGTATAATATATTGAATTATATGATGAAAATCAGACAGCGAGGCCGTTGGCGACAACGGCTTCCGTCTTTTTCGTCATCTCGGGTCCCGGCAGGTCGGATCGCTTGGGCAGCCAGACATTGACCGTCGTGCCGGCCCCCACCTCGGAGCGAATGACGAGGCGTCCCTGATGGCGGTTGATGATGTGCTTGACGATGGCAAGGCCGAGGCCGGTGCCGCGCTGCTCGCGGCTCCGCGCCGCATCGACACGGTAGAAGCGCTCGGTAAGGCGCGGCAAATGCTCGGCCGGGATGCCCGGGCCATCGTCCGACACGCAGGCACGAAAGCCGGGCCTGCCATCGTCGCCGGCCTCGTCTTCGAGCTCCAGCGTAACGCGGCCGCCCTCACGGCCATACTTCACGGCATTCTCGACGAGGTTGGTAAAAACCTGCATCAGCTCATCGCGATCACCGGTGATGGGAGCGTTGGCGAGGTCGGCTCCGATGGTAATGACCGTCTGTCGAGCCTCTGCCACCGGCGTCAGCATGTCGGCGACTGCCGGCAATATCTCGGCAAGGTCGACGGCACCGGTCGGACGAAGGTGCGCCTTCATCTCATGGCGAGACAGCGACATCAGATCGTCGATGAGCCGGCCCATGCGTCGAGCCTGTTCCAGCATGATGGTCAGGAACCGCTCTCGGTTGACTTCGTCCCGCCGGGCAGGCCCGAGCAGCGTTTCGATGAAGCCGGTCAGCGAGGCGAGCGGCGTTCTGAGTTCGTGGCTGGCGTTGGCTATGAAATCGCTTCGCATGCGATCCAGCCGAACGGCATCGCTTTCATCCCGGAAGCGCAACAGCACGAAATCCGGCCGGCGCTTGGGTTCGGGGCGCGGCAGGCGCAGCGGCGAGCAACGGACGACGAAATGTCGCTCCCCTCCCGTGCCGCGTTCGATGAAGCGCACCGGAGGCAGGCTTTCTCCCCGTCCGGCGCGCTGCACCGCGTCGAGTATTTCCGGCACGCGCAGGCGAAAAGCAAGCGGGTCGCCGATGCGGGCCGGTCCGAACTCGGCTGAGGCCGCGGCATTCTGATAGCGAAGCGTACCGTCCGCATCGGTCAGAAAAGCCGGCTCCTCCATGCCATCGAGCAGCAACTTCATGCCGGTGTCGGGCCAGCGGCGAGGCGGCGATCGGTCGGTTGGCCGCGATTGCGCTACCTTTGCGCCAGTTGGCAGAACGCAAATCGCGGCTGTCGCTGTGGCAACCAGCCCCAGTAGCGCCACGGCCGGCGCGAGATCGGCCGCGAACAGCATGACCAGCCAGAATGCGGCGGCGGCGGCAAGCACTGCCTGCAGGCGTCCCTCGGCAACAGATTCAGCAAAGCGCCCCCGTCCTTCATGCGCAAAATCGCTATTTTCCGGCCTGTCCGGCGTGGGGCTCATGATATTTATTGGTCCTTAAGCGGAAACGCGGAGTCTGTCATATTGATAAACGTCTTTTATGACGCTTGTAGCGCGGCTCGCTGTGCCCGCGTCGGTGGCGCGGTAGGCGGATTCTGGGGGAAAGCCGATGGGAAAGAAAGACAAATCGACGAACGACATGACCCGTCGTTTCGTGTCGAGCGTCGAGCTGATCGCCGCCCGTGAAGGCGCCGCCGTGTTGGCGACGCAGGCACCCGACGCGCCGCCGATCACGCTCGGCAAGGTCACCTTCGATCTCGACAATCCATATCTTCCCGAGGAGATCGAGATGGAAGCGCTCGGCTCCGGTGGCTACCCCTATAAGGAGAGCCTGAAGGAAAAGCCCTACGTTGAAGAGCTGAGGGTTTTGCAGATCGAGCTGGTGAAGCTGCAGAAATGGGCCAACGACACCGGCCAGCGCATCGTCGTGCTGCTGGAAGGCCGCGACGCCGCCGGCAAGGGCGGCACCATTTCCACCTTTCTCGAATACATGAATCCACGTTCGGCCCGCCACGTGGCGCTCACCAAGCCGTCGGACGTCGAGCGTGGCCAATGGTACTTCCAGCGCTACGTCAAGGAGCTGCCCACCAAGGGCGAAATCGTGTTCTTCGACCGCTCCTGGTACAATCGCGCCGTCGTCGAACCGGTGATGGGCTTCTGCACGGCCGAGGAGTCGGATCTGTTCCTCGAGGAAGTGCCGCATTTCGAGCGCATGCTCATTCACGACGGCATCGTGCTGATCAAGATCTGGCTGGATATCGGCCGCGAAATGCAGCTCAAGCGGTTCCACGACCGCCGTCACGATCCCCTGCGCATCTGGAAGCTGTCGCCGGTCGACCTCAAGGCGCTGGCCATGTGGGACCAGTACACGACGGCCCGCGACCGCATGCTGAAGGCCAGCCACTCCGATCTCAGTCCCTGGGTCGTCGTTCGGTCCAACGACAAGAAGCGGGCGCGTCTCAACGCCATCCGCTACCTGTTGTCGCGGCTGGACTACGACCGCAAGAATCTGGCCGCCATCGGCGAAATCGACGACAAGATTCTCGGCAAGGGTTCGAAGTTCCTGAAGATCAAGAACGGCAAGGACAAGGAATGAGACGGCTGCCGGGTTGCCGGCACGGCCGCCCGGCGTCCCTCACGCCAGCCTCAGGTACCAGTGAATGTCGCGATCGCTCACCTCGGCGAAGAAACGGTCGCATTCCGCTTCCTTGATGGTGAGATAGATATCGACCAGCCGCTCTCCGAGCCGGCGCTTCAGAAACTCGGAGTCGCGAGCCCGCCGAAGCGCTTCCGGCCAGAAGCGCGGCAACGACGGCGGAACTTGCGCATACCCGTTGCCGGTGATCGGCTTCGACGGTTCGCGCCCCGCCTCGATGCCCTCGATCATGCCGGCGATCACCGTGGCGAGCGCAAGATAGGGGTTGGCGTCGGCGCCGGCCACGCGCTGCTCGAGATGACGCGTTTGCGGCGGTCCGCCGGTGACGCGGATCGGCACCGAGCGGTTGTCGATCGCCCAGGCCGGCCCCAAAGGGGCGTAGGAGTTGGGTTTGAAGCGCCTGTAACTGTTGGCGTTCGGGGCGAAGATCGCCATGCTCTCGGCCATGGTCGCTTCGAGGCCGGCGATGGCGTGGCGGAGAAGGGCATTGCCCTCTGGTTCGCTGCCCGCGAAGAGATTTTTGCCGGTTTCGTCGCACAGGCTGACATGGAAGTGGGCGCCGGAGCCGGCGAAAGCCTCGTAGGGCTTGGCCATGAAAGTGGCTGTGAGGCCATGGCGCTCGGCCACGCCCTTGACGAGCCGCTTCCACAGGATGGCGTCGTCGGCGGCACGCAGCGCGTCGTCACGATGTTCCAGCACGATCTCGAACTGGCCGGGCGAATACTCGGAGATCAACGTGCGCGCCGGCAGGCCGGCAACCTCGGCGGCGGCATAGACCGCCTCGAGGAATCCAGAGAAATCGGACAGATCCTGAACGAGATAAGCCTGAAGATCGGCCTGACGGAAACCGTTCGGTGCCGCCGGCGGCATCACCCTACCCTCGGCCGCCGCGCGGCCGTCGAGAAGATAGAACTCCAGTTCGACGGCAGTCACCGGCCGAAGACCGAGCGCTTGTGCCTCGTCGACGACGCGTGCCAGCGCATGGCGCGGGTCGCTGGCCGAGCCCGCACCGTCGCCTTCGAAGGACGTGAGGATGAATTGGGCGGTGGGCGTCTCCCGCCAGGGCGACCGGACGAGAGTGCCCGCAACCGGGCGGCACATGCGATCCGCATCGCCCTGTTCCCACAGCAGCCCGGTTCCCTCCACGTCGGCTCCCTTTATATCGAGCGACAAAACCGAGCAGGGCAGCGGCCGGCCTACGCGATAGGCACCGAGCAGCTCGGACCGGCGCAGCATTTTGCCGCGTTGCACGCCCGAGCAATCGGTCAGGAAGCACTCGAACTGGACGACGTCGGGATTGGCGGCGAGGAAAGCCTCGGCCTCCGCGACCTCGGCGATCTTGACGGCGGACATGGATAACGACCCCGGCATGTCGGCGTGTGGAGGTAAATGACGACGACAGGATGAAAAATCCCGGCTGTCATGGCATTTCCTGCGGCCTTTTGTCCAGCGCGCCAGTTCGGGCTTGGCCTATTTGCTCCTGCTCGGCTAGAAGAGAGCCTTCCTTATCGCTGGGTCGCCATGCGCTTCCGTTTTGCTCTCCTTCTGCCCATTCTTTTCCTCGCCGCCTGTGCCGGATCGCGGCCCGACGGCGGCGCCCTTGAGGTGACGGCGGCGCCGGCGCCTGAAGCAACGGAGCATGAACTGCTGGTGGCCGCGACACGAGAACGAGCGACGTCGGGGCCGGCGATGTTCAACGGCGAGCGGGCGAGTCGCCTCGATTTCGCCGATCTCGAGATCTCGGTGCCGCCAAGCCACAAAACCGGCGATATCGAATGGCCATCTCCGCTGCCAGGCGATCCGAAGAAACAGTTCGTGGCCCGTTCGCTCGACTATGTCGATGGCGCCGACGCCTTCGAAAAGCGCCTTGCCGCGCGGGTTGCCGCGCTGCCGAAGGGCCGTCGCTCGATCGCGGTCATCGTCCACGGTTTCAACACCGATTTCGACGAGGCGGTGTTTCGCGCCACGCAGATCGTTCACGATACCGGCTTCGACGGTGTGCCGGTGCTGTTCACCTGGGCATCGCGCGGCTCGGTGTTCGACTATGTCTACGACCGCGACAGCGCCACCATCGCCCGCGACGGTCTGGAAGAGCTGTTGCGCATCGCCGCCAAAAGCGGCGTCGAAGACCTGTATGTCTTCGCCCATTCCATGGGGAACTGGGCAACCATTGAGGCGTTGCGCCAGGCCAAGATCGCCGGTGACGGCGATTTCGGTGGCAAGCTGCGCACGGTGGTTCTGGCCGCGCCCGATATCGACGTCGACGTCTTCAAGTCGGAAATGCAGGTGATCGGCCGGCCAAAATACCCATTCGTGCTGTTTTCCTCGTCCGACGACCAGGCGCTCTGGCTGTCCGGTCTGATCGCCGGCGAGAAGCCGCGCCTCGGAGCCTATACCGAAGACAAGAAAGCCATTGCCGATCTGGGCGTCATCGTCATCGATCTCTCGGCCACCGAAGCCAACGACAGGCTGGCGCACAACAAGTTCGCCGTGGTCCTGCCCGACTTCGTCAACAAGCTCGGCGACCGCCTGAGACGGGGCGATCGGTTGGCAACGGCGCAGGGTAGCTTCACCGAAACGGCGCGGGGTTTGACCGGTTCGTTAGGCAGCCTCGTCGGTACCACGGCGGGCGCCGTCGTAACCCTGCCGGCCTATCTCCTGACGCTTCCGGTTCGGGTGGTGACTCGCTGACCTTCTCTTGGCGCTCAGCGTTTGCCGACGAGGTCGATCAGCTGATCGAGCCGCTCTTCGTCGAGGCTGCGGATGCATTCCGCAAGTCGGTTGGCAAGTTCCGTTGCCTTTGGGGTGAGCCCCTCGGTGTCGATGACGATACGGGGATGCGACAGGTCGGCCAGCCGTTCGAGCTCGTCGGCTTCGTCCCAGATGACGTTGAGATGCCCGATGATCCGTTGCAGGAGATCCCAGGTGGGGCGGCCGCGCCGACCGTGCTCGAGCGCCGACAGGTAAGCCGGCGATACGCCGATCGCTGCCGCCATCGACTTCAACGTCATGCCGCGCGCCTCGCGAATCTCACGCAGGCGGGCGCCGAACGGGGTCATGCTACTTCCTCTTGCGGATCCGTATGTAGAGCGCGCCATCACCGCCGTGTACCGGCCCTGCGTCCTCATAACCCAGCACGACCCGGCGAAACTCCGGCAGGCTCAGCCAGAGTGGCACGACACGCCGCAACACGCCACGCTCATGATCGTGCAGGCTCTGGAAGTCCCCGCCCGGGCGCCCCTTTCCGGTAATCACCAGAACCACCTTCCAGCCCATGGACTGCGCGTAGGATAGAAAGCCCGAAAGGCGGGCATGGGCCTCGTCCTGCCGGTAGCCGTGCAGGTCGAGCCGGCCATCGATGGCCGTACGGCCGCGATTGACGGCCTGTCGCTCGCGCTTGCCGAACGGGTGCAGCTTCGGCAGCGCGGGCTTGGCAGACGGAGCGGGAGAGACGGTCGGCTGCAACGGCACTAGAGATCGTTGCGCCTCGGGCTGTGCCGCGAGCGCCGCCGGTGGTGGCAGTGTGACCTTTTCGGGAAGAAATGGCGTCACGGTCTTCTTCACCGCTCGCCAGAGTTCTTCCTCCTCGGGAGCGAGCGATCGGCCTTTGCGGCGGGACATCGTCAGGTCTCCCGCGGCACAAGCAGGGTGAAGCGGGCGGTGTCGCGCACCCGGGCCGCCAGCGCAAAGGCGGCTTCGCCCGAACCGAAGAAAATGTCGCCGCGCGCCGGTCCGATGATTGCTGAACCGGTGTCCTGCGCCACCATCAGGCGGCGGAACGGTCCGGCGGCAAGATCGGCCTCGACGAACACTGGCGCGTGAAAGGTGATCTGCGAACGATCGACGGCCAGCGATCGGCCTGCCGTCAGCGCCACGCCCGCCGCGGCGATTGGACCAAGGGTGGGATCGTCGACGGGTGCCTCGCGGAAAAAGATATAGGATGGATTGCGGCCGAGCGCCGCTCGCCTGTCCTGTGGAGCCAGTCCTTCGAGCCACGAGCGCAGCGCATCGGCGGTGGCTTCGGACGGGCTCGCCACGACGCCGCGTTCGAGCATCAGGCGCGCCACTGGAAAGTAGGGATGACCGCTTTTCGCCGCGAAGGTGACTCTCAGAAGATCGCCACCTGGCAGACGAAGCCGCGCCGCGCCCTGCACGTGAATGAAAAAGGCCTCGACGGCACTCCCCACGTAGGCGATCGGGCGCGCCCGGCCGTCCAGAACGCCAGCCATGATTGCCCTGCGGTTGGGACAGGCGGCGAGGCGCCCCTGTTCGTCCTCAAGTGCCCAGGTCAGCGTCGGATCGAGGTTGCGTCGGTCGTCATCGGCGCCGATTTCGCGCAGACCGCGGGGCGGCGCGAGAAGCGGGACCGGGAAAGCGAGCGAAGGCTGAAGGCGCGCGTCCACTTCGGGCTCGAAGAACCCGGTCACGAACCCTTCCCCCGAGTTAGGCTCGACGCGGAAAGGCCGGAAGTGCGTTTCGAAAAAGGTACGGGCCTCTGCCTGCTCGATGCCCTCCCCGAGAGCGATCGCTGCCTTCCCTTCCCGGACCAACGCCGCACTATCCGGGCCAAGCTCCTTCGTCGTCGGGGACTTGGCGGCAAGCCGGATCGCCGAACGGCGAAAGGCCGCGAAAGCGGCGGCGTGGTCGTCGTCGGCCCAGCCGGGAAGATCGATGAAGTCAACCGCGACGAGGCGGGCGGCGGAGAAGACGTCGGCCAAGATGGGGTCAGCCCCCGGCGTCGGTAGCGACGAGTTTCCAGTTTGGATCCGACGATCTGGCCTCGCGCGCAAAAGTCCAGACATCTGTCACTTCGGCCACCTTTTGCGGATCGCCTTCGACAACCGAGCCATCGCGCCCGCGAGTGACGGAAATGAGCTGTGAGGAGAAACGGACCGTCACCTGTGCGATGCCGCCTTCAAGCCCGGCATCGACCACGTTCGCCTCGTCGATTCCGACGAAGGTGAAATCGATCTTTTCGCCACGCCCCTCGCGCTCGGTGATCACCCCGGAGAAGCCGTCGAAAACCTCGCGCGACAACAACGGCTTCAGCGCCGCCCGGTCACCGGCGGCAAAGGCCGAGACGATCATTTCATACGCAGCGCTGGCGCCGCTCATGAAACCGTCGAGGTCGAAGTTTCGGTCGGCTGCGGCGATCGCCTTCAGCCCGGCGTTGGCGCTGCCATCGGGGACCGCCTCATCGATGCGGGCGAGCATTGCCTCGCGCGGGTCGGGCCGGCCTTCGCGCGGCAGGGTCACCACGTTGTCGCCCGCCGACGGCGGCTCGATTTCCGCCTTGCGGCCGGCGAACGGATCGAACGGCGGCTTTTCGTTGCCGGTACGCGTGCCGAGCACGCTTCTGAGACGCCAGAAGATGACGACGGCGATCACGAGGAAGATGAGGCTGGTGAGATCGAGGAAGGCGTTCATCCGAGCATCGTTTCCCTCAGTTGGCGCCGAAGGGGCGCATCATCGCGTTTGTATCGTCTGCCTATGTAGGCGACGGCGGCGGCGAGGGAAAGACGGACATGCGGTGATTTTACGGCGATTTCGACGATAGGACCGCCGCTTGCGATCGACATTGCCTCGACCATATGGGACGGAGGGTCCCTTGCGCCGAACTGACGAGCCGGCGCATCATGACCGAACAAACCGATGAAACCGGGATCGCCATGCGCCTTTCGCCCTATCTGCCTCTTCTTCTCATTGCCTGGCCGATCGCCGAGATCGCGACGTTCGTCTGGGTGGGCGGCTATCTCGGCGTCATCAACACCGTTGGCCTTGTCCTGCTCGCGGCCTTTGGCGGCTTGGCGCTGTTTCGCTATGCCGGGTTTGGTCTCCTGCGCCGTGTGCAGGCCGAGCTTTCGGGCGGCCGCATGCCGGCCGGTACGCTGCTGGAGGGCCTTATCGTTCTTATCGCCGGCGTGCTGTTGATTCTGCCGGGATTCCTGTCCGATGTGCTGGCGTTGCTGCTGCTGTTCGCTCCCGTCCGGCGATTCATCATAACGGTGATCGCCGCCCGGCTTACTGTATCGACCGTTTCATCGGGCTACGGCCGTCGGAAAGAGGACGGCGTCGTCGACCTTGATGAAGACGAATGGGAAAGTCGCGGTGGCGGCAGCTCGCCGTGGTCGGATCGCCCACCCCTCTCGCCGCCCGATCGCGACGGCGATCGGTCTTGATCTCGTCTCTCAAGCCTGATAGCGCTCGGACCCGCGGAAAAACCGGGAAACGGCCATCAATCGCCGCCGGTTCCACCAAAACAATGGGTCACCTCGAGGGCGTCGTCGCCCAGGCTGGCCGGAGGAGTGCGGAGAATGAGTTCGGTTCAGCCCGAGAATGGGGCCGCTGAAGCCCAGCCGTCGATGAGCGTCGTCGCCCAGTACGTCAAGGATCTGTCCTTCGAAAACCCGAAGGCGCCCGACAGCCTCAGGGCTCGCGAGAATGCGCCGCAGATTTCCATCGGCGTCAACGTCAACTCGCGCCAGCGCAGCCAGAGCGACTATGAGATCGAGCTGCATCTCGAAGCCAAGGCGGCGCTCGGCGAGGAAGTGTTCTTCAACGTCGAGCTGACCTACGGCGGTCTCATCACGGTGCAGAACGTTCCGGCCCAGCACCTTCACCCCTACGTCAATATCGAGGGTCCGCGCCTTCTGTTCCCGTTTGCGCGCCAGATCATCGCCGACGCCGTCATCCGCGGTGGCTTCCCCCCGCTCCTGATCGACCCGATCGACTTCGTCGCCCTTTACCAGCAGTATCTCTCGCGGCTTCAGCAGATGCAGCAGCAGCAGGGTGCTGCCGCCAACTGAGGCGGACGCTTTTTTGGATCGGCCGACGGCGCGTCTCGAAAGGGACGCGCCGTTTGCATTTCAGGCCGCTGGCCCTAAGGCCTTGAGGTCGGAGAGATAGGTGTTTTCGGCGCGCGACCGGGTATAGGCCGCCGGCTCGAGGTTGGCGAAAAGCAGTGCCTCATCCCGGTCGTGAGGAGCTGCAAGAATGGTGCCGTCCGGCGCGGCGATGCGGGAAAGGCCGGCATAAGCGAAATCGCCATCGCTGCCGCAGTTGTCGACATAGGCGACGAATATCTGGTTCTCGAAGGCGCGAACGGCGATCATGTGGGCGGCGATGAATTCGCCCGATCCGCCTGCCGGCAAGGCCGTCGGCACCAGCACCGCATCGGCCCCGACCTGGGCGAGACGCCGGACGTTTTCCGGAAACTCCACATCGTAGCAGATCAGCAGGCCGAGGGTCAGCCCGTCGTGGCGGACGAGAACCGCCGAAGGCGGCGCGGCGTGAAACCAGCGCTTCTCATAGGAGCCGTACAGGTGGCTCTTTCGATAGACCACCCGTTGATCGGCCGAAACGAACAGGGCGCTGTTGTATACGGCATCGCCATCGCGTTCGGCAAAACCGGCAACGATGGCCAGTGCGTGCCGACGGGCTATCGTCGCGAGGCCTTCGGCAAGTGGTCCATCCGCCGGCTCCGCCAGAAGTGGCAGATCGGGTCCCGCGCCGTAACCGACGAGGCCGAGTTCTGGCGTTATCAGGAGACGGGCTCCGCCGGCCGCAGCCTCAGCGGCGGCTCTGTCGATCCGCTCGAGATTTGCGGCCGGGTCGGATGAACGGGACTGCATCTGTAGGGCGGCGAGACGCATCGGCTGCTCCGCGTGGAGAGAGGATCCCCTTGAGGGATACAGACCTGGAAGCTGCCGCTCAAGCCGCGACTGGGACGGAAAAGCCCCATATATAGGCGGACTTGGGAAGCTGCCGGACTGGATCGACCCAGGTTTTGGCGTAAAACGGGGTGTGTTGCCGGCGATGGCCGGCGCCTTCCGGGGAGTCTTGAAGATGGGTCCGCAGGTCGATCCCGTTCCGTCAGATGTTGCCATGCCGAAGGAGGCCGACGTCGTCATCGTCGGCGGTGGAATCATTGGAACCAGCTCGGCGCTCTATCTGGCCGAACGGGGCCTCAAGGTGGTGCTCCTCGAAAAGGGACATATCGGCGGCGAGCAGTCGAGCCGCAACTGGGGTTGGGTCCGGCAGGCCGATCGCGATCCGCGCGAGTTCGACCTCATCCGCGAGGCGATGCGCCTGTGGCGCGAGCTGGGCGCCCATGGCGTTGGCGATACCGGCTTCCGGGAGACCGGCATTTTCTTCGCCGCTCGTCGGGGACGCGAGATCGATGGCTATCGTGACTGGGCCAAAGCGGCGGCCGGGCACGGCATCGGCGCCGAGGTGATCGAGGGCGAGGCCGTCAAGGCCGTCATGAAGGACGATCTGTCGCCGCCCCCGGCCGGCCTGTGGTGCCCGAGCGACGGTTGCGCCGAGCCGCAGAAGGCGGCTCCAGCCATCGCGCTCGCCGCTCGTGCCAAGGGCGCCGTCGTCATCACCGATTGCGCGGTGCGCGGCCTGGAAACGGCCATCGGCGAGATCGTGTCGGTGGTCACCGAGCGAGGCACCATCAAAACAAAGCGGGTGGTCCTCGCAGCCGGCGCCTGGTCGCGCCGTTTCCTGAAGGATCTCGGCGTCACGCTGCCGCAGCTCAAGATGCGGTCGACCGTGTCGCGCACCCATCCGGTGACCGGCGGCCCCGATGCCGGCATCTGGGATGACGCGATCGGTATCCGCAAGCGCGCCGACGGTGGCCTCACCGTGGCCAACGGCGTTGCCAATGTCGCCGATCTCACGCCGGACCATGTTCGCTTCGCCCTGAACTTCCTGCCGGCCTTGATGGCCGACTGGAAGCACGTATCGCTATCCTTCGGGTCGCGTTTCTTCCGCGAGATCGACGACTGGCCGACAAGGCCACTCGACAGGGTCTCGCCCTACGAAAAGATGCGCGTTCTCGATCCGAAGCCCGATGTCCGTTTCCTGCGACGTACCATGGGCGAGCTGAAGCGGCGGTTTCCGTCTTTCCGCGATACGCGCATCGTCCAGGCCTGGGCCGGCTATATCGACGTGACGCCTGACGTGGTGCCGGTCATCTCGGAGGTGGACGAATTTGCCGGCCTCGTTGTCGCCACGGGCTTTTCCGGTCACGGCTTCGGTATCGGGCCTGGGGCTGGCTGGCTGGTTGCCAACCTCGTCACGGGAACGACGCCCTTCGTCGACCCGACCCATTTCCGCCTGTCGCGTTTTTCGGACGGATCGAAGCCGAAACCGGCGTCGCGGCTCTGACGCATCCGCCCGATAAGTTGCAGACTTTTCGGATAAGCGGATACGCAAAGGACTCAGGCGGCGAGATCGGCGACCACGGCGTCGAGAACGAAGGCACCGGCCGGCGTGGTGCGAATGCGGCCATCGGGCAGCACTTCCACCATGCCGTGAGTGACGAGGTCGGAAATCCGGGCCGGATCGAAGCCACGGCCGGACAGCCGCCGATAGCGGGCCGCGTCGATGCCCTCGACGAGGCGAAGTCCCATCAGCAGCATTTCGTCACCAGCCGTCTCGCCGAAAATCTCCTCGGTCTCGATCACACCGTTGCCGGTTTCGGCGACACGCCGCATCCAGGCTTCTGGGTTGCGCTCGGCGATGGTGGCAAGGCGACCGCGGTCGTCTTCCTGAACGATGCGACCATGGGCTCCCGGCCCCAGGCCGACGTACTCTCCGTAACGCCAGTAGAGAAGGTTATGCCGGCTTTCACCGCCCGGCGTGGCGTGATTGGAGATTTCATAGGCCGGCAGGCCGGCCGCTCCGGCGACCGTCTGCGTCAACTCGTAGAGATCGGCAGCCGCATCCGCGTCGGGCACCACCAGCTTGCCGGCAATGTAGAGCTTCTCGAAGGCGGTGTCCGGCTCGATGGTGAGCTGGTAGAGCGACAGGTGGTCGGCGGCGAAACCGATGGCGCGCCGAAGCTCCGCCTCCCAGGCGTCGAGGCTCTGGTCGGGGCGGGCGTAGATCAGGTCGAAGGAGAGGCGCGGGAAGGTTTCGCGGGCCAGCTCGAGGGCGCGCAATGCCTCGTCGAGATTGTGCAGCCGGCCGAGAAATTTGAGATCGGTGTCGTTGAGCGCCTGCACACCAAGCGACAGGCGGTTGACGCCCGCCGAGCGATAGCCCCGGAAGCGCTCGGCTTCCACCGACGAAGGATTGGCTTCAAGCGTGATCTCGGCCTCGGCAGACATCTGCCAATGATGACCGATCAGATCGAGCAGGCGGCCGACGCTCTCCGGTTTCATCAGCGATGGCGTACCGCCACCGAGAAACACCGAAGTCACGGTACGCCCCGGCGTCAGGCGGGCGTGGGCGGCTATTTCCCGCTCCATGGCGGCGAGATAGCCGGCCTCGTCGATCCCCTTCGGCCGGACATGGCTGTTGAAGTCGCAATAAGGACATTTGCGAGCGCAGAAGGGCCAATGGACGTAGACGCCGAAACCGATGTCCGGCGTGCCTGAGGCCGCCGCTTCTACCCCCGAAAGGAGATCCCGATCGTTCATAGGCTCACCCGCGCGGCCCGAAGCCGATGGGGAAGGCGCCTTCGACGAGCAGCTTCAGCGACCGCGATCGGTGCGACAACGGACCTGGCGCGTCCCAGATGGAACCGTGCTTTTCGGCTTCCGTCATCTCGCCATAGGTCCTGGTTTCTCCCTCCGGCATGAAGACCGGATCATAGCCATGGCCGAAGTCGCCCGAGCGCGGGGGCCAGACGAGCGTGCCGTCACGCGTGCCGAGGTATTCCTGGGTATGGCCGTCAGGCCAAGCGAGACAAAGGAGGGAGACGAACGTCGCCCGCCGCTTGTCAGGCGTCGCGGCCCCAACCTTGAAAAGCTCTTCCTCGACGAGACGCATGGCCATCGACCAGTCGCGGTTCGGCCCGGCCCAATCGGCCGTGTAAACTCCGGGACGACCGTCGAGAGCTTCCACGCACAGGCCGGAATCGTCGGCAAGGGCCACCTCGCCGGCGGCGCGAGCGGCGGCCAGTGCCTTGATACGGGCATTGTCGACGAAGGTCTGACCATCCTCGACCGGCACCGGCAGGCCAAGATCGCCCGCCGACACCAGCTCGATGGAAAGACCGCCCAGCAGGAAGTAGAACTCGCGGAGCTTGCCGTTGTTATGCGTGGCGACGACGAGGCGCTTGCCGTCGATGCGGCGCTGTTCGGTCATATCAAGCCCTTTCAGGACGCGATGGCCGCTTTCTGCAGCTCGATCAGCTGGGCGATGCCACCCTTGGCCAAGCCGAGCAATTGCTGCAGCTCGGCTTCCGAGAAGGGAGCACCTTCGGCGGTGCCCTGGATCTCGACAAGGCCGCCGGAACCGGTGATCACGAAGTTGGCGTCGGTCTCCGCGGAGGAGTCCTCGATATAGTCGAGGTCGAGCACCGGAACGCCATCGGAAATGCCGCAGGAAATGGCGGCGACATGGTCGCGCAGCACCTTAGCATTGGCGGGCACCAGATTGCGCCGGCGCATCCACTCGATAGCGTCATAGAGCGCTACGAAAGCACCGGTGATCGAGGCGGTGCGGGTGCCGCCATCGGCCTGGATGACGTCGCAGTCGATCACGATCTGCCGCTCGCCGAGAGCGATCAGGTCGACGACGGCGCGCAGGCTGCGGCCGATCAGTCGCTGGATTTCCTGCGTGCGGCCAGACTGCTTGCCGGCAGCGGCCTCGCGCTTCATGCGCTCGCCGGTGGCGCGGGGCAGCATGCCGTACTCGGCGGTCACCCAGCCCTTGCCACCGCCGCGCAGCCACGGCGGCACCTTCTCGTCGACCGAGGCGGTGACCAGCACATGGGTGTCGCCGAATTTGACGAGGCAGGAACCTTCGGCGTGGCGCGACACGCCGCGCTCAAGGCTGACGGGACGCAGTTCGTCGGGAGCACGACGGGAAGGGCGCATGGGTTCTCCATAGAAATCGGATGCGGTAGCGACGGCTCCGCAAGGTTGCGCCCTTGTAGCCCTCTCGGGGAAGCTCCGTAAAGGGCGGTGATCGATGAACCGGCGGGAAAGCGGCGCTTCATTCCGGCCGAGGGGCGTGTATAAGGGGCCGAAGATCCCTTTCCTGCCGGACAAACCGCCTTGGCAAAGCCGCCCTCCCCCGCAAAGCCCGCTTCTCATGCCGGCCGTCCTCCATTCCGCAAACCGGACCGGTCCCAGGCCGCCGGGAAAGAAACGGAACGACAGGAAGCGCGCAGTCGCGAACCGCGCGGTCCGGCTCGTCCATCGGGAGCCGCAGCGCCGAAACGGCCGATGCCGGCCGTTCTCGGCCCGCGTCTCGCCAGCGAGCAGGTGAGCTCGCTGCTGGTCACCGAGGGTTGGGACGACTACCGCCTTCTGGATATGGGCGAGGGCGAGAAACTCGAACGCTACGGCGCGCTCACCGTCATCAGGCCCGAGCCGCAGGCCATGGGGCCGCGCCGGTTGGCGCCGTCGGTGTGGGCAGCGGCCGGCGCCGCCTTCACCGGCGACGTCGAGGAGGATGGCCCGGGTCGCTGGCGGACAGAGCCCGGTATCGGTACCGCCTGGGAAATGCGGGTGATGGGACTGCCCGTCGTCTGCCAACTGACCGCCTTTCGTCATGTCGGCATCTTTGCCGAGCAAATCGCCCACTGGACCTGGATGGTCGAGCGCCTCAAGGCCCATCGCGGACCGGAAAAACCGAAGCTTCTCAACCTGTTCGGTTACACCGGCATTGCTTCACTGATCGCCGCCGAGGCCGGTGCCGAGGTGACGCACGTCGACGCCTCCAAGAAGTCCGTGGCCTGGGGGCGGGAAAACCAGGCGCTCGCCGGTCTTGACGCCGCCCCCATACGTTGGATCGTCGATGATGCCGTGAAGTTTGCCGAACGCGAGGTGCGTCGCGGCAAGCGCTATGACGGCATTCTGCTCGACCCGCCGCGCTTCGGCCGCGGTCCGGACGGCGAGGTCTGGTCGCTGGAAGCCGACCTGCCCCATCTTCTCGATCTGACGCGCCAGATCCTGGCGCCGGGACCCGCCTTCGCGGTGCTGACGGCCTACGCCATCCGCGCTTCTTTCCTGTCCATTCACGAGATCACCGCCGATCTTCTCGGACACCGTCCGGGCACGATCGCCTCGGGTGAACTTGCTGTCCGCGAGACCGGCGACGCGGAGCGGCCGGGCCGGCTGCTCGCCACCTCGATGTTTTCACGTTTTATCGGAGCCTGAGCCATGGCCGACAGGGAAAGAGCGCCCGGCGCCGTCCGGCAGATCACCTCGCTCACCAACCCGCTGGTCAAGGACATCCGGGCCTTGGCCATGAAGAAGGCCCGCGAGGAAACGGGCCGCTTCATTGGGGAAGGTTTGAAGCTCGTCACCGATGCGTTGGAAGAGAACTGGCCGATCGCTGCCATCGCCTATGCGCCGGCGGTACGCGACCAGCCGCATGTCGCCAAAGCCGCGGCCGCCGTCAGGGCGCGCGGTGGCGATGTGCTCGAAATGTCGGAGGCTGTGCTTGCCAAGATCACCCATCGCGACAACCCGCAGATGGTGGTCGGCGTGTTCGGGCAGAGGCTGAAGCCGCTTGCCGAGGTCAAGCCGGGCGAGGGCGAGGTCTGGGTGGCGCTCGAACAGGTGCGCGACCCTGGCAATCTCGGAACCATCATCCGCACGGTGGATTCCGTGGGCGCCAAAGGCGTCATCCTGGTCGGCGAGACCTGCGACCCCTTCTCCTTCGAAACGGTGCGCGCCACCATGGGCTCGCTGTTCCATGTGCCACTGGTAAAAACCGGGCGCGACGCTTTCCTTGCCTGGGCCAAGACCACGGGGGTTCGTCTCGTCGGCACCCATCTGAAGGCGACGCACGACTATCGCAACGTCGAAAGCCGTGCGCCGACTGTGCTGGTGATGGGCAACGAGCAGGCGGGCATGACCGACGACATGACCGGGGCTTGCGACGTCCGCGTCAAGATCCCGATGGCCGGTCGCGCCGACAGCCTCAATCTGGCGGTGGCAACCGGCGTCATGCTCTACGAACTTAGGCGCGGTCAACTGACCTGAGCCAGCTCCTTGTAGTAATAGAGCGTGCCGGTATAGCCGCCGTGCGGCTTCAGCGCGTAATTGGGAATCTCGCCGGCGAGGCGGAAGCCGCAGCGTTCGTAGAGCGGGCCGGCACCGCCGTCGCTCGCGGTATCCAGGACGATCAGCTGACGCCCCTTCGCAAGGGCCACCTGTTCGGCCGCTCCGATCAAGGCCGTGGCGATGCCGCGGCCGCGATGGCTGGGGCGCGTCATCATCTTGGCAAACTCGGCCCGATGCGGCTGGTTGGGCGGACAGTCGAGCAGCAAGGTCAGCGTGCCCACAAGCATCTCGCCCTCGAAGGCGCCGAGCACGACGCGTTGGCCCTTGTCGGCGGCGGTTAGCGAGCCGCGCCAGAACGCCCGGGCGTCGTCCATGGCAAACGGATGCATGAAGCTGACCGAGCCGCCGCCTGCGACCGTCTCGACGATCAGCGCCGCCAGCGCGTCGACGGTCGCTGAATTCAGGCCGAGGGGATGGATGGTGATGTCCGACATGTCAGCTCCTTGCAAGCGCCACCACGTAGCGGGCCGGCGCGTCGCTTTCGTTCGAAATGGTCACATCAGCCGGCGGCCCGAAGCCGATACAGTCGCCGGCAGCCAGAACGTGCCGCCCGTCCGCATCGGTCATGATGAGCTCGCCCTCGATCAGCCAGACCACCTGTCGGATGAAGGCGTAGGTAGCGGCCGGCAGCAGCGCGCTTTTACCGGGCGGCATGGTCACCTCGACGATCTCCAGAGGATGATCGGGGCGCAGAAACACTTGTCGGCGGAGATAGCCGGTGTCCGGATCGCGCCACACCGCCTGATCGGCTACCCGCACGAGACGGTCGGCCCCGGCCTCGGCCCGGACCAGAAGGCTTGCCAGCGTCAGGTCGAAGGCCGCGGCCAAGCGAACCAGCACGCCCGCCGTCGGCGAGGCATCACCGCGTTCGATCTTGGAAATGGTGGCCTTGCCGACACCTGAGCGCGAGGCAAGGTCGGCCAGAGACCAGCCGCGTCCCTCCCGTTCGAGGCGGATGCGAGCGGCAAGTCTGGCACCGGTTTCGTCTTCAAAAGTATCCATTCGTCTCTTTTAGGAGACGAATGGATGAAAGACAACGAAAAAAGCGGCCGCCACCGGCGACCGCTTTCGCAACTCTTCGGCCGCTACCCATCAGGCGTTGATGTCGACGCCGCTTGTTTCCTTGCCGAGCACCAGCGAGATGAAGGTGAGGCCAGCCATCACCGTCAGGTAGATGCCGACCCAGAACGGACTGCCCGCACCATAGGTCCAGAGCGCCACGGCAATGAACGGCGCCACGGCGGCGCCGAGGATCGACGACACGTTGTAGGAGATGCCAGAGCCGGTGTACCGGATGTTGGCCGGGAACAGCTCGGGCAACAGGGCGCCCATCGGGCCGAAGGTCATGCCCATCAGCGTAAAGCCGATGATGAGGAAGGCCATGACGCCGAAGCCGCCGAGCGACAGGATCGGTACCCAGATAAGGCCGAACAGCATGATGGCGGCGGTGACCCAGAGCAGCGTCCGTCGGCGGCCCCAGCGGTCGGCCCAGGGGCCGGACGCCATGGTGAAGATGCCGAAGAACACCACGCCGACGATCATCATCATGACGAAGGTGCGATAGTCATAACCGAGGCCTGGGATCGGCGCCGTGGTGGCGGCGCGGCCATAGCTCAGCGAGAACGTGGTCATCAGGTAGAACAGCACGTAGGTCGCCAGCATGTAGAACGTGCCGAGGATCAACTCGCGCCAGTGGTGGCGCACGGCATCGGCCATCGGCAGTTTGCGCAACTTGCCGGACTTCACCGTGTTCTCGAAAGCGGCACTTTCCACCAGGCTGAAGCGCACCCAGAGCCCGACGATCACCATCACCGCCGAGAACAGGAAGGGAATGCGCCAGCCCCAGTCAAGGAAGGCCAGCGACGGCCGCGTCGGATCGTCGGACGGCAGCGCCGCCGAGATGATCAGGAACAGGCCGTTAGCGATGATGAAGCCGATCGGTGCACCGAGCTGCGGGAAGGTGCCGTAGAAGGCCCGCTTACCTTTCGGCGCGTTCTCGGTGGCGACCAGTGCCGCGCCGCTCCACTCGCCGCCGATGGCAAAGCCCTGGGTCAGGCGCATCACCACCAGCAGGAAGGGCGCGAACCAGCCGACCGAGGCGTAGGTGGGCAGGCAGCCGATCAGGAAGGTGGCGATACCCATGGTCAAGAGGGCGGCGACCAGCGTCACCTTGCGGCCGCGCTTGTCGCCGAGGTGTCCGAAGAACACCGCGCCGAGCGGCCGGGCGACCATGGCGGCGCCGAAGATGGCGAAGGAGGAGAGCAGCGCCGTGGTGTCGTTGCCGGCCGGGAAGAACAGATGCGGGAACACCAGCACGGCTGCCGTGGCGTAGACGTAGAAGTCGTAGAACTCGATGGTGGTGCCGACGAGACTGGCGAGGATGACGCGCGCGCGCGAATTTCCGGTGCGGACGGCGCCGGACGAGCCGGCGAGAGTGGTACTGGACATGACTTTCCGTTCGTCAGAGGCATCCACCCGAAAGGTTGAGATCCCTCGGCGACGGCAGATGCACGAAAACAAGGACGGGGAGCGAAAGCTTCTTCGGGCCAGTCAGCTTCTGCTCCCTTCTTTGCGATGTCTGCGACTGGCGTTGGCAAGCCGAACAGGCATCGTTTGGAAGCGCGCTTATTAGACGAAGGTCGTGCTCATGTTAAGCGGTCAACAAGCGGCTCTAGCAATTATGTTGCGCATGGCTGCCATGTTGAGACCGAACCGTTCGTGATCGACGGTGCTTTTGAAAGAAAGCAAATGGTTGCCGGGGCATCCCGACGCAGCCATACCAGCTTCATAGGAACAGAAGGCCCCTCTTTGTTCCCTTCTCGTTCTTGACAGGCGGCGGACCATCCGCTTAGGTTGTAGCGGCTCGGGAGTAAAGCGATGGTCGCGCACGTCAGGACCGTGTGTTTTCAAGGCGTCGAGGCCACGCCCGTCGACGTTCAGGTCCACATGGGGCCGGGTAGGGTGTTGTTCAACATTGTCGGTCTTGGCGACAAGGCCGTCACCGAAAGCCGCGAGCGCGTCCGTGCCGCTCTGGCCGCTTCCGGCCTCGCCCTGCCTGCCAAGCGGATCACGGTCAATCTGGCGCCCGCCGATCTGCCCAAGGAAGGCAGTCACTACGACTTGCCCATAGCGCTCGGCCTCATGGTGGCGATGGGTGCCCTGCCGGCCGACGCTCTTGGCGACTATATCGTGCTCGGCGAACTCTCCCTCGACGGGACCATCGCGCCGGTGGCCGGCGTGTTGCCGGCGGCAATCGCCGCCAACGCCGAAGGATTGGGGTTGATGTGCCCGCGCGCCTCCGGGCCGGAAGCGGCCTGGGCCGACGGCGAGATGCCCATCCTTGCGCCCATCAGCCTGATCGCCGTCGTCAACCACTTCAAGGGTACCCAAGTGCTGTCGCGGCCCGAACCGAAGGTGGCCGATGCCATGGCGATCCTTCCCGACCTCGCCGACGTCAAGGGTCAGGAGAGTGCCCGGCGGGCGCTCGAAGTGGCGGCGGCCGGCGGACATAACCTGTTAGTCATATACGGCACATAACCTCGACAAGGCGTGGTGCGCCGGCTATGGTCGCGTCATGCCAAAGGCCTATAGTTACATCAGATTTTCGACTCCGGAACAACGTCTCGGCGACAGCCTCCGGCGCCAGCTAGAAGCCGCGCGCAACTATGCAGCGGAGCAAGGGCTGGAGCTGGACGAGAGTCTAAGAGACGAAGGTCGTTCGGCGTACAAAGGCAAACATCGCGATGACAAGGCTGCTCTCGGGTCCTTTCTGAAAGCGGTCGAGAAGGGACGGGTTGAGCGCGGCAGCTACCTGCTCGTTGAAAGCCTCGACCGTCTTAGCCGTGAACAAGTGACAGTAGCTCTCCGGCTCTTTTTGCACCTTATTGAACTCGGACTGACGATAGTCACTCTCGCCGACAAGCGCGTTTATAGTGACGCGTCGCTCCAAGCAAATCCCACCGAGCTCATCATTTCGATTGTAGTAATGATGCGTGCGCATGAGGAGTCGGAAACAAAGGGAAAGCGTGTAGGTGCCGCGTGGGCAAACAAACGAATTCTCGCGGAAACCGAAGGTCGTGCGATGACCCGGATCTGCCCCGGATGGATGCAGCTAAAGGAAGGTCGATATGAACTCATTCCTGAGCGTGTCGATATCGTAAGACGGATTCTGCGCGAGTGCATAGGAGGCTCAGGCACTCGCTCGATTGCCTCCGGGCTCAACTCCGACGGAGTTCAGACATGGGGAGTCGGCGGCAAGAAGGGTTCACATTGGCACGACAGCTATGTGAAGAAAATCCTCGAAAACCCGGCTCTCGTTGGTGAGTACACCCCTCGCTCTCCACGCGCCGGCGGCACGGAAGCGACTTCGGGCGCAACGCTTGTCGGCTACTATCCGGCGGTCACCGACCGCGAAACGTGGTTATCGGCACGCGCAGCTATGAGGGCGCGTGCGACGTCATCGGTGCGTGCTCCGGCCGGACTTCACCGCAACGTTTTGAGTGGCTTGCTCAAGTGCCATGCTTGTGGCGGGGGACTTCATTATATTGATAAAGGCCGGGGGCCGAAGGCAGGCGCTCCCTATTTGCAATGCGGAAACAGCCTCATGAAGGGGGGCTGTACCGAGAAAGCGAAATATAACTACGAGTCTACCGAGTCGGCCTTGCTTATGACGCTCGCTACGAACGCTGTCGATGTTCGTGACGAGACCGTCGATGTCGCGCCATTTATGGGAGCGGTCACTGACGCGCAGGCAACGGTCGAGCGCTTGCTAGACCTCGTGGCGACAGGTGTGACGTCCGGAGCAGCCGTCGCGCGCCGAATTGCAAAGGCCGAGGCAGACCTCGCCATCGCGCAAACGGCACTCGCTAAGGCTGAGGAACGCCGCGCACTCGCTGCTTTGCAACCCCTGCGACGGATCCACATCGACTCCGCAAAGGTGGCAATAGCCCTTAGAGAGCGACCTGACGACAGAGAGTATAGGGCCGAGGTAGCTTCTCGAATCCGCGCTGTCATAAAGACCATAACTCTATCACCCTACAAACTTAGAGTATTACTAGCTGACGAAACCACAGTAATTGAGGGGGTTGTTAATCTAAGCTATGCCGGTGTATTCAATTTAGCTATTAACAGATTCTCTAGGATGAACCCGGATATTCCGGGAGTACCGTCGAGAGGAATTAAGCTTATTCCGCCACGAATTAATACATGGGAAGTTATTGAAGAGTCAAATAGAGTGGACGCCGAAAAAGATGAGTGACCACATTGGCTCTATTGTTCAGAGACATTTTGTTTAGGATCGACGACGGCCGGCAGTCGATCCGATGAGAGCAATTTCAGGAGAGACCGTGTTCCAATGCCTCGCGCACGAAATAAGCGAGACGCAGGGGAAGCGGGGTAGCGGCGATCCTTAGTCGCGGCGGCGATTAGGCGGGCACCTGCAGCGCGCCATTCAGTGACGGTGCGCTTTTGCGAATTACGGATCGCGATGGCAAGGCGAGGCCAAGCATCGTCATCGATCGTAGTGAAAAATGCTTGGAGTTCGATGTCGCGGGCTACACTCATATTCGATCCACACCAGTCGCACCACGGCTGCGATGGCGTTCGGCGACAGCGAACAAGTTCGTCGGGGGCGGAATTTTTAGCGTCCGATTCGGTGATCGTCGTCCAGCCAACCCAGCCGCCGTCGAGAAACAGAACGGCTCGCTCCCAGCCTGAAACGGGCCGTCCGGATGCACGGCGGCCGACATAGATTCGGACCATATCGTCGGAGGCAGGCGTCGGCTTTTTCACGTCGGTCTCCGCTGCTCGTCCGGGGCGGCCTCGACCGTCGGCCTGGTGATCGAAGCGAGTGCTTCCGGATCAGCATCAGGCTCGGCATGACCTTTCGCGCGCCAGCCGTCGAGTTCGGCGACGATGTCGATAGGGCGTTGCTTTGCCAGCTCGGCACGCTGATTGTCATCGAGATAGGAGCTGACGAATTTCCGCAAACCCGGTTCTAGTTTTCGCAGAGATTCGAGGTCGCCTTTCGCGGCGTTGATGAGCAAATCGGACTCGGACGCAACCCGGCGCACACCGGCTAAAATCTGCTCGTCGGCCGCCTTCTGAGCGACCTCGGCGGCCCACTGCTGTTTGAGGACGTCGGGTGCGATGTAGCCTATCACGGCCACGTTCTGGCGCTGGCATTCGAGCCAAAGGCGCTCGCGAAACTCGTCTGGACCATGAGATTCAAGCTGCGCGCCCCATTCGTCCGCCGCTTTCTCTACGAGCGCCCGAACGGATTCATCACTGATAGAACCGTGGACGGTGACATAGTCGCCCGTGTCGTGCAGCCGGGATTCCGCAACTGAAACCCAGGCGCCGTCGGGTGCTTCGGTGACATCTTCGTAGCCGCGTTCTCTCCATGAATCCGCAATCCTCGTGATTGCGAATTCGGTGAGAGAACAGGGCGGCAGTCGGCCCTACGGCGTACGACAGCAGCTTTTTTCAGATGCTGGATGCCGCTCTCGCCGACGCCGATGTCCTCGGCAAGGGCTCGGGCGAGCGGCGTGGCTAGACGGTCTGGACCCCAGATGGTGATTTCTCGGCCGCGCGCCTCAACCCAACCGCCGTCGGTACACTGTATGCGGGTGCGGTCACGGCGGCGCACGTCGACTAAATTAATGTTTGAGGCGTAGGGGGCCGGATCAAAGTCTGGGAACCTGCTCTTCAGCAGGCCGACCTTGTAATCCGTTTTCGCTGCCTCGGTAGGAAGCTTGGGGAAACCGCGTTTTTGTTGAGACATCTCTTCCTCCAGTTTTTGCAGTTCGTTCAGGGTTTTTCGTTGCTCACGAATTGAAGTGACAACGGCAGTTCGACGGTCGTGCATCCGGCGACGGCGAACCGACGCCATCCTCTGCTCTCCAATTTGCGGTTCGGGTTCGCGCGGGTCATTGCGAGCGGCGTAGCTCCGGGCGTCGGCTCGGCGTTCGGAGCGAGTGTTGCGGAGCATGTTGTTGACGATCGTCGCCACGCGGGATCGCTCCGCCTTCAGCGCCTCGCCCTTCGTGCCGCCCTGCCGACCGCCGGATTCAAATAGGTGGCCAAGGTCGGCGTTACGGACGGCCGCGAATCCAGTTTGGGTTGTGGGATCGAGCATGCGCGGCGTGAGCATGATGTGCGCGTGAGGTTGCGGCTCGCCATCCGCTCCCTTGGGGCAGTGGATCGCGACATCACAGACAGCCCCCGCCATAATGTATTTTTTCGTTACGGATTCGACGAACTCGCGCCATCGATCGCGGGGCAGGTCGCGAGGGATGGACAACTCGACCTCGCGGGCGGTGACCGCATCTTTTCTTCGTTCTGCGGCCTCGACCCGGTTCCAAAGTTCAGAGCGGTCGTGAACCCAAGCTGGGGCGTCGGCAGGGGCAAGGATGAAACTTTCGACGACGTGGCGCTTGCGGCTGAAGTCGAATTCGCGGCCTGTCTGGGAGTTGGTCATTGCCGTTGCAGCGCGGTAGGCGGCGGCGGCGACGGCAGACCTGCCTTTCGAGCGCTGAAGGACCTTCACGCTCATATGGAAAAGAGTCTCGCTGGCGGGGAGGCTCGTCATGGGCGGGCACTTAAGCGTCGGCCCATGACAGCCGATGACGGATTCGAGCGGTTGGAAGAACGCGAAAATCGTCCGTTCGAGGGGCAGTCGGTGCGGTGTTGGACTGCGGGGAAAACGGCGGGGCACTTAAGCGTCGGCGTAAATTCTGGCATGAAATCGACGCACGGACTCGCGAGTATAAAACGGCCTCCAAAACGGACATCGGGCGTATCACTCGCGTCGATGATAGAGTTTAAGCGCCTACGGAACATGTAATCCGCCTCCCGAAGTCTCCAGACAGGCAAGCTGCGTCACCTGTGACGCTTAAGCGCGCCTTTCAGGGAAGAACTTTTCGCTTTCATCTTCCTACCGTACTTGCGCCGGCGCAATATCAAGCGAATTATAATCTCAAAGAGAAAAGCAGATTGGGGAGGAATACATGGTCGATTTGAGCGCACTGAGACAGCGAAAGGCCGACCTGGAATCAAGACTCGCGCAGACGGAACAGGCGTTGAAGTCGGCTCGCCGGGCGGATGACAGCCGCCGGAAAATCGTCCTTGGCGGTGCCGTTTTGGCGGCGCTCCGGAACGGCGAAATCGACGGATCGGTCCTGCGCGGTATCCTCGGCCGACATGTCACCGACCGGGATAAGAGGCTGTTCAGCGGCTCGGCACTCTCGATCGGGGAGACAGCGCAGTGAGCTTCGACATCATGGCGGTCGCCGAACTCCTCGCGACACTGTTCGGAATCATCAGCGCATTGATGATTGTGTGCGTGCCGAGAAACGCTCCGAAAGCGGTTCGCCGAGTGGATATCGGGGGGGCGAGGCAATGAGCATAATCGACATCACCGCTGCACCGGACCTGTTCAGATCGCTCCCAGCCTCCGATTGGTCAGGGAGGATGATCGACGGCATTTTCGGAACCGCGTCGGAAGCATCCTCGGTGTCGACGCTGCTCGAAATAATTGCCTCGGCTCTGGTGCTCATCGGCGCTCTGTTTTTGAGTTACGGCATACTCAGTGCGATTGTGGGAGCGGCGAGAACAGGGCGGCCGTTGTCGGATTCGACAAGCGGCGTGTGGGTGGCGTTACGACCCGTCGTCGGATTCGGAATGCTCGTTCCGATCGGCGCGGTGGGGCTATCCGGTGTGCACTATCTTGTAAAAGAAGTGGCAATTATTTCCGCAAATCTCGGCAACGCGGTCGCCGTGCAATACGTTGAAAATGCGACGGTTTCCGGAAATTCCTCGTTGCCGATCAGCGGAGCGGGTCAGGCTCTCGTTTATGGACTGACACGCGCGGAGGTTTGCTCGGCAGTCCGGATTCAGGCTGGGCGAACACTCGGCGAAACCACGATCACAGCCGCACGGATTCCGGCTGCATCCGGATCGGTGATCCAGTCGGGGGAGCGGCGGTCGTGGTGGACGGGCGAGGTCACCGAGGCCGGGAAAACCAGTGGGTTTGCATGGGATTACGGTCCAGCGTGCGGGAGCATAACGGTTTCGAATCCTGAAAATTTCGGAGGTTTCGGCGAAACGCGGCGACAGGCTGTCGCTGGGGCTGTGGCTGCTATCCGAGATATGAAAATCGGCGACAACATCGCTAATGTGATTGGTCGGACTCCCGGCGCAACATCAACGGATTCCGAAACGCTAGTGAAATCAATAGTTTCTGCATGGCGAGACAACGGAACGCTTGTAACCCAATTCGTTGAGCGGCTGAATCAAATTGCGGAAAGTTATGATCGCACGATTTCACAAGCCGCCCGATCGGCCGCGACAGCATCGGACTCCGGCCTCCGGCAAAAACTCGTTGAGCATGTGCGGTCGTGTGGCTGGCCTTGCGTCGGCGGGTATTACAGGATTCTAGGCACTCTGAATCTCGCGGCATCATCGACCGCGGCGGAAAATGCAACGGTGACGGCACCGGACGCGAAATCGTGGGGGCTCTACTCGTCCACTGTTGGCGCAGCGCTGAAACTCTTGGATAATCAAATACTTATTGAGGGAACGGAAGTCCGGTTGACGGCAAATGATCTGCGGACGGAGGCGGATGATGACGCGGAAACCACATTCTCCAAAATAACGGGAAGTATTACTCAACCACTGAAAGACTATTTTACGAGTTATGATGGTTTTTCGGCGGACCCGATTTCAGATCTCATGAATACCGGTAATCACCTATTGGTGGCATCCGAAACGGCGTTCGGCGTTGGCGCGGCGGCGTCTGGAGGGTCCCACTTTTTCGGGTCCGCGGTGGGTGCGGTGTTCGATTTCTTCATGAGGGCGGGATGGCCTGCGATTGCAGCGGCGTATGGTGCCGGGGTCATGCTGCTCTATGTACTCCCACTAACGCCATGGATTTATGTGACATTTGCGTTTTTTGCATGGGCTCTCGAATTGCTGGTGGCATCAATTGCGGTGCTGGTTTGGGCATTTTCGCACCTGCGGCTTGATGGCGGTGCCTTCGTGGATCGTGCGCAGGTGTTCGGCTACGGAAGCCTGTTCGTGTCGATTCTACTCCGTCCGGCCATCATCGTGATTGCATATGCGGCGGCAATTGCAATCGGTATAGTCGGTTTGAATTTCTTGCGTTTTTCGTTCTCGTTTGCATCCGATGCGGCAATATCCGGCTATACGCTTGGTGTATCGGGGGTATTAGTCTATGGAATACTCGCCATTGCAATCCAGTTCATGGCGTTCCATTTCATTTTCCGGTCGATACCATCCGCGCCGGAAAGGATCGGGCCGTGGCTTGGGTTGACGATCTCATCGTGGAGAGAGTCGGAGGGCGGCGCGGTGATCATGGCCGCAGTTGGCGGGCGGCTTGGCGGGATGGGGCACGGAGGGGTTCCGGGAGTCAAGGGGATCGGCGGCAAGGGGTCGGCGGGGGAGACGCCGATTCATGCCGGCGGCGCGGGGGCGTCGGCCGGGCCTGGGGCATCGAGACCGAGGGGATGAAGAAAGGGCGGTTCCAACCGGGGCCGCCCATTCTATTCAAACCCGCCGCTCAAGGGGCGGTTAGGACGTTTGCCGCAGCACAAGCGGTATAGAGCGGTTTACCCGCCCTCTGCGGGGAAGCGGACTAGCGATCTATTTGATCTTAAACACGTTATTCGACATCTCAATGGTCGACGGGGCACAGTGAGATTTGAATCTCGTTGTCGACGATCTCGACCATTAGGTCCATGGGATCGCCGCAATTCTCGGCGACTGCGCATGCCATCGCCGCCATGTCCTCAATGTCGAGGGCGAGGTCAATTTCCTCACCTCGATCCAGGAAATATAAGCAACGGGCGGCGTGCTTCAGCCGGTGCGTGACAGGGCAATCGAGACATCGCGATGGGAAAATTGAAACGCGCATTGGGGCTCGCGAAGGGTAGCGAGCGCTATAAAGCGCCCGCGAGGTGAAGGGCAATCACAATCGCCGTAGGGCAGGTGATCGGCAGGAGGGCTGCGATTTCGGCCCAGTGATCGCGGATGCGATAGTGCATGGCGGCCTCCTCAATGGTTGAGGAAGGCGACGAAGGCCAAAATTGCGAGGAACCATCCGAGGACGAGCACGGGCGAGAGAGCGTAGAGGGTCGCGTAGAGGGCGTGGCGGAGGCGGTAGGACATCGGTGTTCTCCTGTTCCTGGCCGCCGTTGTGGCGGTCATCATGGCGTCCGCCAACATCGATCCGGTCGGGTAGCTGCCTCCGCCACGGCGGACGCTTGCGCTTGGGCATGAGCGTGCCCGTCCGGATTCGATGTAAGGGAAAAACCTGATGACTGCTCTGGAGGTCAGGTCAGGAGACTGTTTCCGCCGGCGTAGATGCCGACGACCATCGCACCGGCAACCGCCACGAGAAGCGGCCACGAGCGGCGATATCGGCCGTTGAGGCACAACACGTAAATTGAGGCGATACCGGCGATCGTCGCGATCAGCAGCGGCCAGCGATCATCGTGCGATACGAGAATGGCAACCCATTCAGCGGCCATCACGCACAAGAGAAGACCGGCACGGGTTGCGGCCTGTTCGTGCAAGAGTCTGAATGACGCCACTGAGCTATCACTGAGTATTTTCAATATCTTATTCATGGAAACTCCCAGGATTGCAAGCTGAAGTACGGAGCCCGCCGCTCAAGGGGCGGATATGTCTCATGTGCGTCAGACGATTGCCTCTTCATCGTCGTCCGGGAGCGGCGTCACCATGTCGGCAACCGCTACAGTGGAAGCCGCGCGGAGGGCTTCACGAGCCGCGCGGAGGGCTTTCGCCGGCGTCGGGTATTTGTCGAAAAAGATCATATCGACATCAAAGTCGATCTTGATGACGTGCCAGTACTCGCGATCCGGCTCCCGGCGGCCGCTACCCGTCGTGTAATCGCCGCCGAATTCAAGCACATCGCCGGCCTTGACGGTCGTCAAATCGACGATACGACCGCGCTGTGGCAGGTATGTGCGCGTCATGCGAGCGGCGTTCGGACCGGTCAGTTGCGCGGCCCAATTTCCTCCGCGCTTGTGAGTGCAGTAGCACGGCGACTCAACCGATCCACCGTCCATGGGCCATCCGCAGCGGCCATCGCCGCCCGTCGTCTCGTCCGCCGCGTCGGCGGTCTGGATCTCACTCATGTCATTCTCCTTTTGTGCTCGGCTTTGCCGCTCTCGGCCTCGCCTTTCACGTTGCCCTCTCAAGCAACTCATTATCGTAGGCAGACTAGAAGAGAACTATCTATCGGTATCAATACCTATTGAGAGACAAATTGTTAGTTAAGATATTGCTACATTATCTCGATAACTAACAGACTTCCGGACGTTATTTCTGCTTCAATCGAGAAAGGAATATTGAATACGTCTTCTCGGCATATTTCATCGCTGATTCCGGTAATTTATATTTTTTATTGCGCACGTAACGAATTCAGTATTTCATTTATTTCGTCTGTTTTTTTGTTTGTTTCGCCATGGAGTGGGGACTAGAGCTGATTTTCGAGCTGCGAGTTCGGAACGGCGCTGATTTAGGAATTTCGTGCCTCACGGAATTAAGGCGTCCGAATTCGTTGCGCCAGGAGCCAGCGACGGGTTGACGGCCGGGGTGGCGGCATAGGCTTGCCCTAGGTCCTGCCCTCACATGGGGGTGGACCCAGCGCCAACGGCGCGTGTGCAAGCCGCCGCCCCGGCGGTCACCGAGGAGTAGGGTCCCGTCGTCTATGCGTGAGGCGTGGTCGGCGAAGCCGATCCGGAAGAGGCAAAAGACTCTTCCGGAAGCGCTGGAGCATCGACGATGGGCGCGACGAGGGAAACCTGAGCGGACTTTTTGGGGTAGGGAATCATACAGTCCGACTTGCCGAAGGCCTCTGGCGGCCTCGCAGGGCCGTTTTAGAATCGCGTCAAAAGGGTGTGATGGCAGAAACGAACGAATTTACAGCTATGACGGGAAAAGGGGGCAGGATTCCAATCCCCCTCCGGCCCTACGGTCCGGCTGCGGTCCCCCTGGGGACCTCACGCCGCCACGCGGGGCGACTTCGGTTCTCCGCCTTGGTCCGACAGGGTCGGGCCTCGGCGTTGCGGATTGAGTGGCTAGGCGGCAACGGACCACGAGTCGTCGTCCCACTGGGGCGGTTCGGATGGACTACCGTCCACTGACGACAACCACAATTCATGTTCGATCAACGAGACGACATCCTCTTCGTACTCTCCGTCGTCCAATGACTGACGGACAGCATGAGACGACGGCGGCGATCGATCCGAGTCAGTGTGGAACGGAAGAACCGTGGGTATCGAGACAGCCTCCGGAGCATCGTGACTAGCTGAACCCTCATCCAGCGCTGTGGTGTGATGGGATGAGGAGCGAGCCGTGAAAAGGCCTGCTATTTTTCTAAGACCGTCTGTCACGGTGGTCTTACAGGCCTCGGAAACCTCGCTAACGTCGGACATCGCCGCCTCGAAATGTCGGAGAACCGTGCGATAAGCAATGCCTGCACGACGTGCAACGGCCGCCTTGGTGATCTCCGCGCCCTCGGCACGAAGGGCGGCCACGGCCTCCCGTATCGCGTTGAGCGAGGCATCCCGACGAGTGCCTGCCGCATGCCGACCACCCGCAGCCTGGCGGTCGTGGAGCGATAGGCCACCAAGGGTCCCCCTGAGAACTCCCGGGTTTGCCGTCCGACGGCGTGCAGACGGATCGAAATGAAGCGCTGCCCAACGGCAAACGGAGTGCAGCATCCCCATTGCTTTGCGTGGCGGGACGTTTGTCATTGCGTGGCGAGCATCGTGCCCTAGCGCGGTGGCAAACGCTTGTGCGAGGTCGTCGCCTGTCAGCGCGCCCCGTTTGTCTCCCTCGGCGATCCACTGGCGAGCGAGGGACCAACAGGCCGCCGTTGCCTCTTTGAAAAAAGCGTTGCTCTGGCATTGATCGATGCCGACCGCCGCGCCGCGAACGGCCGTTTGCCGTTCGGCCATGGCAGTCTCGTCCTCGCCAAGCCAAGGTTCAAGCAGCACCATAAGATCGGACAGACACAATGGATCACGCGAATTCAGGACGGCAACCGACCAATGCGGCGACAATGGATTCTTGACGCGCATGGAATTGCTCAAACCACCGACATCGCCGCCGACAGGTATGCAAGCGGCCGTCAGCGCGCGGGCCACCGCATGATAAAGGCGCTGAGGACCCGGTAATGCCTTGGAATCAAATCGAATTCTGGACTTCTCGGGTAGCAACCAAATGAAATGCGGCCGGACGATTCTGCCGTCCAATAGCTCATCCCCGACGACGAGATGAGGTAGCAAATCCACGGACTCGAACGCGTCGATCAGGGTGAGGCGCATCCCATCCCATGATGCAAAAACACGATCGCAATCGATCCGGATGAAGCCCCTCACACTTTTCTGTCCCTCGACGTAGACTTGGTCGAGCCCCAACAACTTGCTTCCGACGGCCCGCGTGAATTCCTTGGTACCGACCATAAGCGATTGTTTTAACTCTGTTTCATCCGCATCGCGCTTGCCGGGGCGAGCCTTCGGCAGGCAGCTAGCGAATAATTTTAGAAGCGGATGCTCGTCGCTCCGAAGACCCTGATAGACGAATGCCGACCGCTCCCGCCTCGTGGCGGGGTCCTCGCCGCCCGGCCAACGGTAGCCCTCCGTTAGGCGGTCAACGACGGCCTCGCGGCGATCCCTTAACGCGTCGCGGATATCGAGTTCCTTATTTACGCGGCGTCGGATGCCCTCATCCGTCGCCATCGGAAGCTTGCGACGGGCTTCGGCGGCGAGATCGGCTTTTAGGAGATCGTAGCTGGCGAGATGCCAAGCTTCCGAGATCGAGTCCGCCGCTCCCGATGCAAGCAACTCGCGCGCCGCCTCACGGATGAGAGGTTCCCGGATAGCCCTTTCGGCCTCTTGCACAAGACGAACATTTTGGCGGCGGGCGCGGCGACAGTCAGCCTTTTTCAAGCGGGCGGCATCGGCAACACCGATGAAATCGACAGTCCCCGTGCCGATGGAACCTGCCGCACCATCCGTCCATGTGCGAACAGGACGGGGCCAAATTTGTTGACAAGTTTGGGTAGAGAAGGGCGCCGTCTGGCTGGGTGCGTATCCCAGCGACGGGATCACCTGCTATCGGCGGCGGTCTTGACGACTATGCGGAACGGGCTGATCATGATCCTGTCCTTGACATGACCCCCGCGAGCGCCTGCGAAGCGCGAAGACCGGGGGTCTTGTTATTATTGGACCCACCGCGCGGTTTCAGCGTCAAGCCGCCGACGGAGCCGTTCCGCATCCGAAACAAACATCTTCAATGAAATCAGCAGCGTACAAGCCGACCGGACTTCCGGGAGGCCGTTCGCGGCCCCGCCGACGGTTAAAAGGGCAGCATAAAGAGGGAGGGAGCCGCAAGGCGAGTGGACGGGACATTCTGCACCCGGTGGAGGGGACAATTCGTCATGAACTTTTTCGTTACGCCGATCCGCTACGATTTCCTTCAATAAACTGGGATTTGGGATACTGGCGTGCGTGTTGTCGATCTTTTTTGCGGTGCCGGAGGACTGTCGCTAGGCTCGATGCGGGCTGGAATGGAGATCGTCGGGGCTATTGATAGCTGGGATGCGGCCATCGAGATCTACCGCAGGAATATTGGCGACCATGTTCGCCACGCTGACATCCGGGACGTCGTCGCCGTCGCACCCATGGTCATGGATCTGCGGCCTATCCTCATCACTGGTGGTCCGCCATGCCAAGATTTCTCGACCGCTGGGTTACGTGTCGAAGGTGAGCGCGCCGAACTAATGACCGCATTCGCGATGACAGTCGCGGTGGTGAGACCCCAATGGTGTCTGATGGAGAATGTCGCCCGTGCGCAGAAGTCCCTGACGTGGGCGCGATCGCGGGAAATTTTGAAACGGGCGGGATATGGAATCACGGAAATCGTCGTCGATGCTTCGTGGTACGGAGTAGCTCAAACCCGGAAACGGCTGATCGTCGTCGGACGGCGTGATGAAGCTGATGGATTCCTCGCTGCGGAAATCGATGCTGCACGACAAGCCCGCCAAACTACAATCCGCGACATCCTCGGTGAAGACATCGGAGGACAGATCGACATCCACCCTAGTCGATATGGGTGCACTGCTGATTGGCCGACGGATGTACCTGGTCGCGCGCCACGGACTGCATCGCAAAGCTCAGGGGTGAGCGACCAGCAATACATATTCGTGCGCCCGTTCGGCGGCGGTCGGGGCGTAAGGTCAATCGACGAGCCGGCGCCAGCTCTGGTGCGAACATCACGTGAGCCGCCCGCGCCTGGATATCTGTTGAATCCTTCGCGGTTGGATCTCGTGCCAGTGAGCCAAGTACCGCATCTCAGTCAGCAGCAGACGTCGCTTTTGCAGGGATTCCCCAAGGACTGGGATTGGAGTCCCGCTCGGCGTGTCCGGGATATCGATCAGATGATCGCAAATGCCGTCCCAGTTGCGCTGGCGGAGGCCATCGGAAGAGTGATACTCGCACGACACAGGGGAGAAAGCGTCCCAGCGACCGCCGATGGATTCTCGGATTGGCTCAAGGCTCAAGGTGTGGGGGGGCAGGTACTGAGGAACCGACGTCACGCGCTCGGACGGGCGCGGCGCCTTCTCGGCGGACGTCTTTACGCCGACATCGGCGAGGAACTGCGGGCACTGGAAGAAGCCAATGGTTTCGCGGATTTGTCGCCGTCGACGCGGTCGGATCTGCGTGCAGCGCTGCGGATGCACGCTGATTGGAAAGCCTCTAAGAAAGAAGAACCCGTTAGAAGAAAAGCGCCTAGAGGCCACCATAGGCAAGTTTGATTGCTCGTTCTGCGATCGGCCCCGTCACTACGAGACGGAAAAACTACACAATGTGCGGCTTCCTTCTAAAGATCACTATGCTCTAGTCATCTCCTCTAGTGAAGTGGCGTTTCAAACCTAGTAATGGCCGTGTCCTTAAAAAATAGGAGCTCGGGGGTTGTACCAGTGCGCAACATGAAAGCCACTCAGATACCAGATCACTTCCTGACTCATGTTGGCAACTGACTCACGTTTGTCAGGATTGACGTCATTTCTTCATCGGAACATAACACGAACAAATATCGACCGAGAGTGCGGGAAATGAGGCGACCAACCGAACCAGAAAGGCTCTACCTGGATTTCGACGGTTTTTTCGCTTCGGTGGAGCAATCGGCGGACAAGCGCCTTCGTGGGCGCCCAGTAGGGGTGGTTCCATATGAGAATGGCGGCGACAGGGCCATGCTTATTGCAGTTTCGAGGGAAGCCAAGGAAGCCGGCATTAAGGGCATGATGTCAGTCCGGGACGCCATGAGCCGATGCGCTGATCTCGTCGCGGTGCCGCAAAAACCGGACCTTTATCGTCGTGCGCACAATGTTCTCCTGAGCGAGATTGAGACTATCGTACCGATCGACACGGCTAAATCCATTGACGAGCTCACTTGCGTCTTGGACGAAGATGCTAGGCGTGATCCAGAAGCTCTTGCGCACCGAATTAAGGCGGCAATCAGCGATCACGTCACACCCTGGATCACATGCAGCGTCGGCTTTGCAGCCAACAGGCAGTTGGCGAAGATGGCTTGCAAGGCGAGCAAATGGAGTGGGGGCAAATACGGCGATGGCCTCGCAACTTGGCATCCGCGCGACATGCCGGCGCCATTGTTTAGAGTCGCCCTAGACGACATCCCTGGCGTTGGCTCTCGCCTTGCTCAGAAACTTCGAGCAATGGCCGTCTACTCCGTGGAGGATCTCTATAACCTCCAACCGAAGCACATGCGTCGGATCTGGCATTCAGTGGTCGGCGAGCGAATGTGGTACGCGCTGCATGGCTACGATGTTCAAGCTCCATCGAGCCAAAGGGGGATGTTTGGGCACGGCAGGGTGCTCTCTCCGGGATCTCGCACTAGGTCGGACGCAAAGGAGATCTCACGTCTGTTGTTGGTCAAAGCTGCCCGCCGTCTTCGAAGGGACGGCTATTATGCGAGTGCCCTTTGGCTCTGGCTCGCCTTACAAGATAAGTCTTGGTTCAAGCAGCTTGTGTTGCCCGTCGTCAACGATGATCAGGCCATTCTGTCTGGGCTGAAGCTGCTCTGGCAGTACTTTGACGCCGACCACCCGGAACGTGTGTCGATCTTTCGCGTCGGCGTGACGCTTTTGGACCTTTCGCCATCAAATGAAAGGCAGCTAGATTTTCTCTTGGCAGACGATGAACAACGTCGGCGATGGGAAGCCGCGACCATCGCGATCGACGAGTTAAACGCAAAATATTCAGCGACCGTTGTGAGCCTCGGTCCGTGGAAGCCCCCCAAGAATGGCAACGCCGGTGGAAAGATCAGCTACACGCGTGTTCCAAGTTCCGAGGACTTTTGGTGATGGTGAAGACAAAGACCGGATGGCAAACCCAAATCCAGGTTCAAGATCTGGCAGATACGCAAAAACTTGAGTGCACCTGCCGGCAATGCGGTCATGTGCATTATCTCTACAAAGCGACTTTGACAGGACGTGAGCAGGATTACATTGATGAAGTCCAGGCCACCGAGAAGTGTTGGGCGCGAGGCTGCGGTGGCCCGGTTCGGATTGTGTTCGTTCGGACGGACGAACTGAGCGGTTTTGTGGGTGGGATGGCCTAGATTAGTGCGACTGCGGTCAGACTCTATTCCAGAACCACTGGCGGGTGAAGGACGATGCCATGAGGCGGTGCGCAAATCTGATCGCGTCTCAGTCTCGCATTAGCTCTATGGTTTCGAAGATTAACATTTAGTCCTACGCACCGAGCATGGCATCTGGAAGCTACCGCTCCAGATTCCCAGCCGGCTGTTACGTGCACTTCGCTCCACGTCGGCGTAACGACCCTGACTATATTTCGGCCAGTCGACCGCGTAGCCACTGGCGACGAGCCATTGGTTGATTTCAACGCCATCAGCACGGCGACATATCGCAACGATCCTGTCATAGCTGCGGCCCGTCGGTAGGCAGGATACGGGCTGCGCTGAAGCCATGAAAGCGGCTAACTCACTGGCGCTAGCTTGTCCGCAACGATAGGTCCTACCCGAATTAGCCAAACAAATCTGATAACTCTCTGGTGCGTCTACGCCATCCAAGCGAATGCGCGCGCCGTGAATTTCGATCGTATCGCCATCGACTGTAGAAGCGCGTCCGATGATTTCAGCCGATGTGGCGTTTGCTGCGAGGAACAGCGTGCCAATGATGCAACAAGTCGGCAGCCATGCTCTTATCAGCCGCATAGGCGCTCCCTTACTCCCAGGCAACGAAATGCCCATCGACGCGTCAACTCGGGAAGCCTAAGTCACGTAGACGGCCTAGCAGCCCAAGCGCGTGCTTCGATTGACCATCCGTTGGAAGTTGACGAGGCATTGAGGCGCAGACTTGTAGAATCTGCATGTCCTTCGGCGTCAAACGCTTCTTGAGACGCCCCCATTCAAGTACGCGATTCCAGTGGTCCGCGCCGAGCGTAACGACTTCTGTCTGGGCATTGATGCCGTCTGTCAGACTCTTCGCCGCATGAGCTTCACGCTTTGCCGCCTTCGTGGCGTCGATCAGCGCGCGACAACTGTCAAAATCGTCGTCGTAATCGAGATGTCTGGATTTCAGACCATTCCAGCAAGCTTGCTGCTTGGCCCATTCGGACATGTTGCGAATGCCGGCCGGAGGATGGGTAATCGCATCGTGAGCTGCTTCCGCGGCAACCATCAGCGCACGGGCTAAAGGCTCGGAAACCGCTTGGCGGCGCCAGATGGAATCGAGGTCCAGCACCTCCTTTTCGCTTTCGGCGTCGTGAAACACCTTAGCCATGGCATAGGTAACTATGTTGGCGCGATAACCGCCTTCGTACCAAGGCTGCTTCGGTATATCTGCCTCAAGCTGTCGGAATATGATTGCCTTTGCAATCAGGCGCCTGAACCAGAGTTCGTCATACTTCGTGTCACTCTTCGACCAGGCTTCACCGATGGCCTTCGCGAATTCGGCAAAGTTCTTCTGCGCGCCCCTAGACACAAGATATGGCATCCCGGTCGCGGAAAACTCGAACTTGGCCAGATCGGTCTTGCTGACGAATTGCGCCTTCGGGTACTCCAGATCGAATTTCTTCTGTTGTGGTGTTGTCAGCTTGCTACGAGCATTGATGAACTGCCCACGCGAGCGCTCGTAGAACCACTTGCTGTCATGCCGTTCGCCGTCACGCGCCGCAAAGATGACGGTCCGGGAGAGCTGCTCCATACGGACATAAAAGGGTTGGTTCGAGAAGAAGTCAGCAGCGTTCACCTTGTTCTGAGTGTTGGCGTACTCCGAAATCCTGGGAACGATCTCTTCCGACCGCTCGGGTGGCACCACCGTCAACTTCATCTGGACAAAGACGCGATCAAGCTGCTCGGCCGCCAACTTCAGCCCGGCATGAATTGAGCCTGTAGTCTGTGCTCCATTGACGATTTGCAGGTTGCTGATCGCTGCAACGGCCAATCCAGAATCCGACTGGATCAGACTGACCTCGTCAGCCGTCGCCGACAATCCATTATTGTACGGAAAGAAGAGCTCAGGCTCTTCGCGGATCGTCTTTTGGATACCCTTGTTGGTCTTGGCCCGAGCCTGGAGGAAGGATCTGACGTTAGCCTCAAGCAGTCGCGCTCCCCACCGATCATAGATTTCGGCCAGTTGCCGCCCGGGCACTATCATCAGATAGCTTTCCAATGCCGCCCCATTTTGCGAAGCCTTGAGAGCCGGCAAGGCACCACCGAAATCTGCGGCGAAGTCGATGACCATGTCCTCGCGCGCCAACCCGGAGCGATCGAAACGCTCGAAACGGGCCAGATCCCACACCGACCAGGTTATCGGCACTTCCCCCGCATCTGCCAGCTTCACCACATCGTCACGGCTGCTGTAGCGACGGTTGGAAACGAGAACCAGCTTGACCTTGGTGATGTGCGGCCAAGTAGCAATTATGAGGTCGGATATCTGGAAGCCAGGATCGACTTCGTTCAGTGCATCCCGGAATTCCGGCTTGCGTGCCTGCTTGAGAAAGCGGATCAGGGGATTCAGGATTGAGGGAACATCCCCCTTGCTAAAGCTCTGCACCTCATCGCTATCATGAAAGTCGCACACGATCAGACCGAGGACGCCCTCGCTTTCGCGGGGATCGCCCGCATAACCGTCTACCCGTATCCGTTTGTTCCCGTCACCAGACTGATGAAACGCCCTGTCCGCAGTTTCGAGCTCCCCGGCAGCCGTCAAACGCTCGGCCATGCGGTCGAAGAATGCCTCGACCATCATGATGCCACTCGCGTCCGCCTCCCGCCGAATGTCAGCCATCAGGTTCTGGTGATATTCTTCCAGTTCATCGCTCATGACCGCGGTCCTATCCCCCCAAGACTTGCACACACACTGGCCCAATCGGATCTGAAGGGACTGCAAGCCGACAACGCAATTGCATAGGTGACGTCAGAGACTCCGAGCGGCACTGGGCCTGCGATCCTCGGAAAGCCATCTGATACCGAATGAAACTCGGGTACGGAAGCGATCCACCGCCAAGCTGAGTAGTCGTGCATGGCATCGTAGCCTGCGTCAGCGAGATGCAGGTCCCACTGCATTATGGCTGACGGCTCGACCCTTTCGAGCACGCCGGTCACTTCTGCCACAATATCCGTCAGCGTTCGACCGTGCGGCAGCTGAACCCTGTCGATGGCCAAGACCGCAAGCCAGAGATGATGCCCGGCGACATCGGCCAACTGGAATTCGCTGGAAATCTTCACGAACGGCTGCGACGCCCCCCTCCGTGCCTTGACTTCGATACAATCGGCCTCGAACTCGAAGTCCTTTGGTGCTCCGGACGGGCCTGTCCACGCGGCAAGCGCTGCCTTCGGTCCGAGTTCGGCGATCAACAGCTGGAGGACCTCGATTTCGCCGATCAGACCCTTCTGCGCTTCCTCAGACAGGACCTCGGATTTGCCGCCGCGCAGCAGATAATGCCAGCGGAATGAACGACCGATCGCCCTCTCCAGCGCTTCCCGTTCAGTTGGCGCAGGTTCGGCTGCGGCCATCAAATCGCGGCAAAATGTTTCGAACAGTTCGATCTGGGCTCTGTCTCTCAGTCGGATATAAAGGATTGGTCCACCAGGCAACGTCTGAAACCGGATCTCCAGATTTCCCAGTCGAGGCAAATCGAGGGGCGGATCAGGCAGTTGAGATAGCTGCAAGACGAGCGTCGCATCGGCGCGCGGCATGACCGCCCAGAACCAGTTCCAGCGAGCGGCGACGGAAACACGGCGCGTATCTGTTTGCCCAGCTTCGAGACCAGACCAGGGAGTATCACTCGGTATCACCCTGCGCCTCCTCCTCAGTTTCTTCCTCGCCGAACATCTCGCGCATGCGCACGGTGTTGACGACGTACTCTACGGTACCACCGGTGATACTGCTGGACGGGAAGGAAAGCCCCCACGCAAGGATATCGGGAGCGTACTGGGGGCGGCCATCGACCTCACCGATCTTCGGCCTGACCAGACGCAGGATCATCAGGGGCCGTCGCCCGGGAACCGATCTGTAGACCCTCGGCGATATCGTCTTGGGCAGCGTCTTGTCGGCGCGCTCATTCTTGTATCTGTCCAAGGCAGCCTTGATCTGCTCTTCCGTAAGTCCTTCGCGCTCGTCCTCGGAAGACCCGACGCGGCGGCTCACGCCACTGATCGTGAACACACCGCGGGCGTGGTCGTCTGCGTCGACAGAGCGCTCGAACGGAACCAGACTAAGATGTGCCAAAGGAACCGGATCAAACTCGCTTCGCGTGGAACTCGCGATGAATACGTCCCAGCTCTTCAGCTCGGAATTGGCGCGAGCCTCTATGTAGTCGCGTATCAGCTTCGGATCTGTAAGTGGGTCAGCTGGCGGACTTGCCGAATCTGCCCTGAAAGCACGAAGGAAAGCATCAATGAGGCCCACTGCAACACCGCGCACAAGGTGACCTCGCGAACGCGGTTCAAACTCGTATCCCTCTGCCTGCATCCCCTCAAGAAGGTCCATGCCTGCCTGCATGTTGCGGGCAAGCTGCGCGGCGTCCACGACAATCCGCGTCGTCTCTACCAAGCTCTCGGCGAGCCCCACTTTCATTGGCAAGGGTTTGCCGCTTCCCATCTTGTTGCGGGCAGTCACTATGAGGGACTCTGGATGGCTGCGTACGGCAAGGCCGAACTGCTCCGGAGTGGCCTTTGCCAGCTCCATGCGCTTGAGCTGGGCCTGCAGGTCATCCATTGCCTCGTGGATGTGGGCATACCAACCGACACCGGCAGCCGGCATCCAGATTCGACAGAGGTCCTCATATCCCATTCGATATCCGAACCAGCGGCCCATCTGCATCAATGTGTCGTACATGATCGAGTTGCGAAGGAAGTAGCTGATCATCAGCCCCTCCAGCGTAAGCCCACGCGACAGTGAAAAACCTCCTACCGCGATGACGGTAACCCCATGCTCGCCACCTTGATCGTAATCGAGAGCCTGAGAACGTCTGGAGGCGTTCACCTCGATTACGCGAAGGGCGACCATCACCTCATGCAGTCGCGCCTGAACGGTTGACCAGCCGCCGCCGTCGGCTTCGCCAAACTCCTCCTCCCACACAGCATGCAACGCCGCTATTTCGGGGTTTCGGAGAGCAGATGTCCCCTTCCCCGCATCAACACTGACGGCATCCCGGATGCGGCCGACCAGATCGGAAATCCGCGACCGCAGCCTTCCCTGCACGCTGGTAAAGCGCGAGGCGTTGACCAGCATGGAAGCGTGGGCTGCTTGTTGCCCACGGACGTTCCGGATCGCTCGCGCAACGATGAAGGAACGGACCGCTCTCACGAGACTCCCAGGCAGCGCGTCGACCGGATGGTTGATGTTGTGCTTGATCGGGAGGACATCCTCGTTGTCGTCAATCAACCGGACATGCTGATTCCGAGCATCGAGAAACACCTTTTGAGCGCCGAAGTAGTTCGATGGCGCGTCGAGCCCGATGATGAAGTGGCGCGGGAAGAGATCCTGACTGAAGACCTCGTCGTCGGTATCAGGATCGATGAAGATGTTGGCAAACGGAGTGGCGGTGTATCCGACGTAACAACTCCGCTCGAAAAGTTGCAAAAGCTCTCGGATCTGCCCGTTGATGCGGGTGACCTCGTCACGGGAATAGCCCGTGTTGATCGACGCGTTGTCGGCCTCGTCGTCGATCAGAAGCATCGGCTCCTTGACCATTTGCGAACCTTGGCTGAGCGAGTGCTCCTTCAGCCACTCCAGCAGGTTCTTCAACGTGTTCGAGTTCTTCTTGATCACCAGAACGACCGGAGCCTTGTACTGCCCCACCTGACTAGTGTTGGTCGTAGCAGTCGCCTTGTTGAAGTCCTTGAACGTGTTGGTCAAGGAAACAGGAAACTCTCGCTGATCGAATTTCCCGACGCCAATGATCTTCTGTCTTTGGGCCTTGTTGCTACTGGCCAGCCTTCCGGTATCACGACCGATGAACCCCTCGTCGATTCGCATCTGCGTCTGGTTGCGCAGGTTGTTGTGGATGCCGGCAATGACGATAATCACTTGATATCCGGCGTCCGCAGCCTTGCAGATCAGGCCGGTGTAGTTCGCCGTCTTCCCGCTCTGGACATGCCCGACAACCATGCCCTTTCGGCTCCAGCGACTCTTGTTGTCTGGATCTCCCAGACGATCGAGGATGCGGTCCGTTACCTCGTCCGTCGCGTCGATCACAGACTTTGGCAAGCCCTTCTGATTCAGCAGGCTCCTGTAGCGACTCCAGTAATAATCCCTCACCTTGCCATTGATCCGGGCGTCATGGAGCCAGGGGCGAAAATCCTCCGCGTCAACGATCGCTCCCAGCCCCATGCTGATGCCGTATTTTTCCTCGATCAGACGCGCGAGCTCTTCGGCTTCGCCATCCTTGATCTTCCCGGCAAACATGGGCGTCGTACGCAGTTGCGCTATGATATCCCTTATCGACTGGGCGGTGTGCGGCCCCGCCTGTGAAGCCATGTACATGGCGGTCATGCCTTCAAGGCTGCTAAGCTCGGGTGTCATTCGTCCTCCCTGACCTCCAAGGTAGTCTCGACGAGGCGCTGGGTATCCTCCCAAGCGGACCGAAAAGGATCAACGTCCTTCATGAGTGCCATGATTTCATCGATGCTCTTTCGAGCGGTCATCAAGACAGAAAGCGTCGCCCTCACCGCCTGAGCCAGGGTGTCTTCGTCCACGCGGTCCGGAACGATCTGTTCGGCAGAACCGGCCATGTCGGCATGAAGTGCTTCAACAGGAAGCGATGCGCCCACCAGAACAATGCAGTTGAAGAATTCTCGACGGAGATGTTCCGGCAGGCGTGTGGCGAACTCGGCGAACGCGGGGTGTTCGACATTAGGGCGATATCGAATTTGGCCTTCCGCCTGAATGCGATGCCACATTGGCAGGCGGTCCTGGTCGACCAGCTTCTGCCCACGCTTGCGATATGTGCGTTTCGAGCCGTCCTGAATACGCTCGATCACTTTCTTCAGTCGCTCCCGCACTAATGGTGGTAGCTGCGCGGATGACTTCTTGACGTCAATCTTCCAGTCAGCATCCATCTGGTTCGATATGTCGATCCTGACGCGCGATAGCTTCGTGATCTCGGAGTGCCTACAGAGGCCAAACCACGTCCCGTGAATGATCAGCCTATTGCCCCGGTACAAATAGAAACCCTGGGATTTTTGATGCCCTTCTGGCCCGCCGATCTCATCCCATTCCGCCTTGCTCATCTGCTTGTGGTGCGGAAGGGTGTAGCTCTGGATCTCTACCGTTCTGCCCCCCAGAGTCAGCGACTCGTCAGGACCGTGGATCGTCGCTGGGTTCTTGCGGGCAAACGGATCAAGCGGACGAATCTGGCGCCCGTTCAGAAGAATGCGGAGCGGCTTCGCCGCTTCCATGAAGCGGTGGAAGACGAGGCGAAGATGGTACTCGGCCTCAGCGACTCTCTGGTTGATGAGTTCGGCTCGCTTCTCTGGACTGAAGGAACCGCTCCCCTCCAATCGATCGAGCTTCTGCCAGAGAACAAGCGTGCCGCTATCTCCCAGATGATCGATCGCAGAAATCTCAGGCAGGTTGTCCGGGAGCTGAATGGCCCAATCGTTCCGCCTTGCCACATCGTCCAGATCCCAAACGGCGACTGATGTGCCACCCGATCGTCGCGAGATGACCGTTAGCCGTCGACATTGCGAGAAGCTCGCACTCTTCAGACCAAGACCGAACCGACCAAGATCAGGTTCGTCACGAGTCGCGAGCGGGTTGCGACTGCCTGGTCGCATCGCGGCAACGAGCTCTACTTCAGACATCCCATCGCCGTCATCGATGATGGCGATATAAGGCTCCTCTGAAAACACCTCCGTTAGGATCCGAACGGTCCGGGCGTTTGCAGTGATCGAATTGTCGATGATGTCGGCAATGGCGGTATCAAGCGAATAACCGATATCCCGAAGGCCTTCGATCAGCGCACTTGCGTGAGGTGTGGCGTCAGCCCGGCGCACATTGTTCTCGTTTAGCATCGTCATATTCGCAGCGGATTGATTCCACCTTGGCGCGAACCTGAATGCTTTACAAGCAGGACAAATTCAGAGATGTCGAGTATTCAGGACCTGCCAGACGAGCCCTGCAATTTGCCGCGCCAGCCATGGCGGAACGGCATTGCCGACCTGAACATATTGCTGCGTGCGATTTCCCAGAAAAAGATAGTCGTCTGGAAAAGTCTGCAGTCTCGCGGCCTCGCGTACGGTCAAGCTGCGGCATTGCGAAGCGTCAGGATGGATAAAGTAATTACCATCCTTGGAAATGTGACTGGTGATGGTCGTTGATGGTTCGTTTGCCAGCTGCACGCGAAAGCGGTCGTTGAAGTCCCCGCTCATCCAGTTCCGATGATTTGGGCTCAGCATTGCCGGAAACTCCGCAGCCCTCGGACTAACTCCCCTGACCTTGCCGAATACCGCTGCAAACAGGTACCGACCGAGGTCGGAAGCCATATGTGCCCGCGTCTCGTGTTGAGCCAGTGCCCGAAGTTCCGAACATTCTAACCATTGCAACAGTGCATCAGAGGAAGTTCCGTAGCCGTCCGGCAATGCCGACGAGGTGCGGGCGGGAATCTCTCCCTCCATTTGGGCTGCGACTAGATTGAAAGCGAGAGTTATGCCTGCCTCGCCGTCCGTTTCGTGTACTCGCGCGAGCTCATCGGCTGCGGCGGCGACAATCAAGCTCCAGGCATCTTCTCCGTCTTCGATCCTGCTCAAGCCACTGCGTACCCGCGGCAGCGTTCCAATGACATCGGCTACGGTCCTTAGTCGCTGGGCCACCGGAATGCTTGCTCCCTCGATACCAGAAGCAACATCGGATCTGATTCCCACAATGATCACCCTGTGGCGCCTTTGGGGAACACCAAACTCTTCGGCCTGAATAATGAAGTCGGACGGCTGAAGTGCCTCACACAAACTTGCACGGCTATCCTGAACCCGGATGGCGCGCAGTTCGTAAACTCGCCCAGAACCGGAGCCAAGCGATGCGAGATCTTCCATCAGCATTTCGAATACGAGGCGGCTCTCAATGGTCGATGAAAGCATGCCCTTGACGTTTTCCATCACGAAAACAGCCGGGCGCAGCCTATCAAGTACAGAAATGTATTCCCTGAACAGATAGTGCCGCTCATCGTTCTCCGGCACGTAGTCGCGTTTTCCCTTGGCACGCGCGCGACCTACCAGAGAGTAAGCCTGACAGGGTGGGCCACCGATCAAGATCGTGTCGTCAACCCTCCGGCGTAAATCTTGGATGGCCTTGTCGACGGCGTCGCGCGCATCGGTAGTTCCCAGCGCGATGCATCGCGCTTCGCTGACCGCACTCTCCCAAGCCTCCCGGTCTACATCTACCCAGTCAGGCTCACGTCCGATCGCCGCATGAAAGTCCAGAAAGCTGTCTGGAAGCCGTCCGTGACGAATACGGTATTGCCTCAAGAAGGCCCGCAGCCTCAGCGTTCGGTGAGCCGACTCTTCCTTCTCGACCGAAATACCGATGCGAAACGGCGAATGATCTTCGATTTCAAGGGACGAGAAACCTTCTCCCAGTCCACCAGGGCCTGCGAAAAGATCGACAACGCCGAAAATGGCGGGCATACCGGGCCTCTCGAATTCTGAACTGCGGCTGTATACCAGGTCCGTCAGGGAAGGCTAGGAGGCAAATGGCCGATATTGTCGATCAGACAATCCGTTCAAGGATGATGTCTGGAATCCGGGGCAAGGATACCAAACCCGAGCTGTTGTTGCGCAAGGCACTCCATGCTCGCGGCTTCCGTTACAGCCTGCATTCGAGCAAACTGCCGGGCAAGCCCGACATTGTCCTCCCGAAATACAACGCGGTTGTCTTCGTGCACGGATGTTTCTGGCATCGCCACGAAGGATGTCGCTACGCCACATCTCCATCCACTCGAACGGATTTCTGGAATGCCAAGTTCGAGGCAAACATTGAGCGAGACGAGACCGTCCAGAGGGCACTTCAAGCCTCCCACTGGAGAGTGGCAGTGGTTTGGGAGTGCGCAATCCGAAAGCCAACCATGCGAGCAATGGTAGTTGATACGCTGTGTAGTTGGCTGCGTGACGGAAATGGGAGCGCCAGCATTAGCCTCGGCGAAGGTGATATTCCGCACTAGAATATAAAACAAACACATCATCTGGTCGGCTTTGTGCTCACCACATAGGAAGGTGGCAAGTAGAATCATCCCTCATTCCTAGATCGGATGGCGTATGCCGGCCGAGTTCGCGGCGACCTTCCCGCCCCGTTGGGCTCTGGCGCTGCGCCAGACGAAAGGCTCCGCGCCGACGCCCGACATCACTGTCCGTCAGGACAAACCCAACGCCGGAAACGAACTCAGAACTGGATAACTCCTAGGGGCAACGTCACTGTGGGTAACATGCGAGATAACCTTCTGCCATTATGAGGCACTCTAACGACTTTTATGCCACATAATATGTTGATGGTCGGTCCTCCCGGTTCCGGCAAGTCGATGCTGGCGAGCCGCCTGCCGTCCATCCTGCCGGCGCTGACGCCGCAGGAACTCCTGGAAATCTCGATGATTGCCTCGATTGCCGGCACGCTCGCCGACGGACGGCTGACCGATCGGCGGCCGTTTCGTGCGCCACATCACTCGGCCTCCATGGCGGCCTTGGTCGGCGGTGGCGTGCGGGCGAAACCCGGCGAGATCTCGCTGGCCCATCGCGGCGTGTTGTTCCTCGACGAACTGCCGGAGTTCAATCCGGCCGTGCTTGACAGCTTGCGCCAGCCGCTTGAGACGGGCGACGTGGTCATTGCCCGCGCCAACAACCGCGTCACCTACCCGGCCCGCTTCCAGTTGATCGCCGCGATGAACCCTTGCCGCTGCGGCCTTGCCGGCACACCCGGCCACACCTGCCGTCGTGGTCCGGCCTGCGCCGCCGAATATCAGGAGCGTATCTCCGGGCCATTGCTGGACCGCTTCGACCTCACGGTCGAGGTGCCCGCCGTCTCGGCATCCGACCTGATCGGCGCGCGGCGGACCGGCGAGCCATCTTCAACGGTCGCGGCCCGCGTCGCGGCGGCGCGCGCCATCCAGTCCGAACGCTATCTCTCGCTCGGTCTCGAGTCTTCGGTCACCAACGCCACGGCGCCGGCGGCCGTCATCGACGGCGTTGCCGAGCCCGATGGCGCCGGGCTGGCGTTGCTGAAGCAGGCCGCAGAGCGGCTGTCTCTTTCGGCGCGCGGCTACCACCGCGTGCTCAAGGTTGCTCGAACGCTCGCCGATCTCGACGGTTCGGACAGTGTTAGCCGCCTTCATGTCGGGGAAGCTCTCGCCTATCGTACCGGTTCCGACCGAAAGGCTCGGGCCGCCTGACCCGCCCGCAGCAAGCCAAGGTGGGCCTGGCCGAAAGCATCCCGTCGCATGTCAGCATGGCCGGGGTGATTGGCTTCCGGGGTTAGGGTCGTCCGTTATTGCCGAGTCCGAGACAGAATGCCTGCAGTGGTGGCGCCGCCGCAGCCGCAAAGCCGGTTCATTCTTGGCAAATTCTCGAATTTCGGCTGGCCATCAACCGATTGGCAACCTTGCCAGCCTAGCCTTTGCGTGCCCTGTCGAAAGCGGCCGGGTGGGCGCATTCCGAACCGGGAGCGTCGCACGATCGCGCCGCACCTTCGGGACGGACATGACCGACCAACCGCACGCCTCGCCTGACGCCCCTTCGTCGCCACGCCCGTCCGCCGGGTGGTTGTCCAAGTCGCGCGCTTGCTGGCGACGCCGTTTGTTCGTGACCGCGGCAGCACTGGCGCTGACCGCTGCCACCGGTACCGTTCTCGTTTCGCTTGTTGCATCACCGTCGCTTCTGGTGGGCATCGCGGCCGTCGCTGGCGGCGGTGCGCTGTTCGAAATCGGGCGCCGATCGGCCCGGCGCGACATCGGCCGTCTTTATGACGCCGCCGTAGGCTCGGCCGAGGAAGGCGACGGTTTTGGTGATCTTGTCATCCGGTGCGATACGGCAGGCCGCATCACATCCACCAGCCCCGCGACGACCGCCCGGCTCGGTCAGCCGCCCGGCGCTTTTGTCGGCCTCGACTACTCCGCCTTTGCCGCAGACCTCGCTGCCGGTGAGTTGTTCGAGCCGTCCGACATCGTCTCGCACGATGTCAGGCGTCCTCGTGCCGATCCTTGGCAGCAGTTGCGCCGCCGGTTGACGGCACTCGCCGCCCTGCCCGGCCATGCGGTGGTCCACCAAGGCCCCAATCGCCTCGTTGGCGATATCCGCATCGAGACGGTCGATGGCCCCCGCTGGTTCTCCTTTTCGGAAGCGCCGATCGTCGAGGACGGCAGGATCACCGGAACTCGCACGCTGGGCCGCGACATCACCGAACGCAAGGCAATCGAAGCGGCGCTTGAAAAGACCCGCGACGAGGCGGAGGCGGCGAGCGCCGCCAAGAGCCGCTTCCTCGCCATGGTCAGCCACGAGATTCGTACGCCGCTCAACGGCATACTCGGCATGACGGCGCTGATGCAGAAAACGCCTCTGTCCGCCGAGCAGCGAACCTACGCCCGCGCCGTCGAGACGTCCGGCGAAGCGTTGCTCACGCTGATCGAGGACCTTCTGGATTTCTCGAAGATCGAGGCGGGCCGCCTGAGCTTGCAGCTCGAGCCGACTTCGCTCGTCGCCATCGTCGAAGATCTCGTCGAGCTCATGGCGCCGCGTGCCGAAATGAAGGGCATCGAACTTGCGGCTTATATCGATCCGCGACTCGATCGCCTTGTCCTGGCCGATCCGACCCGCGTCCGCCAGGTGCTGTTCAACCTTGCGGGCAATGGCATCAAGTTCACGGCCGAGGGCGGTGTCGCCATTGAACTGCAAATGATGGAGGCAGCGGAAGGTGCGGTCGGTGTGTCGTTCCTGGTGCGCGATACGGGCATCGGCATCGCCGAGGCGGACCAGCAGCGCATCTTCGGCGAGTTCGAACAGGCCGATCCCGGCCCGGCCCGCTCCCACGGAGGCACCGGTCTCGGGCTCGCCATCGCTCGCGAGCTGACACGGCTGATGGGGGGCGACATTCGCCTGGTGTCGGCGCCCGGCGAAGGGGCAAGCTTCGGCTTTGCGCTTCATTTTCCGCTGATCGAGGCTAGTGCCTCCATCGGCTCCGACGCTCCGGTCCAACTGCCTCCGCACGAAGTGGCCGATACCGCCGAGGCGCCCGTTTCCGATGGCGTCGTCGGCGCCCGAGCCGCTCTGGCCCTGCTCGCCGCCAGTTTCGCGGCGAAGGACGAGACGCCGCTTCCCGTGCTGGCGGCCTCTCCTTCGGCCGACCGCCGGTTCGCCGGCCGCCGTATTCTCGTTGTGTCGCACGCGCTGATCGAGGGGCCGTTCCTGATCCGCCGCCTGTTCGATGCTGGCGCCGACGTCACCCTCGCCACCCAGAAGGACATCGAACAGGAAGTCGTCGGTTCGTGGCAGCCCGATGCCGTTCTCATCGACGCGGCCGCCGGCGATCCGCTCGCCGTCATCGAGCGAATCCGCGCCTTCTCGACGACACCGGTCGGCATACTGATCAGTGCGGCCGAACGGCCGATGCTGCCGGAACTGCAAGCTGCCGGCTACGGCGCCTATCTGGTCAAGCCGGTCAGGGCGCGTTCTCTCTCCGCCGTCATCGAAACGCTCCTCGGTCACGGTCAGTTCGCCGCCGCCGCTGAGCCGATCGCCATGGAGCCGGCACCGCCGGAGCATCGGCTTTCGGTGCTGCTCTGCGACGATAACGAGATCAACTTGCTGCTCGGCCGAGCCCTGGTCGAACGCGCCGGTCACGCCGTCACGCTGGGGGCGGATGGCCAGAAGGCCCTGACGGCCACGGCCACCATGCTGGCGTCGGGTGGAAGCTTCGACGTCGTGCTGATGGACCTGCACATGCCCGAAATGGATGGCATCGAGGCGGCGCGCCGTATACGCGCGATGATCGCCGACCGCGATGGCCGACAGCCGGTGATCGCCGCGCTGACGGCCGACGCATTGCCGGAAACCAGGGCGCGTTGCGAAGAAGGACTGTTCGACGCCTGGCTCTCCAAGCCGCTGAGACCTGCCGATCTCGAGACGCTGCTTGAAGCGAGCGCCAGCGGAGCGGTGGCCCACGCCTCCTGATGCGGTTCGGCAACGATCTGAAAAAACGAGGCGGAGCCAACGGCTCCGCCTCGCTGCTTTCGGCAGTGCTCTTGCTCGGACCTCAGCCGCGGCGGCGGCGCAACTGGTCGAAGTAGACGATCAGGATGATCAGGAGGCCGGTGATGATGCGCTGCCAGAACGAGTTGACGTTCAGGAGGTTGGCGCCGTTGTTGATGGTGGCGAGGATGAAGGCGCCGATCAGCGGACCGTGCACCGAGCCAACGGCACCGAACAACGACGTGCCGCCGATGACCGAGGAGGCGATGGCCTGCAGCTCCCAACCGTCGGCCTGCATGGCGTTGCCGACGCCGATGCGTGCGGCCAGCAGCAGTCCGACGAATGCGGCGCATGTCGAGGACAGGGTATAGGCCAGATAGACGGTCAACTTGACGTTGACGCCGGAGAGGCGTGCCGCCTCCATGTTGGAACCGACGGCGAAAATGTAACGGCCGTAGCGGCTGTGGTGGAGGAAGATGTAGGCGGGTACGCCGACCAGGATCACCATCCAGAACAGATTTGGTAACCCGACGAAGTCGTTGCGCGAGAACTCGGTGAAGGTGTCGTTGACGATGTTGATGGTGGCACCGTTGGTGATCAGAAGACCGATACCGCGCAGGGAGGTCAGCGTTGCCAGCGTTATGATGAAAGGTGGCAGTCCCATCTGCACGATGCCGAAGCCATGGAACATGCCGATGGCGACGCCCACGCCCAAAGTGATGACCACCGTGGTGAAGATGGAAAAGTCGTGGGTCAGCAGCCAGGCGGCGATCACGGTGCAGAAGCCGACCACCGCGCCGACCGACAGGTCGATGCCGGTGGTGATGATGACGAAGGTCTCGCCGACGGCCAGAATGGCGATCATCGACCCCTGGCGCATCAGGTTCATGATGTTGGCTTCGGTCATGAAGCTCTTCGTCGTAAAGCTCAACACGATGCACATGGCGAGCAGAAGTCCCAGCAGCGTCAGGCCAAACAGCCAGTTGGCGCTGCTTTTGCGGGCGACTGTCGCCGACTTGGTATCCGTGGACATGTATTTTTCCCCCCGGTGAACGCTCCCCGTTCACACACCGATCGCTTCGGACAGAATTTCCTCATGGCTCGCCGTATGATAGGCGTGCTGGGCGATGTCCTCACCGCGTCGGAAGACATGCAGCTCATCGGCGAGCTCGTAGACCTCCGGCAGGTAGGACGAGATCAGGATGATGCCGGCTCCCTCGGCGAGCAGACGCGCCAGAAGGCGATAGATCTCCGCCTTGGTGCCGACGTCGACTCCGACCGTGGGTTCGTCGAAGATGAACAGTCGGGCGCCGTGATTGAGCCACTTGCCGATGACGATCTTCTGCTGATTGCCGCCCGACAGCGACGACACCAAGGCACCGCGCCCGGACGTCTTCACCTGAAGGTCGTTGATCTGTCTCTCGGCTCGCTGCCGATCGGCTGAAAACGGCACGAGGCCGGCCATGGTGATATGCGGGAAGATCGGCAGATTGAGATTGAAGCCGACCGGCAGGTTGATGCAAAGGCCCTGATCGCGACGGCTTTCCGGCGCGAGCGCGATGCCGAGGTCCATCGCCTGGCGTTCGGAGCGGATGTCGACCTCCTTGCCCTGCCAGAAGATGCTGCCGCCGGTCTTGCGATGCCGGCCGAACAGCGACAGCACGAATTCCGAGCGGCCGGCGCCGATCAGTCCGTAGAGACCGACGATCTGGCCGGCGCGAACGCTGAGCGACACGTCATGGAAACCGGGGCCGCTGAAATTCTTGGTTTCGATCAGCACTTCCCCGGCCGGGAAAAACTCCTTGTGATAAATCTGCTCGAGCGACCGGTTGATCATCAAGGAGATCAGCTCGGTCTCGTTGGTATCCGACGTGACGCGCGTCCCAACCAGCGTGCCGTCGCGAAGAATGGACACGCGATCCGACAGCTCGAAAACCTCTTCCAGGCGATGGCTGATGTAGACGATGGTGACGCCGCGCTCCTTGAGGCGACGTATCAACGCAAAGAGCTGTGCCGCCTCGGTCCGGGTAAGGTAGGCGGTCGGTTCGTCGAAGATCAGGAAGCGGGTGCCGCGAATGGAGGCGCGGGCAGTTGCGATCAACTGCTGCTGTCCGATGGTCAGGTCGCCCAGCAACACGTGCGCCGGCAGCTGAAAGCCCAGATCGTCGAGGATCGACTGCGCTTTTCGGGTCATCTCGCCCTTGCGCAGCAAGCCGAAACCGACATCCTCATCGCCGAGGAACATGTTGGCGGCGACCGTCAGGTGACGGCAGAGCACCACTTCCTGGTGAACCGCGTTGATGCCGAACTCGATGGCTTCGTGCGGCGTTGCCAAGGCGACCGGTTGGCCCTCCCAGAACACATCGCCGGACGTGCGCGTGATGACGCCGGTCAGAAGCTTGATGAGCGTCGATTTGCCTGCGCCGTTCTCGCCGACGATGGCGTGAATTTCGCCACGGACAAAGGCCAGATCGGCCGGTTTGAGTGCGTGGGTGGCGCCGTAGCGTTTCTCGAGACCGCGCAGCTCGAGAATTGGCACGCTCGCGGCGGCGATGGCGGCCTCGGCCGCCTGCCCGTGGGGATTGGTTCCAACCATGATCGACCCGCGTCAGTTGAAAATGCAAAGCATGCGGCCGCCACGGCCACGTCCGCGGCGCCGGTATCGACCGGCAACGGCGGCAGGGCACGGCCCGGCATGCGGGAGCGCCGGAGAAAGTCCGGCGTGACGTCTCCGGCGTCCGGACGGTCCATCTGGAACCACCCGAACGCCGGAGCCGGGATCACTTCACCTTCGGGTACAGAAGTTCCTGGGCACGCGGCTCATTCATGTTGGCCGTGGTTACCAGGTTGGCGCCGGTGTCGACGAAGGCCTCGACCTTCTCCTTCTTGACGGCGGCGAGCGCCGTCTTGATGCCGTCGTAGCCCATGCGATAGGGATCCTGAACCACGAGGGCGTCGATCACGCCGTCCTTCAGGAAGCCGACGAGCTTGTCGTCGTTGTCGAAGCCGATCAGGGACACCTTGTCGCCCAGCTTGTTCTCGGCGACGGCCTGGCCGGCACCCTGGGCGGCGATCAGGTTCGAGGCGAACACGCCCTTGAGGTCCGGATTGGCGGTCAACAGGTCTGTCATGATGTTGAGGGCGGTGGTCGCCTGACCGTCACCGACCTTGTCCGCCACCAGCTTCAGGCCGGGATACTTGGCGGCCAACTGCTCCTTGAAGCCCTGAGCACGCTGCTCGAGTGAACCCGCACCCGGCAGGTTGGTGATCAGAGCCACATCGCCTTCCACCTTGCCACCATTGGCGGCGCCGATGGCGGCGGCGAGACCGTCGGCGGCGATACGGCCACCCTGGACGTTGTCGGTGGTCAGGAAGGAGGTGAAGGCCTTGGAATCGGCGGCCGAGTCGATGCCGATCACCGGCACGGACTTGGCGGCTTCATCGATCGGCTTGCCGAGAGCCTTGAACTCCGTCGGCGCGACGACAAGGGCACTGGCGCCGGACGAAACGGCGTTTTCGATAATCGAAATCTGACCGTTGATGTCGGCCTCGGACTGGGCGCCGAGCTCGGGCACGTTCACGCCGAGATCCGTACCGGCCTTGCGGGCGCCGGCCAGAACGATCTGCCAGTAGAAGGAGGTGGTGTCCTTGACGATGATCGGAATCGTGTAGTCTTCCGCCTGAGCGGCGGCCGGGGCAACGGCCGACAGCGCAACGGCGCCAGCCAACGCGACAAGCGTGCGACGTGTAATGCCAACAGCTTTCATGGTGATCCTCCCGAGATCAGCGTCGCTTCGACAAGGCCCGATCATTGCTCCTCAGCCATCGGACTTTATCGATAAAAAACAGCGACAAATGACAACTAGCCGAAACTCCCGTACGACGCAAGGCCCGCAGGCCCTGAGCGACCGACCCTTTGGTCGACACCGCCCACATTCCCCAATGCCGTCGCTTACCGAAGCTGGACAGCTGCTTCTTATCTCACTTCAGGTAAAAATGAAACGAACTTGTTTCGGCGTCCGAGCTATCCTTTGTATTTTCTAGTTCTCAGAACGCTTCACATCGTTTCAATTTAGACCAAACCAATTTTTATCAATGAGTTATGAGTAAGTATCGACTTTTGGCGAATATCAAGATTGGAACATATGTTCACTTGTTTGGCGCTGTGGTTATATATATTCCATAGGCGGGTTGAGGCGGCAAATGTGGGGGCGGTGCCCATGGGTCTTGGCGTCACACGGCCACCAGGGCACGGCCCCGCTGGGGGGCGGATCGCTGACCGGATTCGAGGGCCCATGGGTTCCGAAAGATCAGTTTCGTTCCGTGTTCTTTGTCGATAATGTGCAGCCCGTCGAACCGAGCCGAGCGATAGAAAGGTATCGAGCCATCTGGCGCGCGGCGCCGGCTTGCGGCGAGAAAACAGGATACGTCGGACGACAGGGCCGCCGGCCATGCCCCGCGAACAGGCAGGCCGGACATGAGGTGAACATGCCGAAGCAGAATACCGTCTTCAAGGATGCCTATAACAGGTGCTTGCGGTTGCTCGTGGTGGGCGAAAGCCTGCCGTCCGAGCCGGAACTGTGCAACCTGCTCGGCGTTTCGCGGACGACGGTGCGTTCCATTCTTTCGCAAATGGTTGAAGCCGGCCTCATCGAGTGGAACAAGCGCTCAAAGGCGGTGCAACGGTCGCCGGTCAAGGCCGACCACTTTCCCGAGCATGAAACGAGTTCGCTGTCGGAGGTGATCGAGCGGACCTTCATGAAACGCATCCTGATGGGCGGCGCCGAACCGGGCATGCAGATCAACGAACTGGAACTTGCGCGCGAAATCGGCGTCGGCACGACGTCCGTCCGGGAGTTTCTGATCCGCTTCAGCCGGTTCGGGCTGATCGAGAAGCGGCCGAACAGCCACTGGGTGCTGAAAGGCTTTACGCGTCAATTCGCCGAGGAACTGATCGACGTGCGGGAAATGTTCGAGCTGAAGTCAGCCGCAGCTTTCGTCAGCCTGCCCCCGGAAGATCCGGCCTGGAGCGAGCTTGAGGCCCTTCGTCTCTCCCACATCGAGGTGCTGGCCGACATCGATAGCCGCTATCTCGAATTTTCCGAGCTCGATGACCGTCTTCACCGACTCATCCAGCACGCTTCCGGCAACCGCTTCATCATCGATTTCTACGACATCATCGCCATCGTCTTCCACTATCACTACCAGTGGAACAAGGCGAACGCCCGCGAGCGCAACGGCAAGGCAATTCTGGAGCATCTCGACTATATCGAGGCCCTCAAGACGCGCCGGCCGGAAGCCGTCGAGGCTGCCTGCCGGCTTCATCTTTCATCGGCGCGTCTGTCACTGATGCAGTCGCTGTCGGACGCCGCGTGAGAGACTGGCGTCGCTCAATAGGTCGCCACCCTTTGGCGCTGTTCGCCCAGTCCTTCCACGGTGAGCCGCAGCACGTCGCCCGCCGCGAGAAATTCCGGCGGCTTTCGGCCCATGCCAACGCCCGGCGGCGTGCCGGTGGTAATGACATCGCCCGGGTCGAGCCTGACGAAGCGGGATACGTAGGACACCAGCGTCCGGACGCCGAACACCATGGTTGCAGTGTTGCCGCGCTGGCGCGGCGCGCCATTGAGGTCGAGCTCCATGGCGAGAGCTTGCACGTCGGCGATCTCGTTGGGCGTTACCAGCCACGGGCCGAGCGGACCGAAGGTCGGGGCGCTCTTGCCCTTCAGCCACTGGCCGGTCCCTTCCATCTGGAAGGCACGCTCGGAGACGTCGTTGCACAGCACGAAGCCGGCAACGTGGTCGAAGGCGTTAGCTTCCTCGACTTGCCAGGCGGTCTCGCCGATCACGATGGCGAGCTCCACTTCCCAGTCGAGCTTGGTGGCTCCAGGGGGGATCAGAATGTCGTCATTCGGACCGACGATGCAGTTGGGCGCCTTGCTGAACAGGAGCGGCTCGCGTGGCACCGTACCGCCCGTCTCGGCGGCATGATCGGCATAGTTCATACCCACCGCGATGAAGTTGCGGGTGCCGGCCACGGGCGCACCGAGGCGCGTCCCCTCCGGCACCAGCGGCAGGCTTTCGGGATCGATGGCGGCAAGCTTGGCGAGCGAGGCCTTGGCGAGCACGGTGCCGGAGAGATCGTCGATATGGGCGGAGAGATCGCGGTGGCGGCCGGCGGCGTCGACGAGACCCGGCTTTTCGGCGCCAGCGGCACCATGTCGAATGAGTTTCATGAGGGGCATCCCGTAAAACATGCGGTGTCCGCTTCTATCCCAGGAGGGCCATGCCGGGAAAGCGCCAATCGATCTCCGGCCCATCGGCCGCGCTTGCAACCTTCGTCGGGGTCCTGAGGTCGTTTTTTTCCTTTACTGTTCGGCCATAGCCGACCATCGCCCCCGCCCGCTCGAGGCTACCGATGAGTGTTCCGACGCGCCTGATCGATACCCATTTGCACCTCGTCTATCGAGGTGGCCTAACCTATCCCTGGCTGGGGAGCGAGCCGGTGCTCGCCGCGCACGATTGGACCTACGAGCTCTACGCCGCCGAGGCGCATCCGCTCGGCGTCACCGACTGCCTTCATATGGAAGTCGACGTCATCGAGGCCGATTTCGATCGCGAGACCGAGTTCATACGCGATCTCGCCAGCGATCCCGCTCGCCGCATCCGGGCCGGCATTTCCAACGCTCGGCCCGAACAGGCCGGGTTTGCCGACCGGATCGATCGGGCGCGCGCCGATCCGTTCATCCGAGGCTTCCGCCGGATCCTGCATGTCGTGCCGGATGACGTCTCCAGGGCGCCGATCTTTCGCGAGAATGTCGGCCGCCTCGCCGGCACCGGACTCACTTTCGATATCTGCGTGCGCTTCGATCAACTGGGTATAGCCGCCGAACTTGTCGATGCCTGCCCTGGCGTCACCTTCGTGCTTGATCATTGCGGTGGCGGTTCGGCCTCGCGGCCGGAGAGGTTTGCGGCCTGGAAAACGGCCCTCCTCGAGCTCGCGCGTCGCCCCGGCGTTGTCGCGAAGGTATCCGGCGTCATCGGAACGGTTGGCGAGGGGTGGACGGTGGACGATCTCAGGCCGGTGGTCGAGACGACCATCGAGGCGTTCGGGTGGGATCGGGTGGTCTGGGGAAGCGACTGGCCTTGGTCCGCGCAGCGCGCCTCGCTTTCCGACTGGATCGAAGCCACATACCGCCTTGTCGAAGGCGCCAGCGAAGCGGAACGGGAGAAGCTGTTTCACCGCAACGCTACCCGCACCTACGGGATAGGTTGAGGGAAGCCCAAAAGTCCGGCGGTTTGCCGGCAGAAGGGAGGCTCGCCATGGAAGACGATGCATTGTTTCTCGGTTTCGATCTCACTGCGGTCGAGCCGGAGGATGGCGGCCCCGATCCCGACAAAATCATCAAGGGCAATCCGAGGAGCCGGACCTGGCTCGTCGAGGAGCGCGATGCCGAAAAGCTTTACGCCGGTGTGTGGGAATCGACGCCCGGCGCCTGGCGCATCTCCTATGACGAGTGGGAATTCTGCTCCATCCTCTCCGGCGTCTCGATCGTGCACGAGACCGGCAAGGAAACTCCACGCATACTGAGAACGGGCGACAGTTTCATCCTGCGCCCAGGGTTCTCCGGCATCTGGGAGGTGGTGGAGACAACGCGCAAACTGTTCGTCATGCGCCTGCCCTGACTGGTCATGATGACCGACGGGCCCTGGAAATCTGTCAGATATCTCTGTCGGCAGGCCGGCGGGTAAGGCAAGACAACGGCGTTCGCGACAAAAAAATCGGGCGGCGGCTGTGTGCCGCCGCCCGTGAACTATGGCTTTTCGTTGCGATCAGTCGAGAAGGCTGATCTCGACCGCCTCGCGCCCCTTCGGGGTTTCGACGATCTTCATGGCAACGCGCTGGCCATCGGTCAGCGGTCCCATGCCGGCCGACTGCAGGACGGAAATATGGACGAACACGTCCTTGCCGCCATCCTCGCCGGCCACGAAGCCGAAGCCCTTCTCGGGGTTGAACCACTTGACGGTACCGTCGAGCGGTGTCGCCGAAGAGGTGTCGACCGACCGGCGCGGAGGACGCGGCGCACCAAACCCGCCACCGCCGAAGCCGCCGCGATCGCCACCGAAGCCGCCGCGGTCACCGCCGAAGCCGCCACGATCACCACCGAAGCCACCCGGACGCGGACCACGGTCGCCACCACCGAAGCCACCCGGACGCGGAGCACGCGGTGCCTGAGGCGTCGCTGTCGTTTCATCGACCTCGAGCACTTTGACAACCTGCTTGCCCTTGGCGCCCTGGGCCACCTGAACCTTCAGCGTCGCACCCGGCGGCACGCTGTCACGACCCACCGCCTGCAACTGGCCGATGTGCAGGAAGGCGTCGCCCGAACCGTCGGTAAGCGCGGTAAAGCCGAAACCCTTCTCAGGGTTGAACCAGGATACCGTCGCTTCTACCACCGGACCGGCCGGGGGGGCGCTGTCATACGGCGAAGGACCGCCGAAACTGCGCGCCGGCCGCTCGGGACGAATGTCGAACGACGGCATCATGTCGTCATCAAATCCGCCACGCCGCCGCGGCGGGCGGAAATCCTTACCCTTACCCATTCTGTCTTCTCGTCTCCGCCAAAACATAGCTCCAGACCGATGCCCGCGGAGAGCTGCATCGAGCCAGTTTGTTTCTAGAGAGCTATTCCACCGCAGAATTCGTCTTCTTTACCCGGCACATCGCACCATCACCTAGGCAATGGTACGCCAGACCGCCCGCACTTCAGAACCGCTCCACCCCTAGTCTTACCACAGATGTTAGCGTTTCTGCTGCTTGAAAATCGCGCGGAGGGTGGTCAGCGGATCATTTTTTGCGTTTTTTTACGTGCTTGACGCACCCTGTGCGCCGACCAAAGGCGATGCCTGGAGCGAATCGCCGATGTCGCTGCCGTTCGGAGCGAAACGCGCAAGGAAGACAGAGCCGGTGCGGCCCGGCACCGGTCGGCCGAATCGTCTTGCCCGTCACTTCGTGTATTGACGCAAGATCAGAATGGTTCCAGACCCCATTCCAAAAAAGTCCTCACCCACCCTTGAAGGCGGCTTTGACCGGGGCCACTTCGGTATCGTTGCTCGGAACACTCCGAAAGGGAAGAAAAATGAGAAGCTGCGTGATGAGACCCGGCTTTCATCCGCTATCCATCGCGGCGATGATCGTCGGTTTCGTGATCTTCTGGCCGATCGGCCTGGCAGTACTTGCCTATATACTTTGGGGGGATCGCATGCGCGCCCGCTGGAACGACTTTCGCCCGGATCTCGAACGTGCTGCCCGTCGGGCTGGCTTCGAACGGGGCGGTTTCCAACACTATCGCGCCGGATCGACCGGCAATACCGCCTTCGATTCCTATCGCGAGGCCGAACTGAAGCGGCTTGAGGAAGAACGCGCGGCCCTCGACCGGATGCGTGACGAGTTCGACGAGTTCCTGGCCAACCTGCGTCGTGCCAAGGATCAGGAAGAGTTCGATCGCTTCAAGGCAGGCCGCAACCCGTCGGTTTGACTTAGGGCGCCTGAACCGGGTTCTCCTCCACGACCGGCAGGCCGACAAGCCTCCGTATCCCCGACCGGATGCGGAGGCTTTGTCATATGCGCCACCGCCCCTACACTCTCGACATGCCGATTCGTCTGCCCTTCCTGCAAACTTCCGAAAAGAAGCGCTCGGCGCCCGCCAGCTTTCCGATTCTGGCCGGCGACAGCATGGTCGAGGTGACCGTGCGGCGGAACGTCCGCGCCCGACGCTACACGCTGCGGCTCGACCGGCGCGGCGACGGCGCGGTGGTGACCATTCCGCGTCGCGGCACGATCGCCGAGGCCAAGGCCTTCGTTGCACGACATGCCGATTGGATTGCCGAACGGCTCGCGGCCCGACCCGAAATGGCCGAGGTGCCCGTCGCGGTGCCAATTCGCGGCGTTGTCCATCGGGTTGAGGCCCCGGGATCGCCGCGCGGCCGCATTCGCTTTCTCGCTCTTGAGGATGGCCCGACGGTTGAGGTGCCCGGCGAGGCGCCGCATGTTCGTCGCCGCCTCGTCGATCATCTGAAAAAGGAAGCGCGTGTCGATCTCGCTTCCGCCGTGGCACGGCACGCGGCAACGCTCGGCGTCCGACCGACGGCGATACGCCTCAAGGACACCACGTCCCGCTGGGGATCGGCGTCCGCGCGGGGCGTGCTCGCCTTTTCATGGCGCCTGATCATGGCCCCGCCGTTCGTCCTGGACTACGTGGCTGCCCATGAGGTCGCCCATCTCAAGGAAATGAACCATTCCGACCGCTTCTGGACGATCTGCGAGCGCCTGTGCCCGGCCACGGAGGCGGCCAAGGACTGGCTGAAGAAGAACGGCGCCGGCCTGCACCGGCTGCCCTGATCTTTCGTCAGTTGCCGAACAGACGCTGGAGAAGTCCCTTCTCCGCCGGGCTCGCCTCGGTGACCGGAACGTTGAGCGGCGGTGCCGGCGTTGCTCCGGGCAACTGCGGTCCCTGCATGGGCAAGCCGTCCGTTTCGGCGAAGCTGACGCCGACATTCGTCGGCGGTGGTACCAGTTCGACGCCGGGCAGCGGACGGGCCGGCAGGCCACGGGTGGCGTCGGTCATGAAGCGGTTCCACAGCAGCGCGGTCAACGCGCCGCCGGTCGCCTTCTTCGTCGGTGTGTTGTCGTCATTGCCGAGCCAGACGCCGGCGGTGAGCCCGTTGGTGTAGCCGATGAACCAGGCGTCGCGGAAATCCTGGCTGGTGCCTGTCTTGCCGGCCACTGGCCGGTCGGAAAGAAGCGCCTTCTGTCCTGTGCCGTCGGTGACGACTGTCGACATCATGCGGTTCATGGTGCCGACGGCGACCTCCGAGATCACCCGGCCCGGACCATCGCCCTGGCGGTGGAACAGCACCTTGCCGTCCTTGGTCCGGATGTCCTCGACGAGATAGGGAATGATGCCCCAGCCGCCGTTGGCGAAGGGCACGTAGGCAGCCGTGATTTCGAGTGGCGTCACTTCGCCCGTGCCGAGAGCGATCGATGGATTGTCATGCAGCTGGCTGACGATGCCGACGCGCCGGGCGGTCTGCACCACATTGTCCGGCCCGAGCGTGGCGGTGAGGCGCGCGGCCACGGTGTTGAGCGAACGGGCGAGGGCCGTCGTCAGCGTCACCGGACCGAGGTACTCGTTCTCATAGTTCTTCGGCGACCAGCCGTTGATGGAGACCGGTTCGTCGACCACGATGGAATCGGGCGAGAAGCCATGTTCGATAGCGGTGAGATAGACGAAGGGCTTGAACGCCGAACCCGGCTGGCGCCTTGCTTCGATGGCCCGGTCGAACTGACTGGCCGCGTAGTCCTTGCCGCCCACCAGCGCCTTGACGGCGCCGTCGTTGTCGATGGCGACCAGGGCGCCCTGGCTTGCCTTGTACTTGACGCCCTCCTTGTCGAGTGTCGTGCGGACGGCATTTTCCGCCGCTGCCTGAAGGCGGGCGTCGATCGTGGTGGTTATCACGAGATCGGTGCGGTAGCGGGCGACGTAGCCGGGCAGGAGATCCATCACCCAGTCGGCGACGTAGTTGGCGGCCGATCCGTTTTTCGCAGGCAGGGACGGCGCCCCGACTGCGGTGGCCCGCGCCGCCTCGTCGCCGCTGACATAGCCTTGATCGACCATGGCGGCGAGCACCACCTTGGCGCGGTCGGCGGCGAGTTTGGGCGAGTTGGTCGGCGCGTAGCGCGATGGCGCCTTCAGGAGGCCGGCGATGGTGGCGGCCTCGGCAAGATTGACCTCGCGGGCCGACTTGCCGAAATAGCGTCGTGACGCCGCGTCGACGCCATAGGCGCCGGCCCCGAGATAGACGCGGTTGAGATACATCTCCAGGAGTTCGTCCTTGGAGAAGCGCCATTCCAGCCAGAGCGCCAGCACCGCCTCCTGCAGCTTGCGCTCCAGCGTGCGGTCGGGCTGCAGGAACAGGTTCTTGGCGAGCTGCTGGGTCAGCGTCGAGCCGCCCTGCACCACCGAGCCCGCGAAAAGGTTGGTGACCAGCGCGCGGGAGAGGCCGATCGGGTCGACGCCGAAATGGTGGTAGAAGCGGCGGTCTTCGATAGCCACTACCGCTTCGGGCAGGAAGGGCGACATGTCGGACAGCGACACCTCTTCGCCGCCCGTGTCGCCACGGTTGGCGATGATGGTGCCGGAAGCATCGACGATTTCGACGTTGGGTGGTCGGGTCGGGACCTTCCAGTCGTCGATCTGCGGCATGGTGGCAACGGTGTAGCCGATGATTCCGGCGACGCCGATCAGCCCCCAGATGCAGAGCACCACGCCCCAATAGACGAGGCGACCGAGCAGACCCATGCCGGACCGTCGGTTTCGTCTCGACTGGCGCTTGGATGGCTTGCGGCGCGGTCGGCGTTCGGTCATCTCCGCCTCCTCGCCATCATCGTCGAAGCGGGGCTCCACCCGCTCGACTCGTCCCGCTCGGCCGCTGCGCGAGTTCGGCAGGCTCCTCGGGGGCGTAAAGCGGTCGCCGTCGCGCGCGGAAAAATCGCCGTCTTGGGAGGGCGCCTCGAAAGTCGGCTCCGCCCGCTCGCGTCGGATATCCCGTCTGTCGCTCCGCATCGTTCGCCGCCACTCCTGAGGTCTGGGCCACACGCCCGTGGAGCATCCGATTCACCCTAAATGAGGCGGTTTAAGGGGGCGTAAAGGATGAGGCCGCCTGGGCACGCGCCGTCGCGACTTCGGCGCCAAGCGGCGCCGCGCGAAGCGGAAGCCGAGGGCCGGAGGCCCGCCGGCGCTTGAGGGGCAAGAAAACCGGCGGTTTAAGGGGGCGTAAAGGATGACGGCGTGCCGCTTGGTTGACTTTGCCTCGCAACAAGCCGCAAATGGTCAGGCGCGACGGTCCTTCCTCATGGAGGAGGGCGCAAGAGGGAACGCGGAATCGGGTGATCCCGAAAGCCGTGGCTGCCCCCGCAACTGTGAGCGGCGAGCCTGATGCCCCGTATGCCACTGATCTGAGATCGGGAAGGCTGCATCCGGCGACGAACCGCGAGCCAGGAGACCTGCCGCCGCGCACGGATGTCAAGACCGCCGGTGGGGCGGGGAAGGACCAGATCATGACGCATGCCCCGGCGGCTTCCGGCCGCCGTTTGTCGACGTTTACGGAGAGCCGGCCATGACGGCTCATCCGATCACACTGCATGTCTGTCTTGCCTGCCGCGCAGCGGGCGACGACGAGGCTTGCCGGGCCGGTGCCCGTCTCCACGCCACTCTTGCCGCTCGCCTCGAAGGACGGAGCGACATCCGTCTTTCCGGTGTTGAGTGCCTCTCCGTCTGCAAACGGCCCGTTACCGTCGCCTTCGCCGCGCCGGACAGGTGGACCTATGTCGCTGCCGACGCCTCTGATCCTGACGAGGTGATCGCCGCCGCCGAGCGCTACGCGGCGAGCGACGATGGCCGCGTGCCATGGCGAGAGCGTCCGCCGCTTCTGAAGTCGGGCCTCGTCGCCCGCATCCCGCCACAGCCGGAGCCCAACCGATGAACGCCCAGCCCAAGATCCCCGTCACCATCGTCACCGGCTTTCTCGGATCCGGCAAGACGACGCTGATCCGCCATGTCATCGAGCGGGCCGGCGGTCGCCGCCTCGCGCTCATCGTCAACGAGTTCGGCGACGTCGGCGTCGATGGCGACATCCTCAAGGCCTGCGGTGCCGCCGATTGTCCGGAAGACGCTATCGTCGAGCTCGCCAATGGCTGCCTCTGCTGCACCGTCGCCGACGATTTCCTGCCGGCCATCGAGGCGTTGACCAAGGGCGCCCGCCGTCCGGACCATATCATCGTCGAGACCTCGGGCCTTGCGCTGCCCAAGCCGCTGATCAAGGCGTTCGACTGGCCCGACGTGCGCGCCCGCCTCACCGTCGACGGCGTGATCGCGGTGGTCGATGCCGCGGCCGTCGCCGCCGGCCGCTTCGCCGACGATCCGGAAGCGGTGCTTGCCCAGCGACAGGACGATCCATCGGTCGATCACGACAACCCGCTCGAAGAGGTCTACGAGGACCAGCTTCTCGCGGCCGATCTAGTGGTCCTCAATAAGGCCGATCTTCTCACCGACGACGAACTGAGGCGCATCTCGGGCGACATAGCCGCGTCGTTGCCGAAGGCGGTCCGCGTCGTGCCGACCTCGGAGGGCGAGATTGCGCCGGAAATCCTGCTCGGGCTGGCTGCCGCCGCCGAGGACGATCTCTCCAGCCGGCCGAGCCATCACGATGGTCTCGGCGAACATGATCACGACGACTTCTCGACCTTCGCCGTCGAGATCGGCGCGGCCAGCGACCCGGACAGTCTGATCGCCCGACTGAAGGCGGTCGCCGAGGCGCACGACGTTCTGCGCATCAAGGGCTTCGTTGAAATTGCCGGCAAACCGATGCGCCTTCTGGTGCAGGGCGTCGGCGGCCGCTTCCGCCATGCCTTCGATCGGCCCTGGCCGGCCGGTCCGCGCCGCAGCGCGCTGGTGGTGATCGGCGAAAAGGACATCGACGAGGCAGCCATTCGCGCGGCTCTCGCCTGAGCACCCGCCCGAAAAGTTGCAGACCTTTCGGATAAGCGGAAGAACGAAGCAAGGAGGCAGGCTTGCATATTCTGGCCGAACAGATTCGCTCGCTCGACGACAGCGTCGCGGCGGTCGATCTCGGCCAGTCGCCGGCCGAAGTCGTGGTGTTGTCCTTTTCGGACAGCGATCTCGGTCTCGTCGCCGCCGTGCATGGACGGCTCGGTCCAGATGCGCCGAGCCTCCGCCTCGCCTCGCTCGCCGCCTTGCGCCATCCCTATTCCGTCGATCTCTACCTTGAGAAGGTCGCCGCAAAGGCGCGCTTCGTGCTGGTGCGTCTTTTGGGTGGCGCCGACTACTGGCGTTACGGCGTCGACGAGCTTTCCATGCTGGCGCGCTCCAAGGGCATCCATCTGGCGCTGATCCCAGGGGACGACAGGCCCGATCCGCGCCTTGCCATGGCGTCGACCCTGCCGCCGGACGATCTTGATCTTCTCGAGCGCTGGTTCGCCTTTGGCGGCCCCGACAACGTATCGGCAGCACTTGCCTTCATTGCCGCGCGTCTGGGACGCGATACCGCTTGGCGCCAGCCGGCGCCCCAGCCGGCCTTCGGGCATTTTCCAGGAGGCTGTGCCAGCGGCGACCGGCGCGTGCTGATCGTCGGCTACCGGGCGCTGGTCAATGCCGGTGACGCCGCGCCGATCGAGGCGGTGGCCGAGGAACTGGCGACGGCCGGTTTCGCGGTGTTGCCGGTCTGGGTTACGTCGCTGAAAGATCCGGAGGTCGCGGGACCACTCGGCGAAGCGATGTCCGTCTTCAAGCCCGACATCATCATCAACTGCACGGCCTTCTCCGCCCGCCGCGACGACGGAACGACGCTTCTCGACGCTGCCGACGTGCCGGTGATCCAGGCGCCTCTTTCCACCCTGTCGCGAGAAGCCTGGACGTCGTCGTCGCGCGGCCTGTCGGCTACCGATCTTGCTATGAGCGTGGTCCTGCCGGAGGTGGACGGGCGCCTCGATGGTCCCGCCATCAGCTTCAAGGCGCCCACCGATCGCGCCGAAGCCCTGGAGTACACGCCGATCCGTCACAGGCCCGACGGGGACGGCATCGATCGCCTCGTGCGCCTCGCGGACGGCTGGACGCGATTGAAACGGATGCCGCGCTCTGATCGGCGCATCGGTCTCGTGCTCTCCAACTATTCCGGCAAGGGTGGTCGTACGGCTTATGCCGTCGGTCTCGACGGACCGGCCTCGCTCGTCGCCATTGCCGAGGATCTCAATGCGGCGGGCTATGATGTTGGGCCGCTGCCCGACGAGAAAGCACTGATCGGTGCGCTGGAAAGCGGGAACGCCACCGTCAGCATCCCGCTTGCGGACTATCAAATTTGGTTCTCCCGTCTGCCGCAGGCACTCCGTGCGTCGATGACCGGAGCTTGGGGCGTCCCGGACGCGGACCCGTTGGTCGAGAACGGTGCCTTCCGTCTTGCCGCCATCGTCGCCGGCAATCTCGTCATCGCGGTGCAACCCGATCGTGGTCGGCGGGACAGCCGCGCTGCCGATCATCACGATCCCAATCTTCCGCCGCGCCATGCCTATGCCGCCTTCTATCTCTGGCTCAGGCACGGCTTCGACGCCCACGCCATGGTTCACCTCGGCACTCATGGCACGCTCGAATGGCTGCCCGGCAAGGCGGCTGGTCTTTCAGGCGAGTGCGCGCCCGCAGCTCTTACGGACGGGTTGCCCGTCGTCTATCCGTTCATCGTCAACAATCCCGGCGAGGCGGCCCAGGCCAAGCGCCGCATCGCGGCCGTCATCCTCGGACATCTGACCCCGCCGTTGACCCGTGCCGGTGTCCATGGCGACATCGCCGACATCGAAATGCTGGTCGACGAGTTCGCCAACGCCCAGGCCTTGGATCCAAGGCGGGCTAAGCATCTTGCCGCCGTGCTGACCGACAAGGCGGAGGCTGCGGGCATCGCTGAGGCGGCTGGCCTGTCCGCCGACCTCGATCCGGCCGACAAGCTGGCGCGGCTCGATGCCTGGATCTGCGACGTCAAGGACATGCGCATTGCCGACGGTCTGCACGTGTTCGGCCGGGCGCCCAGTGAGAGCCGCATCGCCGCTCACCTTGAGGCGCTCGGCGGCGATGTCTCGGCCGCCGGCGCTTTCCTTGCCTCGGCCCACGCCGAACGGGAGGGGCTCTTGGCCGCTCTCGACGGCCGGCGCGTGGCGCCGGGGCCGTCCGGGGCACCGGGTCCGAGGCGGCTCGATGTGCTGCCGACAGGGCGCAACCTCTATGCCATTGATCCGCGCGCCGTGCCGACCCGCACCGCCATGGAAATCGGCGCCCGCACGGCCGAGGAGGTCGTCGCGCGCTACGTCGAGGACCACGGCGACTGGCCGAAAGCCATCGTGCTCGACGTCTGGGCGTCGGCATCGATGCGCACCGGCGGCGACGATATCGCGCAAGGTCTGGCCCTCCTCGGCGTCAGGCCGACCTGGGATGCCGCCTCCGGCCGGGTGTCCGGCTTCACGGTTCTGAGCCCTGCCCGCCTCGGACGGCCGCGTGTCGATGTGACGTTGCGCGTTTCCGGCCTGTTCCGCGACGTCTTTCCCGGACAGATCGCCTTGTTCGATCAGGCGGTGAAGGCGGTGGCCTCGCTCGACGAGGACGCGGAGACCAACCCGCTTGCCGCTTGCTGCGATTCGTCGCCGTCCCGCATCTATGGTGCCGCGCCTGGAGCCTTCGGCAGCGGTCTCGGCGAGATGAGGCCGGAGGATCTGGCCGCCGACAGAACCACGTTGGCCGGCGCCTATCTCGCCGCCTCCGGCTATGCCTATGCAGTCGACGGGGAAGCCGCAGACGCCGAGGGCTTTGCCGCCCGCGTCGCCTCCGCCGATGCCTTCGTCCACGTGCAGGACCTCGACGGCCAGGACCTTCTCTCCAACGACGCCTTCGCCTCCCACGAAGGCGGCTTTGCGGCGGCCTCGGAAACGCTCGGCGGGCAGGCGGCGCTCTACCACGTCGATACCACCGGCGATGCGCCGAAGGCGCGCGCGCTCGGTGAGGAAATCGCCCGCGTCATCCACGGCCGCGCCGCCAATCCGCGCTGGATCGCCGGACAGATGCGCCACGGCCATCGTGGCGCGGCGGAAATCTGCGAGGCGGTCGCCAATCTCTGCGCCTTCGCGGCCCTGTCGGATGCCGTCGACCCCCGATACTTCGACCGGTTGTTCGACGCTACCTTCGGCGACGATCGAGTGCGCGACTTCCTCGTCGAAGCCAACCCCGCAGCGGCACGCGATGCGCTTCTGCGGCTGCGGGTGGTGATCGATCGGGGCGCCTGGTCGCTTCGCCGCAATTCGGTGGCGGCTCGCTTCGCCGAGACGGAGGCGCGCCTTCGATGAACCAGCCCCTCATTCGCGGTTGGTGTCCTGGCGTGCGCCGCCCCATGCGGAGCGGCGACGGTCTGATCCTGCGTCTGCGGATAACCGGGGGGCGTCTTGTCCCGGAGACGGCGCGGGCCATTGCCGACATCGCGCTTCGCCATGGCAACGGCGAGCTGGACCTCGGCCGGCGCGGCGGGTTGCAGCTTCGGGGAGTCCGGGAAGACGGCTTCGCCGCCCTTCTCGCCGAAGTCGCCACCCTCGGGCTGCTCGACGCGGATGCCGGCGCCGAGGCAATCCGCAATGTCGTTGCCTCGCCTCTCTCCGATCTCGACGAGGCGGCCGAGGGCGATGCCTTCGGCCTCGCAGGGCAGCTGGAGGCAGCGCTCGTCGCGGAGGGCTCTCTCCGGGATCTACCGGCCAAGTTCGGCTTTTCGGTCGACGATAGTGGTCGCATCGGCCTCGGCGCCGTGCCGGCCGACGTCCGCCTGAAGTTCGTGCGCGGCGGTGTAGCGATCTCGCTCGATGGCGGTGCGCCAACGACGAGGATCCAGCCTGGGGAGGCGGTCGGTGCCGTCCTTCGCCTTGCGCGCGCCTTTCTCGATCTTGCGCCGACCGTCGATCCGCAGCCGCGTCGCATGGCGGCATTGGTCGGCCACATCGGCGTCGAGGCCGTGTTTGCCGCCGCCGGGCTTGAACCGACCGACGGCGCGTCGCCCGATCGGTCCGAACCTCCTCCGCTGGTTGGCGCCTTCCCCGCTCATGTCGGCGTTGCTTTACCATTTGGCCGGCTCTCTGCCGGCCAGCTTCGCACCCTAGCCGACCTCGCGGCGTCCGACATTCGGCTGACACCCTTTCGCGCCGTCCTGTTGCCCGGCGTTTCCGCCGATGCCCTGCCACGTCTCTCCGAAGCCGGCTTCATTACCAGATTCGACGATCCGCTCCTCGCGGTCGCCGCCTGCCCGGGCGCGCCTGCTTGCGGCTCGGCCGAAATCGAGACGCGCAGCCTGGCCCGTCGTCTCGCGGCACTGAAGGCTGCTCGCGGCGTCTGGCTGCACATCTCGGGCTGCGAAAAGAGCTGTGCCAGTTCCGTCGCCCATGCCGTCACCTTGGTCGGCCGTGACGGGGGCGTCGACGTCGTGCTAGACGGCGGGCCAACCGATCCACCGCGCCACACGGGCCTTTCGCCCGAGGCGATCGAGTCGCTTTTCCGTTCCGGGACATTTTGAAGATGAGCCACGACTACATCCGCGACGGCGCGGAAATCTACCGCCGCTCCTTTGCCATCATCCGCGCCGAAGCCGATCTTGCCCGCTTCCCGCCCGAGGAGGAAAAGGTCGCCGTGCGCGTCATCCATGCCGCCGGCATGGTGGAGGTGGCCGCCGATCTCGCCTTCGCTCCTGGCGCCGTCGCCGCTGCCAAGGCCGCGCTCGAAGCCGGCGCTCCGGTGATCTGCGATTCCCGCATGGTGGCCAACGGCATCACGCGCGCCCGTCTGCCGGCCAGCAACGAGATTGTCTGTACGCTCGACGATCCCTCGGTCCCGACGCTGGCGCTCACCATCGGCAACACCCGCACGGCCGCCGCCATGATGCTGTGGGGCGAGCGTCTCAAGGGCGCGGTCGTCGCCATCGGCAACGCGCCCACCGCTCTTTTCCACCTGTTCGAGATGCTGGATGCCGGCGCGCCCCGACCGGCGGCGGTGATCGGCATGCCGGTCGGCTTCGTCGGCGCCGCCGAATCCAAGGAGGCGCTGATCGCCGACGGCCGCGTGCCCTACATCGTGGTGCGTGGGCGGAAGGGGGGCTCGGCCATGGCCGCCGCCACCGTCAACGCGTTGGCGAGCGATCGCGAATGATCGGTCCGGGAACGCTTCACGGTGTCGGCGTCGGCCCGGGCGACCCAGAACTCGTCACCGTCAGGGCGGCGAGGCTGATCGGGTCGGCGCCCGTCCTCGCCTATTTCGCCAAGAAGGGCCGGCGCGGTCATGCTCGCACCATCGTCGAGCCCTATGTCCGCCCTTATACCGAGGAGCTGCCGCTTCATTATCCGCTTACCACCGAGATGAGCTTTGCCGATCCGCTCTATGTCCGTGAGGTCGGCGGCTTCTATGCCGAGGCGGCCGAGACGCTGGCGACCCATCTCGCGGCTGGCCGCGATGTCGTGTTGATCGCCGAGGGCGACCCCCTCTTCTACGGCTCGTTCATGCACCTCTACGTGCGCCTCAGGGATCGCTTCCCGGTCAGGATCACGCCCGGCGTCACCGGCTTCTCCGGCTGCGCTTCGGCCGCCGGCTTGCCGATGACTTGGGGCGACGATGTCCTCGCCGTGCTGCCTGGCACCCTCGCCGAGGAGGACCTTGCCGCCCGCCTCGGAGGCGCGGATGCCGCGGTGATCATGAAGCTCGGCTCCAACTTCCCCAAGGTCCGGCGGGCGATTGTCAGCGCCGGTCTTGCCCATCGCGCCATCTACATCGAGCGCGGCTCCATGGACGGCGAGGTCGTGCTGCCCCTGTCGGACAAGACCGACGATACCTCCCCCTATTTCTCCCTGATCCTGATCGGTGGCGAAGGGCGGCGGCCATGAGCGACGCGGGCGAGATCCTGGTGGTCGGTCTCGGGCCCGGTCCCGAACACTGGCGGACGCCGGAGGCGAGCGCCGCCCTCGAACGGGCGACCGACCTCGTCGGCTATGAGCCCTATCTCGCCCGCTGTCCGCAGCGGCCCGGCCAGACGCGTCACGGCAGCGACAATCGGGTCGAACTCGAACGGGCGCGCCTCGCCATCGATCTTGCCCGCGCCGGCCGCATCGTCGCGGTCGTCTCGGGCGGCGATCCCGGCGTCTTTGCCATGGCGGCGGCCGTTGTCGAGGCGGTGGAGGCCGATGACGCGGCCCGCCATCTGCCCGTGACGGTGATGCCCGGCGTCTCCGCCATGCAGGCTGCCGCCGCCCGGCTCGGTGCGCCGCTCGGTCACGATTTCTGCGCCATCTCGCTGTCCGACAACCTCAAGCCCTGGGATCTTGTTGAGAGACGGTTGCGGGCCGCCGCCGAGGGCGATTTCGTCATCGCTCTCTATAATCCCGCTTCGAAAGCCAGGCCGAACCGTATCTTCGAAGCGTTCGATCTCCTGCGGAGCCTGAAGGCCGGCCCGACGCCGGTTGCCTTCGCCCGCGCCGTCGGTCGTCCGGACGAGCGGCTCGTCGTGACAACGCTCGCCGCCGCTGATCCCTCGATCGTCGACATGGCGACGATGGTGATCATCGGCTCATCAGAAAGCCGGCTGATCGACCGTCCCGGCGGAACGCCGTGGATTCTCAGCCCGCGTCAGGCGAGGGGAGGGGCGACATGAACGCGCCGCGTCTCGATGTCGGCCATCACGTCGTCGAGTTCGTGATAGGTGGTGACGGTGACCGGCTCCGGCGGCGCCACCATGATCACCGGCAGGCCAAGGCGGCGCGCGGCGGCCACCTTGCCATAGGTCGCGTCGCCACCGGCGTTCTTGGTGACCATGATCTCCACCCGTTCGGCCTGCATCAGCCGGGCCTGCGATTCCTCGTCGAACGGTCCGCGCTCCAGCAGCAGCCGGTAGTCCGGAAGGTTCAGCTCATGCGGTGGGTCGATGGAGCGGACGACATAGTGATGCTGCGGCGCCGCCTCGAAGGCGGACAGGCCAAGCCGGCCGACGGTCAGGAACACGCACTTCGGTTCGGGGCCGAGCGCGGCGCAAGCGGCGTCGAGGTCGGGCACCTCGAGCCAATTGTCGCCCGGCATCGGCTTCCAAGGCTCGCGCGTGTAGCGGACCAGCGGCACGCCGGTCATCTCGCTGGCCGCCACGGCATTGGCGGAGATGCGGGCGGCGAAGGGGTGGGTGGCGTCGATCAAGAGGTCGATCTGCTGGTCGCGCAGGAAGGCGGCAAGGCCCTCGATGCCGCCGAAGCCGCCGACGCGGGTATTGAGGGCCTGCGCCGCCGGTTCGTGGGTGCGGCCGGCCAACGACAGCAGTGCCCAGATATCCTGGCGTTTCTGCAGCCGCTCGGAGAGGCGCGAAGCCTCGGTGGTCCCGCCCAGGACGAGAATGCGCATCGGTCTTGCGGAGTCCCCCATGGCTGAAACCTCCCTTTCACCCTGGCTGACGATCGTCGGCCTCGGAGAGGACGGTCTCGACGGTCTCTCTCCTGCGGCAGTTTCGGCAATCGCACAAGCGGGTTTCATCGTAGGTGGCCGTCGCCATCTTGATCTCATCAAGGCGGATCCGGCGATCGCCCTGGCTTGGCCCTCGCCCCTTGGGGACGCCTTTCCGGCCATTCTTGCCCGGCGCGGTAGTCCGGTGGCGGTGCTCGCCTCCGGCGATCCCTTCTTCTATGGCGTCGGTTCGCTTCTGGCCGAAATCGTCGATCCCCGCGAAATGACGGTGCTGCCGGCGCCGTCCGCCTTTGCGCTGGCCGCTGCCCGGCTTGGTTGGCCGGGGCAGGATGTCGTTCGCGTCAGCCTGCACGGCAGGGCGCTGGAACGCGTGCTGCCGCATGTCCAGCCGGGCGCGCGCCTGCTGGCACTGTCCTGGGACGGCACGACCCCGGCAAAGCTCGCCGCGCTGCTGACGGAGCGCGGTCTCGGCAACAGCCGCCTCACCGTGCTGGAGGCGATGGGCGGCCTCAGGGAGCGTCGCCGATCCGCCGTTGCCGGGGCCTTCGACATCGACAATATCGATCCTCTCAATCTGGTGGCCCTTGAGGTCGAGGGTGGACGGGACGCTCGCGTCATTCCGTTTACGCCCGGTCTGCCGGACGATTGGTTCGAGCATGATGGGCAGATCTCCAAGCGCGAGGTCAGGGCGCTCACCGTCGCCGCGTTGAGGCCGACGCGCGGCGAGACGCTGTGGGACGTCGGCGCCGGTTCTGGCTCGGTCGCCATCGAGTGGATGCTGTGCGACCCCTCGCTGCGTGCCTGCGCCATCGAAGAAAATGCGACGCGCGCCGCCCGCGTCACTCGCAATGCCCTGGCCTTCGGTGTTCCCGATCTCCGCGTGGTCGAAGCCAAGGCGCCCGCCGGCTTCGAGGCGCTTCCTGATCCCGACGCGATCTTCATTGGTGGAGGCTCGGGCGATCCGGGCGTTGTCGACGCCTGCGTCGATCGGCTGACAGCGGGCGGTCGGCTGGTGATCAACGCGGTCACCGTGGAAACGACAGCCGAGGTTTTTGCCTTGCAAGCCCGGCTGGGTGGCGATCTGACGCAAATCGCCGTCTCCCGGCTCGACCGCATCGGCGGGTTCCATGCGCTGCGGCCGGCGCTGCCGGTGGTCCAGTGGATCTGGGTGAAGCCGTGAGCGGCCGGCTGGCCATCGGCGTTGGCTGTCGCCAGGGCGCTTCGGCTGTGACGATCACTCGGTTGGTCGGTGAGGCGACGGCAAGGCTCGCGCCGGCCATTGGCCTTTTCACCATCGAGGACAAGCGCGGCGAAGCCGGACTGAGCGAGGCAGCCGAGCGTCTTGCACTGCCGCTCGTCTTTCTGCCTCGCGACGTCCTCTCGGCGATGGCCGACCGCGTCGCGACGCCGTCACCGGCCGCGCTCGCCCGCTTCGGCGTCCCATCGGTGGCGGAAGCCGCCGCGCTCGCCGCTTTTGGCGGCCGGGCGCGCCTTGTCGTTCCGCGCCGTGCCGAAGAGGGCGTCACCATCGCCGTGGCCGAGGAGATTTTGAAGTGACCGTGCATTTCATCGGCGCCGGCCCCGGCGCGCCCGATCTTCTGACGCTGCGTGGCCGCGACCTGATCGCCGCCTGTCCCGTCTGCCTTTACGCCGGCTCGTTGATTCCGCCGGCCATTCTCGCCCATTGCCCCGAAGGCGCCCGCATCGTCGATACGGCGCCGCTGTCGCTCGAAGAGATCGAGGCGGAGTATCTCCGAGCCTATCGGAATGGCGAGGACGTGGCACGACTGCACTCCGGCGACCTTTCTGTGTGGAGCGCCCTCGGCGAGCAGATTCGGCTTCTGGAAAGGCACGCCATTCCCTACACGGTGACGCCCGGCGTTCCGGCCTTTGCGGCGGCCGCAGCGGCGCTCGGCCGCGAGCTGACGCTGCCGGAGGTCGGCCAATCCCTGGTGCTGACGCGCACCTCCGGCCGCGCGTCCGCAATGCCGGAAAAGGAGAAGCTCTCGGCCTTCGCCGCAACCGGCGCGACCCTCGCTCTCCATCTCTCCATTCACGTCGTCGATCGCATCGTCGAGGAACTCATTCCTCATTATGGTGCCGACTGCCCGGTCGCCGTCATCTACCGTGCGAGTTGGCCGGACGAGCGGATCGTCAGGGGAACGCTGGCGACCATTCTCGGCGAACTCCAGAATGCGCCGATGGAGCGAACGGCGCTCATCCTGGTCGGCCGGGTGCTCGGTGCCGAGGACTTCCGGGCGAGCGCGCTTTACTCGGCCGACTATCAGCGCCGTTTCCGGGGACGTGACTCGCGGGCAGGTGAGGGCGAAGACTAGACCTGTCGGAAGCCCGTGCTCGCCAGCAGGCCACCGTTTCGGTCGAACAGCGCCACTTCCAGCATCATGCCGCAGCTGCCGATCAGCGCGGCGGCGGTCGAAAACCCGCGTTCGGCCACCGCGTCGGCAATGGGAATGCCGGCGGCGCGGCAATGCGTCAGCGCTTCAAGGGCCGTGTTGGCGTCAACCACGGCCCGAATGAGCTCGTCGCTGCCGCCGAGGTCGGCGACGATCGAAGACAGCGCCGCGAGATCGACCGACCCGCGCTTGGAATGAAGATCGAGAAGCCCTTGGCCGAGCTTCACGCCCTTGGCGAAGCCGAGCGCCAGCGTCACGCGGGCAACAGGCGCTTTTCGCAGGTACTTCAACGTCCCGCCGACGAAGTCACCCATATCGATCAGTTGGACGTCGTCCAGATCATGAAGTTTTTTGACGGCCTGTTCGGAGGTGTTGCCGGTCGAGGCGGCGACATGGGCGAAGCCCGAGGCGCGTGCCACGTCGATGCCGCGCTGGATCGAGGCGATCCAGGCGGCGCAGGAGAAGGGCACCACGATGCCGGTGGTGCCGAGGATGGACAGGCCGCCCATGATGCCGAGCCGACCGTTAAGCGTCCGCTCGGCCAGTTTCTCGCCATTCTCGACCGAGATCTCCACCTCGACATCCTCGGGGCCGCCGACGATGGCGCGCGCCTCGTCGAGCGTGCGGGCGATCATGGCGCGCGGCACCGGATTGATCGCCGGCTCGCCCACGGCAAGCGGCAGGCCGGGGCGCGTCACGGTGCCGACACCCGGTCCGGCGCGGAAGACGAGGCCCGCGCCCGGTGTCGCCGGCCGAACGGTCGCGAGAATGAGGGCGCCATGGGTCACATCCGGATCGTCTCCGGCATCCTTGACCACGCCGGCTCGCGCCCAACCGTCGCCGGCCGCCGTGACGGCCAATGCAAAGGAAGGCGTCTGGCCGCCCGGCAGCGTCACCGCGACGGGATCGGGAAAGTCGCCGCTGACGAGGCGCTCGAAGGCGGCGCGGGTTGCGGCGGTGGCGCAGCTGCCGGTGGTCCAGCCACGCCTCAGATGCGGCGTTCCGCCATCCGCTTCCTTGTCACTGTCCGCCATCGATCCGCCGATCCTTTCGGGCGACAAGGTCGACGCTGTCTGCTATCGGGTCAAGGGGAAAGGTGAGGCGGCGATGAAGGGCTTTCTGATCGCATCGGTGCGCTCCGGCGCCGGCAAGACGACGCTGTCGCTGGGCCTGATGACGGCGCTTGCGCGGCGCGGTTTGAAGGTGGCGCCGGCGAAATGCGGGCCCGACTACATCGATCCGGCCTTCCATGCCGTCGCCGCCGGCCGGCCCGGCGTCAACCTCGATAGCTGGGCCATGACGCCGGATCAGGTGGCGGGCCTCGCCCTGCATCAGGCAAAGGGTGCCGACCTCCTGGTGACAGAGGGATTGATGGGCCTTTTCGACGGCGTCGGCCATGAGCCCGGCCGCACCGGATCGTCGGCGGATATTGCCGCGTCTCTCGGTCTCAAGGTTCTGCTGGTTCTCGACGTGACGGGGCAATCGACCTCGGCAGCCGCGGTGGCGCTCGGCGCCAAGCTCCTCGATCCGCGCCTGACGATTGTCGGGGTCGTCCTCAATCGCGTCGGGTCGGAGCGGCACCGTCGGCTCTGCAGCGAGGCCGTCGAGGCACTCGGCCTCCCCGTGCTCGGCGCCTTGCCGCGCGAGACGGCGGTCGAACTGCCGGAGCGGCATCTTGGTCTGGTCCAGGCCGAGGAGACCGATGATCTTCGCCGCCGGCTCGACACCCTCGCCGATTTCGTGGAACATCACATCGACCTGGACCGCCTGATCGACCTTTGTGAGGACGCCGCATCGCCGATGGCGGCCATCGCCACGCCGCTTCTCCAGCCGCCCGGGCAGCGCATTGCGCTCGCGCGCGACACAGCCTTCAGCTTCGTCTACCCGCACCATCTTACGGGCTGGAGCGCGGCAGGGGCGGAAATCCTGCCCTTCTCGCCGCTGGCAAGCGAGGCGCCCGATCCCACCGCCGATGTCTGCTGGTTGCCCGGCGGTTACCCCGAGCTTCATGCCGGCGCCATTTCGGCCGCCGGCGGCTTCCTCGACGGCCTGAGGGCTTTCGCGGCGGAAAAGCCGGTACATGGAGAGTGCGGCGGCTACATGGTGCTGGGAACGGGCCTTGTCGACGCCGAGGGAACCCGTCACGCCATGGCCGGCCTGCTTGGTCTCGAAACGAGCTATGAAAGGCGACGGCTGCACCTCGGCTACCGGCGGGCGAGACTGTTCTCGAACGGTCCCCTCGGGCCGGCCGGCGCCATGCTCAGCGGGCACGAGTTCCACTATGCCTCGATCCTGACGACCGGTGGCGACGATCCGCTTGCCGAAGTCGCCGACGCCCACGGTGGCGCGCCGGCGCCGGACGGGTCGCGGCGCGGCCTTGTCAGCGGCAGCTTCTTTCATGCCATCGCGCGGATGGAATGAGGATCAGCTGAAACGCGCCGCTTCATCGATCAGGGCTGTGACGACACGTTCGAGCTGCGCCGCCGCCTTGTCGTTGCCAAGGCTGCCTCTCTCGTCGAAGGCCTTGTCGGCGTTGGGCACCGCCACCTGCTGCGTCAGCACGCGGGCGCCGAGGGCATTCTCCAGGATCAGCCTCAGGTGCATCAGCGAGCGGATGCCGGCGAAATGGCCGGGCGAGGCGGCTCCGATGGCGAAGACGCGCCCTGCCCAGAGGCCGCGATAGCGGTCGTCCCGGATGCGACTCAGCCAGTCTATGGTGTTCTTGAGAAGTGGTGTCACCGACTGGTTGTATTCCGGCGACGCGATGAACACGCCATGCGACGTCATCATGAGGTCCGCGAGTTTCAGCGTGGGCTCGGGGACACCGCGTGCGCCTTCGAGATCGCCGTCGTAGAGCGGCATCGGATAGTCGGCGAGCGACAGAAGCCGCACCTCGGCATCGCGCAACGCCAGTTCGCGCGCCATGAGGGCCGCGAGGCGGCCGTTGTAACTGCCGCCGCGCGTCGAGCCGGACAGCACGAGCAGGTTGGGCCGGCCTCTCAAGATGGCACTCCGACGCCGGGCACCGGACAGGCGACGCCCGTGCCGCCGAGACCGCAATAGCCACCAGGGTTCTTGGCGAGATACTGCTGGTGGTAGTCCTCGGCGAAATAATAGGGTCCCGCCGGCTCGATCGTCGTGGTGATCGCCGCTGCCCGGCCGGCCTGGGCGAGCGCCTTGGCATAGGCGTCGCGTGCCGCCTCCGCCACGGCGCGCTGTGCCTCGTCGTGGACGAAGATCGCCGAGCGATATTGGGTGCCGACGTCGTTGCCCTGGCGCATGCCCTGTGTCGGATCGTGACTTTCGAAAAACAGGCGCACGAGATCGGCATAGGAGATGGCGTTCGGGTCGAACACCACTTCCACTGCCTCGGTATGACCGGTGCGGCCCGAACAAACCTCTTCATAGGTCGGATTTTCGGTGAAGCCGCCGCTATAGCCGACCGATGTCAGGTAGACGCCGGGTAGGCGCCAGAACAGTCGCTCGGCGCCCCAGAAGCAACCGAGAGCAAAGGTGGCGACGGCATATCCCTCGGGCACCGCACCCTTCAGCGGGCGACCGCTGACAAAATGGGTCTCGGCGGTAGCGAGCGGCCGGTCGCGGCCCGGCAGCGCCGTCTCGGGTGTCGGCAGAACGGCCGGCTTCCGGAACGTCTCGAAAAAGGCCATGGCTCTTTCCTTATCTCCCCGTTCAATCGCGGTAACGGTCCGCCCCGAACCGGCTTTCCAAGATGGGACTGTCGCTATTGCTTTGCAAGACAGGCTGGCTGGCACTCAACGGCAGCTTTGCTATAACGGGCGGCAAGAGGAGTTGTTTATCCATGGCGTCCCGCAAGCTAGACCGATCGCTGATCCGTGGCTTCGACCTGTTCCGCGACATGACGGAAGAGAACCTCGACGCCGTGCTCGCCACCGTGCAGGTGCGCACCGTCGAGCCTGGCGAACCGGTGTTCAGCCAGGGGGCGCCGGCCGACGAGTTCTACCTGCTTCTCCATGGCCATCTCAAGGTTGTCCAGATCACGCCGTCCGGAGAGCAGGTGGTGGTGCGCCACGTGCTGCCGGGTGAGGTGTTCGGAATTGCCAAGGCGATTCGCCGCACCGACTATCCTGCCACCGCCGAGGCGGTGACCGAGAGCATCGTTCTGGCGTGGATGTCCTCGCAATGGCAGGACTTCGTCGTTCTCAATCCCGTTCTCGCCTTCAACGCCCTTGAGGCGGTGGGTGAGCGGCTGCAGGAAGCACATACGCGCATCCGCGAGCTGTCGACCGAGGAAGTGGAGCGGCGCGTCGCCCATGCGCTGCTGCGCCTCGTCCGGCGCGCCGGACGGAAGGAGCAGGACGGAAGCATTCTCATCGATTTCCCACTGACCCGCCAGGATATCGCCGAGATGACCGGCACCACGTTGCATACGGTCAGCCGGTTGCTCAGCGCCTGGGAAGGGCAGGGCGTCGTTCGTAGCGCCCGCCGCCGCATTGCCGTCACCGACGAGAAACGGCTTGCCGCGCTTGCCCGGGGCTGATCGGGCCTGAAAGGCTCAGATCCAGCCGAGACTGGCGGCCGCGATCACCGCGAGCGACAGCGCGCCGACCCAAAGGGGCAGAACGACCGACCGGCGACGGCGACGGCTTTCGCTGGCCGCTTCCGTCCGGGCGACGATCGTCTCGATGGCGTCGAAGAGGCGCGGCAGCCGGGGGGCGAGGGCGAGAAGATCGCCAGCTGCCGATACCGCCGTCTCGATGCGTCCGATCGGTCCGAGATTGCGGGCAATCCAGCCGCCGACCACCGGTTCGGACACCTTCCACATGTCGAGGTCGGGATCGAGGCTTCGGGCAACGCCCTCGACCACCACCATGGTCTTCTGCAGGAGAATGAGCTCGGGCCGCGTCTGCATTGCGAACAGCTCGGTCGTCTCGAACAGCTGGGTGAGCAGCCGCGACATGGCGATTTCGGAAGCCGGCACGCCGTGGAGCGGCTCTCCCACCGCTCGGAGCGCCTGCGCGAAGGTCTCGATCTCCTGTTCGGGCGGCACGTAGCCGGCTTCGAAATGGACCTCGGCCACGCGGCGGTAATTGCGGGTGATGAAGCCGTGCAGGATCTCGGCGAGGTAGCGACGCTCGCGCGGCCCGAGGCGGCCGACGATGCCGAAGTCGACGGCGACGATCCGGCCGGAGGCATCGACGAACAGGTTGCCCTGATGCATGTCGGCGTGGAAGAAGCCATCGCGCAGGGCGTGCCGAAGGAAGGATTGCAGCAGCGTCGCGGCGAGCTTCGGCAGATCGTGGCCGGCGGCGCGGATGGCCGCGACGTCCGACAGCTTGATGCCGTCGATCCATTCCATGGTCAGAACCGAACGGCTGGTGCGGCGCCAATCGACGCTCGGGACGCGGAAATCGTCGTCATTGGCGGTGTTTTGCGCCATTTCCGATAGCGCGGACGCTTCGAGGCGCAGATCCATTTCCAGCGTCAGCGAACGGGCGAGCGTGTCGACCACGGCGACCGGCCGGAGGCGACGAACCCGAGGTGCCACCGCTTCGATCGCCCGTGCCGCCAGATAGAAGCCGGCAAGATCGGATGCGATGCGCCCGTCGATGCCGGGGCGCAGGACCTTGACGGCCACGTCGCGACGCCGGCCGTCCCGGTCGGTCACCGTCGCCTTGTGGACCTGGGCGATCGAGGCGGCGGCAATCGGCGCGCCAAGCTCGGGAAACAGGCGGTCCGCATCCGGACCGAAGCTGTCGCCGATCACGGCACGGGCTCCGTCGAGGCCGAAGTCCGGCATGGCGTCCTGCAACTCGGCAAGGTCGGCGGCCAGCGCCGCGCCAACCACGTCCGGTCGCGTGGCGAGAAACTGGCCGAGCTTGACGTAGGACGGACCGAGACGGGAGAAGGCGATGGACAGGCGTTCGGCCCGGCTGGCCGCGCCGCGCCGGCGGATCGCACCGGCAAGAAGCAGTGCGGCGGACACGGCGAAGGGGCGCGGCTCGGGCAGCGGCAGCGCGTTGATCACCCCCTCGCGGGCGAGCACCCAGGCGGCGCGGACGAGGCGGGCGATATCGACGGGAAGCATCCGGCTATTTCCTCGATGGCGTCATCTGGTGAGGCGCGCCTCACGGCATTCCATTCGTGACGGTTTCACGCGTCGGTCGGCATGACGCAGCCACGATTTTTCGACGAGCGGATGCCTCGGCATCCTGGTCGGTCGGCCTCAGATCTTGACGCCGACGTGGAGCGCCACGACGCCGAGCGTCATGTTGGTGTAAGCGACGCGGGAGAAGCCGGCCGCCTCGATCATCGCCTTGAAGTGTTCCTGATCCGGAAACCGGCGGATGGACTCGACGAGGTAGCGATAGCTCTCTTCATCCTTTGCCACCACGCGGCCGATCTTCGGCACGAGGTGGAAGGAATAGAGATCGTACACCTTGTCGGCGACCGGCGCGTCGACGTGCGAGAACTCGAGACACAGGAAACGACCGCCCGGCTTCAGTACCCTGAAGGCTTCGGACAGCGCCTTGTCGATCTTGGGCACGTTGCGAATGCCGAAGGCGATCGTGTAGGCGTCGAAGGTGGCATCCGCCCAGGGAAGCTCCTCGGCGTTGGCTTCCACGAACTCCAGCCTGTCGAGATCGCGCGCCCGCGCCCGCTCGCGGCCGACCTCCAGCATCGAGGAGTTGATGTCGGCAACGGTGATGTCGGCGGTGCGGTTCGAGCGCTCGGCGATACGAAAGGCGATATCGCCGGTGCCGCCTGCCATGTCCAGCACCTTGAACGGGCGCCGCCCCGAGCGCGGCGGTGCGAGGCGGGAGACCATGGCATCCTTCCAGAGCCGGTGCAGGCCGCCCGACATCAGGTCGTTCATCAGATCGTAGCGCCCGGCAACCGAATGGAAAACGCTGTCGACGAGGCCTTGCTTTTCGCTCGCATTGACCTCGCGAAAACCAAAGGAAGTGCTGTTGTCCGTCATCGTCCGTCCCGTCTGCCGTGATCCTCGCGCCATCGGCGCGCCCGCGACCATAGCCGAAGAGAACGGCGGGCGCTATGTTGGCGGCGCGATGTGGCAATGCGTGTCAAGGAGATGGTCCGGGAATGCCTGAGCTGCCGGAAGTGGAAACGGTGCGGCGCGGCCTTCAGCCCGTGCTGGAAGGGGCGACCATCTCGGGCGTCACGCTGGGACGGGCGGGGCTCCGCTACCCCTTTCCCGAACGTTTCGCCGAGCGCCTCGCCGGTCGGCGGGTGCTCGGTCTCGGTCGCCGCTCGAAATACCTTCTATGGGAGGTCGAAGGGGGCGAAACGCTGCTCGCCCATCTCGGCATGTCCGGCTCGTTCAGGATCGAAGACCCGAGTGCGGCGCGCATGGCCGAGTCTTCGCCCGGCGCCTTCGCCCTTGCCCGATCGCGAGACGCCCGTCACGACCACGTTCGTTTCGACCTCGGGGGCGGTACGGCGGTCGTCTATAACGATCCCCGTCGCTTCGGCTTCATGGACCTTCTGCCAACCGTCGACGCGGAGCGGCATCCCCGACTCGCCGGCCTTGGTGTCGAGCCGACGTCCAACCTTTTCTCGGCCGCGACGCTGGCTGCCTTTGCCGACCGGCGGACACCGTTGAAGGCGGCGCTCCTGGATCAGGCCGTCGTCACCGGTCTCGGCAACATATACGTCTGCGAGGCGCTGTGGCGCTCCGGGCTAGATCCGCGCCGGCCAGCCTCGGTGCTTGCCGACCCGGAGACGGCCGAACGATTGGCGGTGGCGATCCGCGCCGTCATCGGCGAGGCGATCGAAGCCGGCGGTTCGACCCTGCGCGACCATATGCGGACCGACGGCACCCTCGGCTATTTCCAGCATCGCTTCGCCGTCTACGGTCGCGAAGGTGAAGCCTGCCGGCGGCCGGGCTGCGGCGGAACGGTGGCACGGATCCGACAGTCTGGACGTTCAACCTTCTTTTGTCCGTCCTGCCAGCGCTGACGGCGTTGACGGCGGCCGCTTCACCGTCTATAAGCCCGCCCCAAGGATGGTGGCCGGCGGTCGTCGGCCGCCTGAAGTTTTTATGTCGTCCGTGTGGCCGGGTTCGGCATCCGCGGCGGCTCCACAACAAGTCCCAGCGCGGCTGGGAGAGAGAAAGGCTTGAGCATGGCCAATACGTCGTCGGCCAAGAAGGCGACCCGCAAGATCGCGGCTCGCACCGAAGTCAACAAGGCCCGGCGGAGCCGCATGCGGTCTTTCGTGCGCAAGTTCGAGGAAGCCGTTGCTTCCGGCGACAAGGCCGCCGCTACCGAGGCCTTCAAGGTCGTCGAGCCGGAGATCATGCGGGCAGCCACCAAGGGCATCGTTCACAAGAACACTGCCTCCCGCAAGGTGTCGCGTCTCGCAGCCCGTCTGAAGTCGGTCGGCGCTTGAGTCTAGGCGCCTGACGACGTCGGATTGACTCCAATTTCGTCCATTGCAAGCCTATCTAGGCCCGGCTTCAAGCTGGGCCTTTTTTGCTTTTCCGGCTCATGCGGCCAGGTCGAACGGCCTCGTTGGGGCAGGAGTCGGGTGTCAGATTTTTTATTTCATAAACAATGACTTAGATATACGTCAGATTTACGCAAGGAAGAATCCGCGACCCCGGAAACGAAAACGCGGCTAATGAATGGCGGGGCAGCCGGCGTACGACCAAAGAGGGTTTGGCAGGAAGGGTGGCCGCAAATCTTTGAATCCCCTAGGGTTCGCCGCTCACGCCTTCCGGGGCGCCCTCTCCGGTAAAAAGCGGGTTAACGACATAGGAAGATTCGGCTCTTGCTCCCCCCATGGGGCCTGTGTATGGTCAGCCCAGTTGACGCGAGCGAGCCAAGAACTCGGTTGCGAAAGTAAACTAAAGCAGGGGGCTAGCCGTCGGTAGTTCATTAAATTCGAAGGCCGAGGCAAGTAGCCAACTCAATCCAGGAAAGGTAATTCAGTATATATGCGCATTTCGCGCATGGATCTGTTTTGTCTTTTCTGTTTGGTTCATTTTTGGGTGGTGGGGCAATCTTGGGTGCGGGGTCATTCAACGAAGATCCAGGCTATTCGGGAGACGTTGGCGTGCGCGAGACTTGGAAGGCGCTTGCCGCCGATTCCTCGTCAGTGCTGATCGATGTTCGGACCGTGGCGGAATGGAACTTCGTCGGCCTTCCGGATCTCGAAAGCATCGGCAAGCGCGTGCTGCTCATCGAATGGCAGCGCTTTCCGGACATGGCCGTCAACCCGGCCTTTGCCGAAGAGCTGAAGGATGCGCTTGCTGATCTCGGTGCCGGTATGGATGCATCGCTCTACTTCATTTGCCGGTCGGGCGCGCGCAGTCGATCTGCGGCGGTCGCGGCAACGGCCGGCGGTTTCGCGCGGGCCTTTAACGTGGCAGGCGGTTTCGAGGGGGCGCTCGGTCCGGATCGGCACAGGGGCTGTGTCGATGGCTGGAAAGCGAGCGGGCTTCCCTGGATTCAGAGTTGATCCGATGCGTCGGACGAGGGCGGCCATGCGGCCGACGTGGTGCGCGCAGATCGGGAGAGCCGTCATACTGATCACATGCTGAATTCCGGAGATTGCAGCTCCGGTAGATGACGGGTTTCCCGCCCGTCATGCGTATTATCGTCGGCCTTGTGGCCGACGGAGTTTGAAGGAACGTCCTCCTTTCAGGGGAGGTTCCGCCCGCCGCTCAGAACGCGGCGGAAAAAGAAAGGTCTTCCGGACGTTGCGTCCGGGGGGCTGACGAAGGGCGCTCCAGGCGGAGCGCGCTCTTCGCGTGGAAGACTGGTATAGAGTTTAGGATGGAGGCCGAGAAATGTTGGAAGCGGAAGCCTGCGGCGTCGCTGGTGCGGCAGTTGGTCATGCCGATGCGTGGGCGCACGTTCGTGGCCGCCTCAAGGCCGATCTCGGCGACGAGGTGTTCTCCTGCTGGTTTGCCGGCATGAATGTCGAGCAGATCGATGGTGGCACCGTTTGGCTTTCGGTGCCGAGCCGTTTCCTCAAGACCTGGATCTCCACCCACTATCGCGACAAGCTGGCCGCTCTCTGGCAGGCTGAAGGACCGGCTTACCGCAAGGTCGAGGTGTCCGTACGGTCTGCCATGCGAGCCAAGGTCGAGACGCCGGCTCGCTTTGCGGCGCCGGAAGCCGCTCGCACGACCGGCGCGTCATTGCCGCGCGTCGCCACGCCCGTGCGTCCGGCAGCCGATTCTGCCTCTGCCCGCCTGTTCGACGATATCTCGTCACCGCTCGATCCGCGCTACACCTTCGAGAACTTCGTCGAGGGCGCCTCAAACCGCCTGGCGCTTGCCGCAGCCCGCCAGGTCGCCGACGGTTCGGCCTCCGGCGTGAAGTTCAATCCGCTCTACATCCATTCATCGGTCGGCCAGGGCAAGACGCATCTTCTGCAGGCCCTTACCCATCGCCTCAAGGCCGAGCACCCGGAAATGCGCGTGCTGTATCTCACGGCCGAGCATTTCATGTATCGCTTCGTGCAGTCGCTGCAGACCCAGTCGGCCATGGCCTTCAAGGAGGCGCTCCGGACCATCGATCTCCTGGTCATCGACGACATGCAGTTCCTGCACGGCAAGCAGATCCAGCAGGAATTCTGCCACACCGTGAACACGCTCATCGATGGCGCCCGGCAGGTGATCGTCGCCGCCGATCGGCCGCCGGTCGAGCTTGAAACCATGGACGAGCGCGTTCGCTCGCGCCTCTCCGGTGGTCTCCTCATCGAGATCGGCGCCCCCGACGCGGCCTTGCGCCGCTCCATCGTCGAGCGCCGCATCGCGCTCACCGCCCAGCACATGCCCGGCTTTTCCGTTCCTGACGACGTCATCGACTTTATCGTTCGCAACGTCACCACGTCGGGCCGCGACCTTGAGGGCGCGGTGACGCGCCTTGCCGGCCACAATCAGCTGACCGGCCTGACGCTGTCGCTCGCCATGGCCGAGACCACGCTGAAAGACCTCATTCGCGTCACCGATACTCGGCGCGTCAAGATCGAGGACATCCAGCGCGTCGTCTCCAAGCACTACAACGTCTCCAAGCAGGATCTGCTGTCGTCGCGCCGTACCCGGTCCATCGTCTGGCCGCGCCAGATCGCCATGTACCTGGCCAAGTCGCTGACGCTGCGCTCGCTGCCCGAAATCGGCCGGCGCTTCGGTGGTCGCGATCACACCACCGTTCTGCATGCTGTGCGCAAGGTCGAGGAGATACTCAGCTCCGACGAGGCGCTGACGCAGGAGATCGAGGTCCTGAAGCGCATGCTCGAGGCTTGATCTCAGGGCCGGTACGGAAAAACGCCTGCGAAAACCCGTGCCGTTGACGGCATGCTGGCTTGCGGAAATCGGCAGTTGCCGTAATGTGCTTTTCCCCGCTGCCGCCCTGGTGGCGACGGGGAGAACGGCCTAGAGCGTTCGCCGGCCCGACCGCAAGATCGGGCGATAGGTGGGCGCTTCGGATTGTTTACGGGAGCAGCCGTGTTTCGGTCAGGCGTGTCCTGCCTGATCGACGGGTGTTCATCGCCAGATTTTCCGGAGGCCGCGCCGGTCGTGCCCAGCGCGACCGTCCTGTGCGCGGCAGCCACGACAGACGGGTTTATCCATGCGCGTTACGCTGGAGCGGTCGCACCTCCTCGCTTCCCTTACCCACGTCCACCGTGTCGTCGAGCGTCGGAATACCATTCCGATTCTCTCGAACGTGCTGATCCGGACCGACGACGGCCAGCTCAAGCTGAAGGCGACCGACCTCGATCTCGAGGCGCAGGAGTCGGTGCCGGCCGTGGTCGAGCGCCCCGGCGCCACGACGGTGCCGGCGCACATGTTCTACGACATCGTGCGCAAGCTGCCCGAAGGCTCGCAGGTTTCGCTGGAGGCATCGGCCGACGGCGCCACGCTTTCCATCTCCTCGGGTCGCTCGCGCTTCTCGCTGCAGATGCTGCCGGAGAGCGATTTCCCCGACATCACGGTCGGCGATCTCAGCCATTCGTTCACGCTGGAAGCCGGAGATCTCAAGCGGCTGATCGATCGGACGCAGTTCGCCATCTCCAACGAGGAGATCCGCTACTATCTGAACGGCATCTTCCTGCACACGGTCGACGGCCCTGACGGCGCGCTGTTCCGGGCCGTCGCCACCGACGGTCATCGTCTTGCCCGGGCCGATATCGCCGCTCCGAAGGGCGCCGAGGGCATGCCGGGCATCATCGTGCCTCGCAAGACGGTTGGCGAAATCCAGCGTCTCATCGAGGATCCCAAGGCTGAGCTCAAGGTCGAGCTGTCGGACGCCAAGATCAGACTGACGGTCGGCAACGTGGTGCTGACGTCCAAGCTGATCGATGGCACCTTCCCCGACTACGGCCGAGTGATCCCGCAGGGCAATGACAAGGAACTGCGCGTCGACAAGGCCGAGTTCGCCGAAGCGGTCGATCGCGTTTCCACCATCTCGTCCGAGCGCGGCCGCGCCGTGAAGCTGGCACTTGCCGAAGGGCGCCTCATTCTCACCGTCGTCAACCCGGACTCGGGTACCGCCACCGAGGAGGTGATGGTCGACTATGCCGACACGCCACTCGAGATCGGCTTCAATGCCCGTTATCTCCTGGACATTGCCGGGCAGCTGACGTCGGAGACGGCGGTGTTCCATCTTGCCGATGCCGGCTCTCCGACACTGATCCAGGATGCCGGCGACGGCGCCACGCTTTATGTGCTGATGCCGATGCGGGTGTGATCTGCCGCCGCTGGAATGCCATGACAGAATCCCGTCCGGAGGCGAAGGTGCGCGTGAGCCGCCTTCGCCTCAACGATTTCCGCAACCATGCCGACCTCTCGCTCGATTTCCCGGGCCGGTCGGTGGTGCTCGTCGGCCAGAACGGCGTCGGCAAGACCAATGTTCTCGAGGCTCTGTCGCTGCTTTCCCCGGGCAGGGGTTTCCGGCGGGCGACGCTCGCCGAGATGGCGCGGCTTGGCGGTTCTGGCGGCTTTTCCGTGCTGGCCAATGTGGAGGGTGCCTACGGCGCGGTGCGCATCGGCACCGGGTCGGGCCCGGACGAGCCGGCGCGGCGGCTGCTTGTCGATGGTGAGCCCCAGAAAGGCAGCGAGCGGCTTTCCGATCATCTGCGGCTCATCTGGCTCGTCCCGGCCATGGATGGCCTGTTCATGGGGCCTGCGGGCGATCGACGCCGCTTCCTCGACCGGCTGGTGCTGGCGGTCGATCCGGCGCACGGTCGGCGCGTGTCGTCCTATGAACAGTCGGTTGCCTCCCGCAACCGACTGCTTGAGGCACGCGATGCCGATGCTGCTTGGCTCGACGCCGTCGAAGCCGAAATCGCCGCGACCGGCGTCGCCGTGGCTGCGGCTCGGCGCGAGACGGTGCATTGCCTTGCCCGCTTGATCGCGGCGCGTCCGGATGGCGACGATGTCTTCCCGCGTGCCTCGGTTCAGCTGACCGGCGACGTCGATGCGGCGCTCGATGGCGCGGCGGCGGCCGACGTCGAGGACTGGTTGAGAGCCGATCTCAGGGCGGGTCGCTCCCGCGACCGTGCGGCCGGCCGAACGCTCGTCGGTCCGCATCGCTCCGATCTTTCGGTGCGCCACGCTGAAAAGGACATGCCGGCGTCGGCGTCTTCGACGGGCGAGCAGAAGGCGTTGCTCACCGGCCTCGTGCTGGCGCAGGCGGCCTTGGTCACCGAACTGACCGGCAGCCCTCCGGTGCTTCTGCTCGACGAAGTGGCCGCCCACCTCGATGCCCGCCGACGGCGATCGTTGGTCGATCTCGTCGCCGCGCTTGGCGTTCAGGCCTTCATGACGGGTACTGACGCGGCTCCGTTCGAAGCCTTTGCCGGCGAAGCGGAAATCATCGCGATTCCAGACAACGGCAGGCCGGATTTCCGGCAATTTTGAGCCTGATTCGCCGCATTTCCACCCGATTGGCGGACCATGGTATCGCCAACATTTGACCGCTGGAATGAACCCTCGGCGAGGTCATTGAAAAATAAGGGGTTTCAGCCTTTCGCCGACGATGGTTGAAGCCACCCCCGCCAGCCTTTATGAAGGCTCAGGCGGGATGTTCCCGAGACGAGAAACGAAGGCCTCCATGACCGACACCACAGCCTACGACCCCGACGACTACGGCGCCGAATCCATCAAGGTGCTGAAGGGGCTCGACGCGGTGCGCAAGCGCCCCGGCATGTATATCGGCGACACCGATGATGGCTCAGGCCTGCACCATATGGTCTACGAAGTGGTGGACAACGCCATCGATGAGGCGCTGGCCGGCCATGCCGACGTGGTGAAGGTCCGCCTCAATGCCGATGGCTCCTGCACGGTGCGCGACAATGGTCGCGGCATTCCCACCGACATCCACAAGGAAGAGGGCGTGTCGGCGGCCGAGGTCATCATGACCCAGCTGCACGCCGGCGGTAAGTTCGACCAGAACTCCTACAAGGTGTCGGGTGGCCTGCACGGTGTCGGCGTGTCGGTGGTCAACGCACTGTCCGTCTGGTTGAAGCTCAAGGTCTGGCGGCACGATCTGGTGCACGAGATGAGTTTCTCGAACGGCGTGCCGGACGGTCCGTTGGCCGTCACGGGAACGAGCGTCGGCGAGAAGGGCACGGAGGTGACCTTCATGCCGAGCCACGAGACCTTCAAGGGGGTCACCGACTTCGATTTCGCCACGCTGGAGCGTCGCCTGCGCGAGCTGGCTTTCCTGAACTCCGGTGTGCGCATCCTCCTTGAGGACAATCGCGGCGTCGAGCCGCGCATCGAGGAACTGCATTACGAAGGCGGCCTTGAAGCCTTCGTGCGTTACCTCGACCGCTCGAGGAAGCCGGCGATAGCCAAGCCGATCCTGGTCTCGACCGACAAGGACGGCATCACCGTCGAGGTCGCGCTCTGGTGGAACGACAGCTACCACGAGAACGTGCTCTGCTTCACCAACAACATTCCCCAGCGCGACGGCGGAACCCACCTCGCCGGTTTCCGCGCCGCGCTGACGCGTCAGGTGACCAGTTATGCCGAAGGCGCCGGCATCTCCAAGCGTGAGAAGGTGACGCTGACCGGCGACGACTGCCGCGAAGGTTTGACCTGCGTGTTGTCGGTGAAGGTGCCTGACCCGAAATTTTCCAGCCAGACCAAGGACAAGCTGGTGTCGTCCGAGGTGCGTCCCGTTGTCGAGAGTGCCCTCAACGAAGCGTTCTCCACCTGGTTCGAGGAACATCCGGCCGAAGCGCGCACGGTGGTCGGCAAGGTCGTCGAAGCCGCGGCCGCCCGTGAGGCAGCCCGCAAGGCGCGCGAGCTGACCCGCCGCAAGGGCGCGCTCGACATGGCGTCGCTCCCCGGCAAGCTCGCCGAATGCCAGGACCGCGATCCCGCCAACACCGAGCTGTTCCTCGTCGAGGGTGACTCGGCCGGTGGCTCGGCCAAGCAGGGCCGGAACAGGGAGTTCCAGGCGGTTCTGCCTCTCAGGGGCAAGATCCTCAACGTGGAACGGGCGCGCTTCGATAAGATGCTATCTTCGGCCGAGATCGGCACGCTGATCACTGCGCTTGGCACGTCGATCGGTACCGACGAGTTCGCGCCGGACAAGCTCCGCTACCACAAGATCATCATCATGACCGACGCCGACGTCGACGGCGCCCATATTCGCACGCTGTTGCTCACCTTCTTCTTCCGGCAGATGCCGGCGCTGATCGAGCGCGGTCATATCTACATCGCCCAGCCGCCGCTCTATAAGGTGACGCGCGGCAAGTCCGAGCAGTATCTGAAGGACGAGCGGGCGTTGGAAGACTTCCTGGTGACGCAGGGTCTCGATGAGGCGGTGCTGAAGCTCGCCGATGGCGAAGCGCTGGCAGGACAGGATCTTCGGGTCATCGTCGATCGGGCACGTATCGTCCGGAACCTCATTGACGGACTGCATCACCGCTATAGCCATGACGTCGTCGAACAAGCGGCGATTGCCGGGGCGCTCGACGCCCGGCTCCTGGAAAACCGCGAGGCGGCGCAGAACGCTGCCGAAAGCGTGGCTGCCCGCCTTGATATCATCGCCGATGAGTTCGAGAAGGGGTGGACGGGCGAGGCCTTGTCCGATGGCAGCCTCGCCTTCCATCGCGTCGTGCGCGGCGTTACCGAGACCAGCATCATCGACGCGGCGCTGCTGTCGTCGGCCGATGCGCGCAAGCTGACCGCCCACCATGAGCACTTGGCCGCCACTTATGGCATGGCCGCCGCTCTCCGGCGCCGGGACAGCGAAATCGCGGTGCGCGGTCCGCGTACGTTGCTGGATGCTGTCTATGCCGCCGGCCGCAAGGGTATCGCCATGCAGCGCTACAAGGGCCTCGGCGAGATGAACGCCGAGCAGCTCTGGGAGACGACGCTCGATCCCAACGCCCGCTCGCTGTTGCGCGTTCACGTCAGCGAAGCGATCGAGGCCGACGACATCTTCGAACGGTTGATGGGCGATGAGGTGGAGCCGCGTCGCGAGTTCATCCAGGCCAACGCCTTGTCGGTCGCCAATCTCGACGTTTGACATCGGTCCCGCCTGGCCGAACCTCGGCGTACGGCAGCTGAATTGGGTGACCTTGGCAGGCTCTTCAGGCTTGCCGAGGCTACTCGGCGAGATTCTTGTCGCTTGCCGCCATGCCCCGCTCGCAAAGCCGTCCGAATTCTCCGGGCGGCCCTCCTGAACGAGACGGCGGCCCGCGATTTTGGCGCGGGCCTGGGCCATGCACCTCGGCTGGGCGCGTAAAATCCGATTGGGCCTCCGCTATCCGGATGGACCTTCACCCAAACCCTACGAAGCTTGAAGTGTTGATCGCAACGCGTCATGCCGCGGCGACGAGCTCGGCAGCTTGGCCGGTTCCCCAAACTTCAGGCCCGAGGCGTACCCACTTCAAAACCCCGACCCAGTCTTCACATTCATGGACCATCTTTCGTCGCCGGCAGTCCCGCAGGGTTTTGTCGCTGTGACTATGGTCTCCGGGCAGCGCCGACATCCAGGGACGCCGCGACTATTCCATCAACGGCAAGTGACGCCCTGCGGCACCCAAACCGCCGATGCCGCATCGCCATACGGCCGCGCCCGACCGTCAAGCGCCATGGCGCCGGCAAGTGCGGCGACGACGGCGTCGAGGCGATCTTCGAACGCCTTGAGAGTCCTGCCGCGTGCGCCCAGTGGCGGGAGTGTAAGGGCGGCGGCGCTGCCGGCCAACATGCCGTCAAGCGTGGTGACGATGGTCGCCCAAATCTCGTAAAGCCGCAGGCGGCGCTCGGCGAGCGGCAGGCCGCGCCAGTATTTGCCGGTGTTTCCAGCCTTGTACGGCAGGCGGTAGGCCGCGCCGAGAAGCTCGATCAGCGCCGGATGCGGGTAGATTTCCACCCTACAGGGCGGACGGATGTCGAGGGTGGCGAGCGGATAGCCCGCGGCGGAAAGTCCCGCCTCCAGTGCGCGGCCGACAGCGCCGGGCCGATCCGCGGTGGGCGAATGGGTTCCGGCGCCTCGACCGGAGTAGGCGCGATTGACGGCATTGTCGGCGGCCCGGCGCGTGAGGATCGGTGCGTCCATCATCGGCATGTCCACGGCGACGAGATCGGGCGCCCTCCCGGCGAGACGACAAGCAGCTGCGATCAGGGCGGAGGGGCCGCTGCCGACATTGTCACCTGTGAGGCCGATGAACTCTTCGAATGAGGCTGCCGCTGCGATCAGATGCCAGACTGTGCCGGTCTTGGCGGCCAGGGCCACGCCGCTCGGGTTGGCCGAAGTCCAGGCCGCATCGATCCCGAGCACGACTTTTTCAGATGGTGAAGCCGACATGTCTCCTCGTCGGACGCTGCGATCGGCGTGCGCCGGCCAGCATCAGGAAGATGCCGGAAATGCCGGCAACGGCGAGAGTCGGCCAGGCAAGTATCGCCGAGCCCCATTCTGTCCATGCCGCGTCGCCGACGAGAGGCTTCAACAGCCCCTCCACCCGATCGACGAAATCGGGAGCAATGAGAGAAAGGCTTTCGGACAGCGGAGTCATCACCACCGTATCGGCGGCGATCGATGAAATTCCGTCGGAAATCAGCGCCACAACGCCGATGGCAAACAGCACAAGCCCAACCACACGCGCAACAAAGGACAACATGCTAGTGCTCCCCCGCCCGAACACGGGGCGTATCTTGTGGCTTTCGCGTCTTCCGTGCAACGTCGACGATAGGCATTTGTTTCTATTTTCAAGTTTTTTCAGCCTCCGGTTCCCCTTCGGGACCGGGGCAGCTATCATCGGCCGCCATGATTGGAGAGAATCACGCCGGGAGCCACGGCGTCCTCTTCCCGTCCCTTGGGAGCCTCACCTGATGCGCATCACCGCCACCGTCTCCGTCGTTTCCGTCCTCGCGCTCGCTGCCTGCGGCAGCTACGCGCCGCCGCCGCCGCGCATCGCTCCGTTGGCGCCCCAGCCGGTCAATCCGGTGGCAAGTCAGGCACTGCCGGCGCCGGTGGCTCCCGCCATGCCGCAGCCGACGACCGATGTGGCCCTCGGACAGCCGACGGCGATGCCTGCCAATCCGGCCGCTGCCGCCGATGTGCGCAAGGCCGACCTGATCGGTGGATGGACATTGGCCTCGGCCGGAGAAACTTGCCAGCTCTCCATGAACCTGACCACCTGGAGCGGCGGCTATCGTGCGTCGACGCGCGGTTGCGTATCCGACGAACTGAAAGCCGTGGGCGCGTGGGATGTCTCCGGCAAGGAGATCTTGCTGAAGGACGCTTCCGGCGCCGTTGTCGCTCGTCTCTACGCCGCGGCTCCCAATCGCTATTCCGGCCAGACCGACGTCAGCAAGCGCGGCGTGCAGTTCTTCCGCGGCTGATCGCGGGAATGACGGCGGAGGCTCCGGCCGGCGAAATCGCCCTCTGGCTCGATGGCGAAGTCTCCGCCGGCCGTTTGACGGCTGACGCCGCGCAGCGGCACGCCGCCTTTGCCCTTGACCGGTTGCTCAAAAAGCTCGCGATGCCACGTCGGCGCCGTCGTTTGCTCGGTCTCATTCCGGTGGGGCGGACGCCGACGGTGCGTGGCCTCTACCTCTGGGGCGGCGTCGGGCGGGGCAAGACGCTGTTGATGGACCGCTTTCACGCGGCAGCGCCGGTCAGCAGGAAGCGGCGGCAGCATTTTCACGCCTTCATGGCCGACATGCACGATGCCATCGCCACGGCGCGGCGGGCCATGGCGGCCGGCGACCCGCGCGATCCCGTCGAGATCGTGGCGCGGACCCTTGCGGACGAGGTCAAGCTCCTTTGCTTTGACGAGTTCTCGGTAACCGATATCGCCGATGCCATGCTGCTCGGCCGCCTGTTCGGCCGCCTCTTCGACCTCGGTCTGACCCTGGTCGCGACGTCCAACGTCGCGCCCGACCGGCTCTATTTGAACGGCCTCAATCGCAACAGCCTCCTCCCCTTCATCGGCATTCTCAGGGAACATTGCGAGATCGTGCATCTCAGGGACGGCGCCGATCATCGGCTTGAGGGTCTCTCGGCGGCCGACGTTTATCTGTCTCCGCTTGGGCCGGCCACCGACGTCGCCACCGAGCGTCTTTGGGCGAGCCTGTCGGATGGTGGCGAGATGACGTGCGATCTTCACGTCAAGGGGCGCCTGCTCCACGTGCCGCGTGCTGCCGGCCGGCGCGCGCGCTTCACTTTCCCGGAACTTTGCGACCAGCCGCTCGGCGCGGTTGATTATCGAACGATAGCCCGCCACTTCGAGCTGGTGATGGTGACCGGCGTACCCCGCATCGCGGCCGGCGAGCGCAATCGGGCAAAGCGCTTCATCACACTGGTCGACGTGCTCTACGACGCAGGTTGCGCGCTCGTGCTGACCGCCGACGGCGAGCCCGGCGACCTTTATCATGCACCGGATGGCAACGAAGCTTTCGAGTTTGCTCGCACGGCGTCTCGGCTCATCGAAATGCGCACGGAGGCATGGCTTCGCCGGGCGGCGAGCAGGCCGCCAAAGGCAACCAAAGAGGGTGTTACGTTGACGTCACCTACTTCATGAAGAAGAAGGCCGGCAAACCGGTATCGTCTTCGTGAAAAGTTGACTTTCCCCGATAGTCTCGCTTGCACGCGACTGACGATCATTGTAATTCCATGCCGATCGATTTCGATCTAACTAACCTTTACGTAAAGGGAAAGGTAATAATCAATGGCGCGGAAAAAGATCGCTCTCGTTGGTGCTGGCCAGATCGGCGGCACGCTGGCTCTGCTGGCCGGCCAGAAGGAACTCGGCGATGTCGTTCTGTTCGACATCATGGACGGCGTGCCGCAGGGCAAGGCTCTGGATCTGGCGGAAACCGCCCCGGTTGAAGGCTTCAACGCCAAGCTCTCCGGCACCAACAGCTATGAGGCGCTCGAAGGCGCAGACGTCGTGATCGTCACCGCCGGCGTGCCGCGCAAGCCCGGCATGAGCCGTGACGACCTTCTCGGTATCAATCTCAAGGTCATGGAACAGGTTGGCGCCGGTATCGCCAAGTATGCTCCGAAGGCCTTCGTGATCTGCATCACCAACCCGCTCGACGCGATGGTGTGGGCGCTGCAGAAGTTCTCCGGTCTGCCGAGCCACATGGTCGTCGGCATGGCCGGCGTGCTCGACTCGGCCCGCTTCCGCTATTTCCTGTCGGACGAGTTCGGCGTTTCGGTTGAGGACGTCCATGCCATGACCCTCGGCGGCCACGGCGACGACATGGTTCCGCTGATCCGCTACTCGACGGTCGGCGGCGTGCCGCTGCCGGATCTGGTGAAGATGGGCTGGACCACCCAGGAGAAGCTCGACGCCATCGTTGAGCGCACCCGCAAGGGCGGTGGCGAGATCGTCGCTCTGCTGAAGACCGGTTCGGCCTTCTACGCCCCGGCTGCTTCGGCCATCGCCATGGCCGAGTCCTATCTCAAGGACAAGAAGCGCATCCTGCCGGTGGCCTCCTACCTCAAGGGCGAGTTCGGCGTCACCGACACCTACGTCGGCGTGCCGGCCCTGATCGGCGCCGGTGGCGTCGAGAAGATCGTCGATCTCGAGCTGTCGGCCGACGAAAAGGCCGGCTTCGAGAAGTCGGTTGCCTCGGTGAAGGGCCTGATCGAAGCCTGCAAGACCATCGCGCCTGCGCTGGCCTGATCTGTTGAAAACATGGGCCGGGCCGCCAGACGGCGACCCGGCCTTTTCGTCTCCGGCGAATCCATCCGCATTTTCACTCAGTCAGCCTCTCCCACCTCAGCCAAGGACTTCCGGATGAACATCCACGAATACCAGGCCAAGGCCCTGCTCAAGGGGTTCGGCGCGCCTGTCGCCGCTGGCGTACCCGTCTTTTCCGCCGATCAGGCGGAGGCGGCCGCCCGGTCTCTTCCCGGCCCTCTTTGGGTCGTGAAAAGCCAGATTCATGCCGGCGGTCGTGGCAAAGGTCGGTTCAAGGAAGCCTCTGCCGGTGACAAGGGCGGCGTTCGCCTTGCCCGCTCGGTGGACGAGGTGGTGGGATTCGTCCGCGAGATGCTGGGCTCGACACTGGTCACCAAGCAGACCGGCCCGGCCGGCAAGCAGGTGAACCGACTCTACATCGAGGATGGCGCCGACATCGCCCGCGAGCTCTACTGCTCGCTGCTGGTCGATCGCGCGGTCGGTCGCATCGCCTTCGTCGTCTCGACCGAGGGCGGCATGGACATTGAGACCGTCGCTCACGATACGCCGGAAAAGATCGTCACGGTGGCCATCGATCCGGAAGCCGGCGTGACTGCCGCCGACGTGGCGGCCATCGTGTCCGCTCTGCAGCTCGACGGAGTGGCGGCCAAGGATGCCGAGAGCCTCTTCCCGCTGCTCTATCGGGCCTTCGCCGACAAGGACATGAGCCTCCTGGAGATCAATCCGCTGATCGTGCTGAAGGATGGTCATCTGCGTCTGCTCGACGCCAAGGTGTCCTTCGACGGCAACGCGCTGTTCCGTCACCCCGACGTCGAGGCGTTGCGCGACCTTTCCGAGGAAGACGCGAAGGAGATCGAGGCCCACAAGCACGATCTCGCCTACGTGGCGCTCAGCGGCAATATCGGCTGCATGGTCAATGGCGCCGGGCTTGCCATGGCCACCATGGACATCATCAAGCTCTACGGTGCCGAACCGGCCAACTTCCTCGATGTCGGCGGCGGCGCTTCCCGCGAGAAGGTGACGGCGGCCTTCAAGATCATCACCGCCGACCCGGCCGTGAAGGGCATCCTGATCAACATCTTCGGCGGCATCATGAAATGCGACGTCATCGCCGAGGGCGTCATCGCCGCCGTGCGAGAGGTTGGGCTGAAGGTGCCTCTGGTCGTTCGCCTGGAAGGCACCAACGTCGAGCTTGGCAAGAAGATCATCGCCGAAAGCGGTCTCGACGTCATCGCCGCGGACGACCTGGACGATGCCGCCCGCAAGATCGTCGCCGCCGTGAAGGGAGCCTGACGCGATGTCCATCCTCGTCAACAAGGACACCAAGATCATCGTCCAGGGCCTGACCGGCAAGACCGGCACGTTCCACACGGAGCAGGCACTCGGCTACTGCGGCACCAGGATGGTCGCCGGCGTCACGCCCGGAAAAGGCGGATCGACCTGGGAAGGCACGCTGCCCGACGGCAGCAAGGCGGTTCTGCCGGTGTTCGACACCGTCGCCGAGGCGCGTGAGAAGACCGGAGCCAACGCCTCCGTCGTCTACGTGCCGCCCAAGGCGGCCGGCGCCTCGATCATCGAGGCGATCGAGGCGGAAATGCCGCTGATCGTCACCATCACCGAAGGCATTCCCGTGCTCGACATGGTGAAGGTGAAGGCCCGGCTCGACCGCTCGACGTCGCGTCTGCTCGGCCCCAACTGCCCGGGCGTGCTGACGCCCGGCGAGTGCAAGATCGGCATCATGCCCGGCTCCATCTTCCGGCGCGGTTCTGTGGGTATCGTGTCGCGTTCGGGAACCTTGACCTATGAGGCGGTGTTCCAGACGACGAACGAAGGCCTTGGCCAGACGACCGCCGTCGGCATCGGCGGAGACCCGGTGAAGGGTACCGAGTTCATCGACGTGCTGGAGCTGTTCCTCGCCGATCCCGAGACGAAGTCGATCGTCATGATCGGCGAAATCGGCGGCTCGGCCGAAGAGGCGGCTGCCGAGTTCCTGAGAGACGAGGCCAAGCGCGGCCGCATGAAGCCGACGGTCGGGTTCATCGCCGGCCGCACGGCGCCGCCCGGCCGCACCATGGGCCACGCCGGCGCCGTGATTTCCGGCGGCAAGGGAGGGGCCGAGGACAAGATCGCCGCCATGGAGGCGGCGGGCATTGTCGTGTCGCCGTCACCGGCGCAGCTCGGCCGTACGCTGGCCGAACGCCTGAAGGGTTGAGGCGTAGCGTCTCACCATCCGAAAGGACGCCGCGGGGGCCGATTGCCGCCGCCCGCGGGGTCCCCATCTACCCACGGCGAAGCGATCCTGCTTTCGCCGGAACGCGAGGGCGGAGCGGACGGCTCCGAAACGCATATGGCACGGCAGAACGATAACGACGCTTTCGCCGGAACCTCGTTCCTCTATGGCGGCAACGCCGCCTATATCGAGGCGCTTGAGGCTCGCTACCTTGCCGATCCCACGTCGGTCGATCCCGAATGGCGGGAGTTCTTCGACGCCCTTTCCGAGCCGGCGACGGCGCGCGGCGCGCGGGGCGCCAGCTGGACGCGGTCCGACTGGCCGCCGAAGGTCAATGGCGAACTGGTCTCCGCGCTTGACGGCAACTGGCCAGAAGCCAGCAAGGTCCTCGAAAAGAAGATCGAGGCGAAGGCGCAGCCGGCCGGCATCAGCGCCGAGGAGCTCCGGCAGGCGACGCTCGATTCGGTGCGCGCCATCATGATGATTCGCGCCTATCGCATGCGCGGCCATCTCCATGCCGATCTCGACCCGATCGGCGTCGCCAAGAAGCTCGACCATGAGGAGCTGCATCCGACGAGCTACGGTTTCACCGAAGCCGACATGGACCGGCCCATCTTCATCGATCACGTGCTCGGCCTCGAATACGCCACCGTGCGCCAGATGATCGATATCCTGAAGCGCACCTACTGCGGCACGATCGGCTACGAGTTCATGCATATCTCCTCGCCGGAGGAGAAGGCCTGGATCCAGGAGCGCATCGAAGGGCCGGACAAGCAGATCGAGTTTACCGATAATGGCAAGAAGGCCATTCTGAACAAGCTGATCGAAGCCGAGGGCTTCGAGAAGTTTCTGGACGTCAAGTACACCGGCACCAAGCGCTTCGGCCTCGACGGCGGCGAAAGCCTGATTCCGGCGCTTGAGCAGATCATCAAGCGTGGCGGCAATCTCGGCGTGAAGGAGATTGTCCTCGGCATGCCGCATCGTGGTCGCCTCAACGTGCTGACGCAGGTGATGGGCAAGCCGCACCGGGCGCTGTTCCACGAGTTCAAGGGCGGCTCCTACGCCCCTGACGACGTCGAAGGCTCGGGTGACGTCAAGTATCACCTCGGTGCATCCTCGGATCGCGAGTTCGATGGCAACAAGGTTCACCTCAGCCTGACGCCCAACCCGTCGCACCTCGAGATCGTCAATCCGGTGGTGCTCGGCAAGGTCCGCGCCAAGCAAGACGTCTCCACCACGGTCTGGGAGGGCGACATCATCCCGTTGCGTGAGCGGGTCAAGGTGCTGCCCTTGCTGCTCCACGGTGATGCGGCCTTCGCCGGTCAAGGCGTGGTTGCCGAGTGCTTCGGCCTCAGCCAACTGCGCGGTCACCGCGTCGGCGGTTCGATCCACTTCATCGTCAACAACCAGATCGGCTTCACCACCAACCCGCATTTCTCGCGGTCTTCGCCCTATCCGTCCGATGTGGCCAAGATGGTCGAGGCGCCGATCCTGCACGTCAACGGCGACGATCCAGAGGCGGTGGTCTATGCCGCCAAGGTCGCCATCGACTACCGTCAGAAGTTCCACAAGCCGGTGGTGATCGACATGATCTGCTACCGTCGCTTCGGTCACAACGAAGGCGACGAGCCGGGCTTCACCCAGCCGATCATGTATTCCAAGATCCGCGGCCATGCGACGACCCTGCAGATCTACGCCAAGAAGCTGATCGACGAGGGTACGGTCACCCAGGACGAAGTCATCGGCATGCAGGCCGCCTTCCGCCAGAGGCTCGACCAGGAGTACGAGGCGGGACAGGCCTACAAGCCCAACAAGGCCGACTGGCTCGATGGCGCCTGGGCCGGCCTCAGGGTGGCCGACAGCTTCGACGAACAGCGGCGCGGCCAGTCTGGCGTCAACATCGAGACGCTCAAGGAGATTGGTCTCAAGATCAACACGGTGCCGCCGACGTTCAACGTTCACCGCACCATCCAGCGCTTCCTCGACGCTCGCAAGAAGGCGATCGAGACCGGCGAGGGCATCGACTGGGCGCTTGGCGAGGCCCTGGCCTTCGGCTCGCTCGCCTTCGGCGGTCACAAGATCCGCCTGTCGGGCCAGGACTGCGAACGCGGTACCTTCAGCCAGCGTCACAGCGTGCTCTACGATCAGGAGACCGAAGCCCGCTATATTCCGCTCGCCAATCTCTCGCCGGAACAGGCGCCCTTCGAAGTCATCAACTCGATGCTGTCGGAAGAGGCGGTGCTCGGCTTCGAATACGGTTACTCGCTGGCCCGCCCCAACGCGCTCACCCTTTGGGAAGCGCAGTTCGGCGACTTCGCCAACGGTGCGCAGGTGGTGTTCGACCAGTTCATCTCCGGCGGTGAGCGCAAGTGGCTGAGAATGTCCGGCCTCGTCTGCCTGCTGCCGCATGGCTATGAGGGGCAGGGGCCGGAGCATTCGTCCGGCCGTCTCGAACGCTGGCTGCAACTCTGTGCCGAAGACAACATGCAGGTCGCCAACTGCACGACGCCGGCCAACTACTTCCATATCCTCAGGCGGCAGCTGACGCGCGATTTCCGCAAGCCGCTGATCCTGATGACGCCGAAGTCGTTGCTGCGCCACAAGCGGGCGGTGTCCAAGCTCGCCGATATGGGAGCGGAGACCTCCTTCCACCGGCTGCTCTGGGATCATGCCGAGTCGGATCCGGAAACGGTGACCGTGCGCCTGAAGCCGGACGCCGAAATTCGCCGCGTGGTGATGTGCTCCGGCAAGGTCTATTACGATCTCCTCGAGGAACGCGAGAAGCGCGGCATCGACGATGTCTATCTCCTCCGCGTCGAGCAGCTCTATCCCTTCCCGGCCAAGGCGCTGGTCAATGAGCTCGGTCGCTTCCCGAACGCCGAGCACGTCTGGTGTCAGGAGGAGCCCAAGAACATGGGCTCCTGGACCTTCATCGACCCCTATCTCGAATGGGTTCTGAAGCAGATTGGCGCCAAGACCCCCCGCGCCCGCTATGCCGGCCGGGCTCCGGCCGCCGCCACCGCCACGGGCTTGATGTCCAAGCACCTCGCCCAGCTCGCCGCCTTCCTCGACGAAGCGCTCGGCTGACCGGCCATCGGGGCGGCCAACCGGCCGCCTCCATCCCTTTCGCATCTGGAGAGAAGCTCAAATGGGCAACGAGATCCGCGTCCCGACGCTCGGCGAATCGGTTACAGAGGCCACCATCGGCCGCTGGTTCAAGAAAGTCGGCGAGGCCGTCAAGGCCGACGAGCCGCTGGTCGAACTTGAGACCGACAAGGTGACCATCGAAGTGCCGTCGCCGATCGATGGCACGCTGTCGGAAATCCTGGTCGAGGCCGGTGAGACCGTCGGCGTCGGCGCCCTTCTGGGTTCGCTTGGCGCGGCCTCCGCGGGTGCTCCGGCACCCAAGGTCGCCGAGCCGGTGAAGCCGGCTGAGCCTGTTGCTGCGGCCAAGCCCGCCGAGCCCGTCAAGACCGCCGCGCCCGTGCCGCCGTCACCCGCCGCCGCCCGCGTCATGGCCGAAACCGGCGCCAGCGTGGAGAGTGGTTCGGGCAAGCGCGGCCAGGTGCTGAAGGAGGACGTGCTGGCCGCGGTCGCTGCCGTTCGCACTGCCGCCCCGGCGCCCGCCGCTCCGTCGGCACCTCGTGCGTCGGTCGCCGCCGATGACGCCGGCCGCGAGGAGCGAGTCCGGATGAGCAAGCTCCGTCAGACCATTGCTCGTCGCCTCAAGGAGGCGCAGAACTCGGCCGCCATGCTCACCACCTTCAACGAGGTGGACATGACCGGCGTGATGGCGCTCAGGGCCTCCTACAAGGACCTGTTCGAGAAGAAGCATGGCGTCAAGCTTGGCTTCATGGGCTTCTTCGTGAAGGCCGTGGTGCAGGCGCTGAAGGAGATCCCGGCCGTCAACGCCGAGATCGATGGCGAAGACCTCATTTACAAGAACTACTACCACGTCGGCGTCGCCGTCGGCACCGACAAGGGCCTAGTCGTGCCGGTCGTCCGCGATGCGGACCAGCTTTCCATCGCCGGCATCGAAAAGAAGATCGGCGAGTACGGCAAGCGCGCCCGCGACGGTCTACTCCGCATCGAGGAGATGCAGGGGGGCACCTTCACCATCTCCAACGGCGGCGTCTACGGCTCGCTGATGTCGACGCCGATTCTCAACGCGCCGCAGTCGGGCATCCTGGGCATGCACAAGATCCAGGAACGGCCGATGGTGGTGGGTGGCAAGATCGAGATCCGGCCGATGATGTATCTGGCGCTGTCCTACGATCACCGTGTCATCGACGGCAAGGAAGCCGTGACCTTCCTCGTCCGCGTCAAGGAGAACCTCGAGGAGCCGCAGCGGCTCGTTCTCGACCTCTGACGATCGGCGCCGCACTCAGGCCTCCCTCCAAGGCGGAGGGAGGATGCCTGTCGGCGCCCGCCTGCGGTCCGCCGCCCTCGACGGGGGCGATGCGGCAATCGAAAGGAAACCGATGTCTCCTTATCTCGGCGAGCTTGCCGGCGTCATGGCGGTCTTCTCCTTTGCCATCGTGGCACCCGGCGCGGACACCGCCATGGTCATGCGGCAGAGCCTCGTTCACGGCAGGCGGGCCGGTATCCTCACGGCCTTCGGCGTCGGTACCTCGCTGCTGTTCCACCTCACCTACACCATCCTCGGTCTGGGGCTGATCGTCTCCCAGTCCTTGCTGCTGTTCTCGGTGATCAAGTGGGCCGGTGCCGCCTATCTGGCCTACATGGGCATCATGGCGCTGCGAGCGCCCGCACCGACGTTGCCGGAGCCCGGCACCCGGCTTGCGGTGCCCACGAGCAATCTCAGGGCCTTCGGTCTCGGCTTCCTGACCAATGCCCTCAATCCCAAGCCGATACTGTTCTTCCTGTCCCTGTTCTCCGCGCTGGTCAGTCACCAGACCCCGGCGCTGGTAAAGGGCGGCTACGGCTTGGTCATGGCGGCCTGTCTCATTCTTTGGTTCTCCGCCGTGTCCTGCTTTCTGACCATGCCCAGGGTGAGAAACGCCTTTTCGCGAGCCGGCCTCTGGATCAATCGCGTAACCGGTGCTGTCTTCATCGCCTTCAGCATCCGTCTGGCTCTTTCCCGAGCCGAGTGAGTCCCCCGCACTGCGCACCTGAACACAAGCCGCTGCAGCCTCAGAGGAGTGCCTTCATGTCCTTCGATCTCGTTGTCATCGGTACCGGTCCCGGCGGTTATGTGGCAGCCATCCGCGCCTCCCAGCTCGGCATGAACGTCGCCGTCGTCGAAAAGCGCGCGAGCCACGGCGGCACCTGTCTCAATGTCGGCTGCATTCCGTCCAAGGCGCTGTTGCATGCGTCCGAGATGTTCCACGAGGCCGGGCACGTCTTCGCCAAGCTCGGCGTCAAGGTCGGAGAGCCCGAACTCGATCTGCCGGCCATGATGGGCCACAAGGACGCAACCGTCCGCAGCAACGTCCAGGGCATCGATTTCCTCTTCAAGAAGAACAAGATCACCGTCCATCGCGGTACCGGCCGCATCGTCGCCGCGGGCAAGGTGGAAGTGACTGGCGAAGGCGACGACAAGACGGTCGTCGAAGCGAGGAGCATTCTGATTGCCACCGGCTCCGATGTGGCGGGCTTGCCCGGCATCGCCATTGACGAGAAGAGCGTGGTCTCCTCGACCGGCGCGCTGTCGCTGGAAAAGGTGCCCGGGCATCTGGTGGTGATCGGTGCCGGCGTCATCGGCCTCGAACTCGGCTCGGTCTGGCAGCGCCTGGGCGCGCGCGTCACGGTGATCGAGTATCTCGACCGTATCCTTCCAGGCCTCGACGGAGAGGTGGCGAAGACCTTCCAGAAACTCCTGGAGCGTCAGGGATTTGCCTTCAAGCTCGGGCGCAAGGTAACCGGCGTCGACGGCGGAAAGGTGCGTTTCGAGCCCGCCGCCGGGGGCGAGGCGGAAACCGTCGATGCCGACGTCGTGCTGGTGGCGGTCGGCCGCAAACCCTTTACCGAGGGTCTCGGCCTTGCCGAAGTCGGCGTCAAGCTCGACGGCAAGGGGCGCGTTGAGATCGATGGCCATTACGCGACGAACGTGCCGGGCATCTACGCCATCGGCGATGTCGTTGCCGGGCCCATGCTCGCCCACAAGGCCGAAGACGAAGGTATCGCCGTGGCCGAACTCCTGGCCGGCAAGGCGGGCCACGTCAATTACGACGTGATCCCGGCGGTGGTCTACACGTCGCCCGAGGTCGCCGCCGTCGGCCGGACCGAGGAAGATCTGAAGACCGCCGGCGTGCCCTATAAGGTCGGCAAGTTCAGCTACATCGCCAACGGCCGCGCCAAGTCGATCCTCAAGACCGATGGCTTCGTCAAGGTGCTGGCCCATGCCGACACCGACCGCGTGCTCGGCGTACACATTGTCGGACCGGGCGCCGGCGAAGCGATCGCCGAGGCGGCGGTGCTGATGGAGTTCTCCGGATCGGCCGAGGATCTTGCCCGTACCTGTCATGCCCATCCGACGCTGTCGGAGGCGGTGAAGGAAGCGGCGCTCGCCGTCGACAAGCGAGCAATTCACGCCTGACGGTCAGCGGCGCCGGTCGACGATGGTGAACAGCCCGACGCCGCCCACCACCAGCGCGGTGCCGAGAAGATCGACGCCGCGCAACGGCTCGCCCAGGATCAGCACGGCGAGGAACAGCGTCACCACCGGCGACAGCGTGCCGATGGTGGAGTTGGCCGCCGCCGAAATGCGCGACAGCGCGGCGCTCATCAGGAAGCTGGGCAATATCGTCGCGCCGATGGCCAGCGCCACGGCGAGCGCAAAGGCGCGGCTGGACACGACGAGGGCCGATAGCGGGTGCGTGAGAAGAAACAGCATCAGGATCACCGCCGCCGCACCGGTCATGGCGACCGAGGTGAACAGAGGCGCCCCCATGACGGCAATGCTGCCTCCGGCCAGCAGCTGATAAAGCGCGAAGGTGACGGCGGCGCCCAATACCCAGAGCGCGCCGACGACGATGTCGCCACCGCCCGTCTTAAAGTCGGCCAGGAACACCACGGCGAGGCCCAGATAGGCGATGCCAAAGGCGGCGAGCGGCTTCCAGCGCAGCGGCATGTGGAACAGGGCCGCGCCGAGCAGCAGCACGAACAGCGGATAGGTGAAGAGAATCAGCCGCTCGAACTGCGGCGTCAGCGTCTCCAGGCCCTTGAAGTCGGCATAGGACGAAAACCAGTAGCCGATCACCCCGATCAGCAACGCCTTGGCATAGGCCGGCATCGGCACCGCCCGCTGGCGCTCCCGGGCATAGGCCAGAACGCCGACGGCAACGTAGACGGGCACGGAGAGCCCCATTCGGAGCGCTAGCAGCGTCAGCGTGTCCACGCCCTCGGCAAAGGCGAGCTTGATGAGGATGCCCTTGGCGGCGAACAGCACGGCTCCGAGAGCGGCGAATCCGTAGCCGAGCCAAGGCGTATCGGTTGAGGGAGCAGCGGAAGCGTTCAAGAGGCGATGGCCCTGATGGGCCTCCCGGGAGGTGGACTTAAGTCGCAAGCCTTAAGCCATCGGGCAGGCCAAGGAAAGCCGATCGGCGAAACGGGTATCCTGCCTCATGCGCGCGGATGTGCGCCCTTCCAGGCGGCGACCAACCGTTCGGCGTCGACCGAGGTGTAGACCTGCGTCGTCGACAGGTTGGCGTGGCCCAACAGTTCCTGGATGGTGCGGAGATCGCCCCCGGACCCGAGAAGATGCGTGGCGAACGAGTGCCGGAGCGCGTGTGGTGTCGCCGTTTCGGGAAGACCAAGGGCGCCGCGCAGGCGTTGAACGGCGAGCTGGATGATGCGGGGCGACAGCGGCCCTCCCTTTGCGCCGCGAAACAGGGGCTCCTGCGGGGCGAGACGGAAGGGGACGAGGCGAATGTAGGCCGCCACGGCCCGACCGACCGCGGGCAGCACGGGGACAAGTCTCGTCTTGCCACCCTTGCCGGTGACGCGCACCGCGCCGCCCGCTTCCGGCGGCGCTTCGGCGGCGGTCAGTGAAAGAGCCTCGGAAATGCGCAGACCGGCGCCGTAGAGCAGCGCCAGCACGGCGGCGTCGCGCGCGGCGATCCATGGCTCGTCCACCAGTGCTCCGGCTTCGGACACGATGGAAAGCGCGTCGGAAACGCCGAGCGGGCGCGGTAACCGGCGGGGTGCTTTCGGCGCCGCGATAGCGGAGACGGCGGCGCTGGTTGCTTCCCCTCGCTTCTCGAGGAACCGAATCAGCGAACGAATGCCGGAGAGGCCGCGTGCGAGGCTTGGCGCGGCGAGGCCGTCACGTCGGCGGCGCGCGAGGAAAGCACGATAATCCGCTGGCGACAGCCGACCGAGGTCGACAATGGCGGGAGGCGCGCCAAGGTGCCCCGTCAGGAAGCGAACGAAATCGTGCGCGTCACGGCCGTAGGCCTCGACGGTGCGTGGGCTGAGGCGGCGCAGATCGGCCAGCCAGCGTTGCCAGTCGAGGACGGCAACGGCGAGATCGGGCGCCATGGTGACAAGAGGGGTGGTATCGGTCATCGGCTTCGGCTTTCGCTTCGGACTGTCGGCTGAAAAGCTGAATGGCCGATGAACGCAGGCCTCAGGGTTGGTTCAAGGGAAACGGTGTAGAAATCCGCTCAAGATGACCCGCCGGCAGGAAACCGGTGAGTCCGCGCTCCAAGGAGGGCCCTGCCATGTTCCATAGGCGTCTTCTCAATACCCTTGTCGCTTCTCTGGCGGTGGCATTGGTCGCTGCCGCCGGCCTCGCCGGCACGGCTTCGACCGCGGCAGCCGATGGTTTCTATTTTGGCTATCACGACGGTCCGCGCATGCCGCCCCCGCCCCCGCGTTGGGGGTGGGGGGCGCCCCCGCCTCCCGGGCCGGGTTGGGGCCGGCCGGGTTGGGGACCGCCGGGTCACAACTGGGGACCGCCGCCGATGTGCAGGCCGCGCTGGGTCGATCGGCCGGTCGTCGATCCGTGGGGCCGGATTGTCCGCTATCAGCGGATGCAGGTCATGGATTGCGGCCCGCGCCGTCACCGCTGGTAATCGCAACCTGAACGTCGGCCCGCACTATGGGACGACGACGTCCGTCCCGCCGCCGGCTATGACGTCGATCACCTCGAAGCCCGCGCCTCGGTTGTAGGTGTGAAGGCCTGAAAGCGGCGGCGCCGGCCGCAACGCCACAAGCGCGGTCTCGGCATATCCCCCGGCATCGAGACGATCGATGCGGGCGAAGCCGAGGCCGGCGCCATAGCCGCCGGCGCTGTCCTGAAAGGGCCGAATGATGTTCGCGCCGAGCGAGAACATCCGGCCGGCCGGTCGCGCCGACGCGACGTCGACCTTGGCCGGGCCGGCGAACAATGGAACCCACGGACCGGTGAGAGTCTCGGCCGTGAAGATGGCAAGCCCATCCCAGCTGGAGCCCCAGTTCGGGCGCACGGTGCCGAACAGATGGCGGCGGCCGTTGGCCTGAAGCAACGTGGCGTCCCCAAGGTCGATGTCGTCGATCAGGACCGCCACCTGCTCCCAGCGGTCGGGAAACTCGACTGCCCGCCAAAGCTGAACCTGACGCTGTCCGGACGTTTCCGGGATCATGTAGAGCGTGCCGTCCTCCTCGAAGACGAAGGGGTAGGACAGATGGCAGTTGCCCTCGATCACCGGTCGCGGCGTACCGATGGGGCCGCCGGTACCGACGTCAACCGCCGATATGATGCCCTTTTGCGTCGCGAACGGAAATTCTTCCACCAGCAGGACGGTGCGGTCACCCTGTCGCACCAGAAAGGGGTCGGCGTAAAAGCGCTCGCCGTCATCGGCGAGCCGCCGCCAGGGACGCCCGGCAATGGTCGGCAACGCATCGTCGCCGGTCTCGTCGGTCCGCCAGGCTACCGCCCAGTTGGGCGGGTTGCGCACGAGGCGCTCCAGGCGACTGGCGAGCGACCGTGCGAAGGTGGTGGCGGCGAAGCGGCCCGGATTGCCGGTTCGGCGGGGCGGCGGATCGGTCTCCACACGCGGCAGCGTGAGATCGTGGAGCGTGGCGCCGCCGGCCAGATGCCCGGCTGCCAGCGTCAGCATCTCGATTGCCCGGCCGGTGGTGATGGACATTCCCGATCCGAGTTGCCGCCGGTCCTCAACGGCGATGTGCCAGCGGCCGACCAGGCGGTGGGTCTCGCCGGTAACCGCAATGAGATCGAGAAACGGCTCCTCTCCGGCCATGATGGCGTCCGCGGCGCCGGCCGCCACTCCGGTCCCGCTTACGCTGATCAGCAGCCGGTCGCGAGAGATATCGGTCGCGGCAGCCAGATCGACGACGAGATCGGCATCCTCATCGCCGACGGACAGGCCGAGCGCGGAGGGCGACAGCCGCGCAAGCGGTTCGTTGAGGGGCCGGCGAAAGGCGAGAGCCTCGAAGGCAAGACAGAAATCGAGCAGACTGGCAGGTGGCGGGCCGGCTACCGTGGCAATGGCGCCGCTGCCGCCGGTGGCGGCCAGGACGCCCGCGATCGCTTCGGCCTGCCAGCGTCTGAGATCAGTGGAATCGATTAAGAACAAGACGTGCATGCGGCCCTCCCCCGCCGATGCTGCCGCGACGACTTCGCCTGCCACGCGCCGGTACCATGCCGCCGACTTTTCGTGGTGTGCGCTCGCCGGGTGGTGGCCCAACGGTGGTGCCCGCGATGAGTTCCGTGCCGAACTCTACCAGGATGCAGGAACGAGCCGGCTTGGGGACCATGAGCCGCGATTCCATGATGGCCAAGGCCGATACGGCAAGTTGCTCGTAGCCGACACTGACGGTGGCAAGACCGGTCGGCCGGGCTTCCCGTATGCCGTCGCAACCGATCACCGACACGTCGGCCGGCACATCGAGACCGGCGGCCGAAAGTGCCTTCAAGGCCCCTTCGGCCAGCGGGTCCGAAAGACAGAAGATGGCGGTTGCGCCGCCGAGATCGCCGGTTTCGCCAAGCCGCGCCGCCACGGCTGCCTCGCCGGCCTCCACGCTGTCCTCGGCGGCGGTGATGGTCTCGTGGGCGTTCAGCTCGTGGGCTTCGATCGCTTCGGCAAACCCGGTGCGCCGTGTCGTCAGATGATCGCGGCCCGTCGTGCCCAGCATCAATACGTGGCGGTGTCCCGCATCGATCAGGTGCCGGACCGCGACACTGGCGGCGAACCCATTGGCCGGTACGACCGCGTCGGCCCGTCGCAGTTGCTCCTCGCCGTTCATGACCACCATCGACAGGCCCGTCTTGACGAGGTCGCCGAGATCGAGCTTTTCGCCGCAGCTCATCAGGATGACGCCGCTGGCTTTCTCGGTGCGGGCGATCTCTTCCACCTTGTCGGCGTCAAAACCGGTCCCATCGGAAATGGAGGTCGTGATCTTGAGCGACCGTCGTTCGCATTCCCGCTTGAGCCCCTGGTAGAGGGCTCGATTGCGGAAAGCGGCGTCGCCCGAAGTTTCGAAGTTCCGATCGAAGGCGACGACCACGCGCTCCATGGTGGCGATGGTCGCCTTGGCTCGCCGCTGGTCGAGATAGCCGAGATCGCGTGCCACGGCCAGAACGCGGTCGCGCACCTCACGGCTTATCGAGGCGGTCCCATTGAGGACATGCGACACGGTGCTGACCGCAACGCCCGCCTCCCTGGCAATATCGCGAACCCCGACTTTCATCACACTCTTTCCGCGCTGCGCAGCATGCGCCGGACGACCAAAGGCCAAAAGCAACGCCAACAAAGGCCTAGAAAGACCTTTGTGGCCGGGTGTTTGTAACTTTCGTATCTGACGGCTTATTCATCATCCGATTTGGCCGGTGGATGCAAGACCGGCAACGGAAGATGGTGGCAATTTCAGCGAGGGGCCGTTTTTGAGGTAAACGCCTTGAAGCAAATCGCTCCGACAGGGTGTCGCGACCGTTCAGTCTTGTGTCCGGTCGAGGCGATAGCGGAAATCGCACCGCCGGCCGCCGGCCATGATGGTTTCGGTGCGTTCAAGCTTCATGGACGGGTTGTAGCCTTCGCAAAAGGCGGCGTCGCGATTGCAGGAGAGCAGCGCGCCGATCTCGGCCAGTCCCATCTCCTTGTATGTCTCGGCGTACTGGCAGCGCGTGACGTCGTAGGAAAGACGCTCCGGGCTCGCCTCCTTCACTTCGATCGTCAGGGCGTCATCGGCTGTCCAGGCCGGCAGAATGGCCTCGAAATCCTTGAAATCCGGCATGTGGCCGAGGTCGGCGCGGCAGGCCTCCCCATGGGCGATCGCGGCTTTTCGGATGGCCCCGTCGATGATGTCCCGTGCCTCCTCCTCGCCCATGCGTCCCACGAGTTCGCGATAAAGGTGGCCGACGATCTCCGCCTCGATACGGCGGCGCTCTATGATGGGCAACGGCATGGGGCTCTCCTGGAACGGTTCGAAGCTAATCCGATCGGCGGTCGCTGAAAAGCGGCATCTCCGCAGTGACGGAAGTGGCGGTTCCGCGTCAGGCGAAACGGCTTTGGTCCCGGGGAAGGCTGTGCTATGAGAGCCTCGACGAAGGAACGGCGGCGCCCGAGGCTTGGCTGCGGCCGGTTCCGCGCCGGGAACGGCATGGCCGGCCGGTGTTCCGCGAGCAAAGGTCGAAACTCCCCGTGAACTGGATCAACAACGTCGTCCGCCCGAAAATCCGCTCCCTCTGGTCCGCCAAGCGCGATGTGCCCGAGAATCTCTGGGTGAAGTGCCCGGAGACCGGCGAGATGGTTTTTCACCGTGACCTCGAAGCCAACCAGTGGGTGATCCCCAACTCCGGCTATCATATGCGCATGCCGCCGAAGGAACGCTTCGTGCAGCTCTTCGACGGCGGAGACTATGAGGCGATTTCGACGCCGGCGGTGACGCAGGATCCGCTCAAGTTCCGCGACGAGAAGCGTTACGTCGACCGCCTGCGCGACTCGCGCGCCAAGACTGGCAACGACGATGCGGTGCTGGTGGGCGCCGGTCGTGTCGAGGGCAACGCCGTGGTCGCCGCGGTGCAGGACTTCGACTTCATGGGTGGTTCGTTGGGTACGGCCGCCGGCGAAGCGATCATTCGCGGCATTGAGGAAGCCGTGGCCCGTTCGGCCGCCTTCGTCATGTTCACGGCGTCCGGCGGCGCTCGCATGCAGGAGGGAATCCTGTCGCTTATGCAGATGCCGCGCACCACGGTGGCGGTCGAGATGCTGCGCGAGGCGGGACTGCCCTACATCGTCGTGCTCACCAATCCGACGCTCGGCGGCGTCACTGCCTCCTATGCCATGCTGGGCGACGTTCACATCGCCGAGCCGGGCGCGCTGATCGGCTTTGCCGGTCCTCGCGTCATCGAGCAGACCATTCGCGAGAAGCTGCCGGAAGGCTTCCAGCGTTCCGAATATCTTCACGAGCACGGCATGATCGACCTTGTGGCGCACCGGCACGAGCTGCGGGCCACCATCGGCCGCCTTGTTCGCCTGCTGACCCACGCCAAGGGCACAGCGCTCATTCCTGCCTGACGGTTCGCGGCCACAGTCTTTCAACCTTCCGCGCCGCCGTCAGGCGGCGTGTTCCTTTTGGGGTCTCCCCATTTTCGGATCTATGCCATGGAAACGCCGCTCGACATCATCGACCGCCTTGGCGCGCGCTGGCCGAAGGGCTTCGACCTCTCGCTTGGCCGCATTCGCCGGCTGCTCGCCGCGCTCGGCCATCCCGAGCAGCGCTTGCCGCCGGTCTTCCATGTCGCCGGCACCAACGGCAAGGGGTCGACGGTGGCATTTCTGAGGGCCATCCTTGAGGCCGAGGGGCTTCGTGTTCACGCCGATACCTCGCCGCACCTCGTCCGCTACAATGAGCGATTTCGTCTTGCGGGCGGGCCCGGCATATCGAGCTTCGTCGACGACGACGCTCTCGCCGATGCGCTTTCCCGCACCGAAAAGGCCAACGGGGACGAAGCGATCACCCTTTTCGAGCTTCTGACCGCCGCCGGCTTCCTGCTGTTTGCCGAGCGGCCGGCCGACGCGCTGCTACTTGAGGTCGGTCTGGGCGGCCGGTTCGATTCCACCAATGTGGTCGACCGTCCGGCCGTGTCGGTCATCACGTCGATCTCGCTCGACCATCAGGCCTATCTCGGCAATACCGTCGAGAAGATCGCCTTCGAGAAGGCCGGCATCATCAAGGCGGGCGCACCGGTCGTGCTGTCTCCGAACCCCGATGGCGTCGTGGCCGTGGTCGAACGGGTGGCGGCGGAGGTTGGCGCCGGGCCGCTGATGATCGGTGGGCAGGATTGGACGGCCTTCGAGGAGCATGGCCGCCTGGTGTTCCAGGATATCGACGGTCTGCTGGATTTGCCGAGGCCGCGCCTTCCCGGTAGCCACCAGATCGTCAATGCCGGCACGGCTATCGCCGCGGTGCGGGCGGCCGGCTTTCACGTTGGGCACGATGCCCTGGAGCGGGGCATGGAGCGCGTCGAATGGCCGGCGCGTCTGCAGCGCCTGACGGTCGGCGCCATCGTCGATGCCGCGCCGCAAGGAGCGGAGATCTGGCTCGACGGCGGTCACAATCCCGGCGCTGGCGAGGTGATCGCCTCGGCCATGGCCGATCTCGAGGAGCGCGTCGCCCGGCCACTGGTCCTCATCGCCGGCATGCTCGCCACCAAGGATCCGGTCGGCTTCTTCGAGGCATTCGCCGGTTTGGCCCGGCGCGTCTATACGGTGCCCATTCGCGGATCGGACTCGGCGCGCGAACCGCAGGCGCTTGCCGCCGAGGCACGCGGCGCCGGCGTCACGGCCATGGCGACGACCGGAGTCCCCGCTGCGCTGTCCCATCTTCGCGACACCTGGTCCGGTCCTGCACCGCGCATTCTGATCTGCGGTTCGCTCTATCTCGCCGGTGAGGTGCTGGCCGACAACGGAACGCCGCCGGCTTGAGTGGTCGTCAAGGCCGTCTCTGGCGTTCGGTGAGCTTCACCACATGGACCATCAATGCCGTCGCATAGAGCGGCGTCAGGATGTTGACCACGGGCACGGCGAGAACGACGGCGATGGTAAGGCCGGCCAGCATGACTTTTCCGGAATGGGCGCGCCGGAGCGCTCGCGCCTCCTCGAAGGGGCGAAAGCGCATGGCCACCTGTTCGAAATACTCCCGCCCCAGGAGATAGGCGTTGACGGCCAGGAAGATGGGCACGTTGATCCCGGGCAGGAAAAGAAGCGGCAGCATGGCGATGTTGACCAGGACTACGAAGCCGGTGAACCGCAGCGCGGTGAGGAGCCCCGTCATCAGCGGCTGCGGCACGCCGGGCCGGTCGGTCGGGTAGCGCGTCCGCTCGACGACGTCCGCGACCTCGTCGGCATAGAGGCCGGCGAACAGCGCCGCCACCGGCGCCACCAGAAAGCCGAGGCCGACGAACAGGAGCAGGCCGGCCAGCCAGTCGGCAGCCGTCTGCCATTCGGCCGGCAGCATGACGACGAGGTAGTCCGCCGCCGCGAAGGTGCCGATCCAGACGACGGCGAGCAGCGCCAGCGTCAGGCCGATCGACTTCCACAACACCGTCCGGAACGGTGGCGTCGGGATGTCGCGGAGCGCTGTCAGCACGGCGTTCAACATTCTTGGAATTCTCCATTCGATGCCGTGTTGGCGCGGCTTGCCGGTCACTTGGGAATGGTCTAGGCCAAATGGAAGAGCCGTCCGCATCAATGCCGGACCAAGGAGACGTTTTTCCCATGAGCCTCGATTTCGATGTGCTGACCATCGGCAATGCCATCGTCGACATTCTCTCGCCGACCGAAGAGGATATGCTCGTCAAGCTCGGCGTTACCAAGGGCATGATGCGGCTGATCGACGCCGAGGAGGCCGAGCGCATCTACGGCATGATGGGACCGGCCGTTGAGGCGTCGGGCGGTTCGGCTGCCAACACTGCAGCCGGCGTCGCTTCGTTCGGTGGTCACGCCGCCTACATCGGCAAGGTGGCGACCGATGCCTTCGGCGAGGTCTTCACGCACGACATCCGCTCCCAGGGGGTGCATTTCGAGACTCGACCGCTGTTCGACGGCGCACCCACTGCCCGCTGCATGATCCTGATCACGCCCGATAGCGAGCGGACGATGAACACCTATCTCGGCGCCTGTCATCACCTTACCGTTGACGACATCGAGGAGAAGGTGGTGGCCGCTGCCCGCTATACCTATCTCGAGGGCTTCCTGTGGGACCCGCCGGCGGCCAAGGAGGCCTTCCGCAAGGCCGCCGCCATTGCCCACGCGCACGGCCGCCTCGCCTCGATCACCCTGTCCGACAGCTTCTGTGTCGATCGCTTCCGCCCCGAATTCCTCGACTTGATGCGCTCGGGCACGGTCGATCTCGTCTTCGCCAACAAGGAAGAGGCCAAGGCGCTTTACGAAACGCACGATCTCGACACGGCGGTGAGCTGCCTCAGGCGCGATTGCAAGGCGGCGGCCGTGACGCTGGGCGGCGACGGGGCGCTCGCCTTTGAGGGAGCCGAACTGGTATCGGCGCCGGCTTCTGAAGTGGACGAATTGGTCGATATGACCGGAGCCGGCGACCAGTTCGCCGCCGGCTTCCTCTATGCTCGCTCGCGCGGCCTCTCGCTGGCCGAGGCGACGCGGCTCGGCTGCCTCGCTGGTGGCGAATGCGTCGGCCACATCGGCCCGCGTCCGGCAGTCAGCCTTGCCCAGCTTGCGCGCGATACCGGGCTGAAGCTGCCGGCCTGAGTCAATTCTCCGACGTCGAAATCAAGCTGAAGCCGCGTTAGCGGCTTTCCGGCGCCAAGGGCGCCGCGCGAAGCGTTTCTTCCGTGGCGGAGCCTCGGAAGACGGAAAGCGAAGCGTAAGCCAAGGCGCGGAGCGCCGCCGGCGACTGAGGCAAGAACAGATCGAAGCCGCGACGCGGCTTCCGGCGCCAAGGGCGCCGCGCGAAGCGTTTCTTCCGTGGCGAAGCCTCGGAAGACGGAAAGCGAAGCGTAAGCCAAGGCGCGGAGCGCCGCCGGCGACTGAGGCAAGAACAGTCGAAGCCGCGACGCGGCTTCCGGCGCCAAGGGCGCCGCGCGAAGCGTTTCTTCCGTGGCGAAGCCTCGGAAGACGGAAAGCGAAGCGTAAGCCAAGGCGCGGAGCGCCGCCGGCGACTGAGGCCGAAAATTAAAGCATGGCCGGCAATACGCGATCCGGCAGGTGATGCTCGTCCATGAAGGCGCGGATGTTGACGATCACCTTCTCGCCCATCTCGATGCGGCTTTCGATGGTGGCCGACCCCATGTGAGGCAACAGCAGCGCGCGGCCGCATTTGACGAGTTTCGGGTTGATGGACGGCTCCTGCTCATAGACGTCCAGGCCTGCGCCGGCCAGCTCGCCGGCAACCAGCATGCGCGTCAACGCCGCCTCGTCGACGATCTCGCCGCGGGCGGTGTTGATCAGATAGGCCTCCGGGCGCATCAGCTTCAGCCGGCGCGCCGACAACAGGTGGTATGTCGCCGGCGTATGCGGGCAATGAACGGTGACGATGTCCATCCTGTTCAGCATCTGGTCGAGGCTCTCGCACCAGGTTGCCGAAAGCCTGTCTTCGATCTCCGACGGCAGGCGGTGGCGGTTATGGTAGAAGACCGACAGGCCGAAGGCGCTCGCGCGGCGTGCGACCGCCTGGCCGATACGACCCATGCCGACGATACCGAGCTTCTTGCTGCGCAGGCGGCTGCCCAGCATGCCGGTCGGCGACCATCCCTGCCACTCCCCGGCCTGGAGAGCCCGCATGCCCTCGGCCATGTGGCGCGGCACGGCAAGGATCAGGGCCATGGTCATGTCGGCGGTGTCCTCGGTGAGGACGCCGGGCGTGTTGGTGACGGCGATCCCGCGTTCGGTCGCCTTGATCACGTCGATATTGTCGACGCCGTTGCCGAAATTGGCGATCAGTTTCAGGCCTGGGCCGGCCTGGGTGATCACGCCGCCGTCGACGCGGTCGGTGACGGTCGGCACCAGCACATCGGCAATGCGGCTGGCCTCGACCAGTTCGGCCTGGGTCATCGGCCGGTCGGTCGAGTTGAGGCGGACGTCGAACAACTCGCGCATGCGCGCCTCGACGACGTCGGGCAGTTTGCGCGTCACCACCACCAGGGGCTTCTTGCCGGCCATAGTTCGTTCCGTCCTTCCTTGAAGCCACCGCCGGGCGGCAGCTTGTCTCTGCAAGTTTCGGCCAGCCACTGCCGGGCGTCAATCCGGCTGAGGTCCGATCCGCGTCATTCCATGCGGCGGCTGCGTTGACGCGACGTTAACTCCGACCGGTAACCATAAAGAGGAGCGCCATTTTGGCGAGCGGCGGTGTTTCTGGCATGGAAGGCGGACGACGATGACGGCGGCGTGGGGGCGGGCGGCGGCAATTCTGGTCGCGGGTATGATGCTCGTGGGTCCCTCGCTGGCGCAGACCGTCGGCAGTTCCGGTCTGCCGGTGCCTCGTTTCGTCAGCCTCAAGTCGGATTCCGTCAACGTTCGCCAGGGACCGTCGCGCGATCAGGCGGTGATCTGGCGCTATGTTCGTGCCGGCATGCCGGTAGAAATTACCCAGGAGTTCGAGAACTGGCGTCGCATCCGCGATTTCGAGGGTGGCGAGGGCTGGGTGTTCCATTCGCTGCTGTCCGGCACGCGCACGGCTATCGTCGCGCCCTGGGCCGCCGACAAGACGATGATCGATCTGCATGCCGGCCCGGATGACACGACCCGCGTCACCGCGCGCGTCGAGCCAAAAGTCCAGGCGCCGGTCGAAAAGTGTGACGGCACCTGGTGTCGGCTCGACGGAAAGGGCTTTTCCGGCTGGATCGCCCAAGCCTCTCTCTGGGGTGTCTATCCGGACGAGAAGTTCTGATCCCTCAAGGCTCAGAAGTGTGATTCGATGGCGTCCCACACCAAGGCCGCGACATCGGGGCCGCCGAGGCGCTTGATGGCGCGGATGCCGGTCGGCGACGTCACGTTGATCTCGGTCAGCTTGTCGCCGATGACGTCGATGCCGACAAAGATCAGGCCGCGATCCCTGAGTTCCGAACCGATTGCCTCGCAGATCTCAAGATCCCGCTTGCTCACCTCCGTGGTGGCCGCCGCTCCGCCGCGTACCATGTTGGAGCGAAGATCGCCTTCTGCCGGCACGCGATTGACGAGGCCGGCGAACTTGCCGTCGACGAGGATGATGCGCTTGTCGCCGGCCCTGACGGCGGGCAGATAGCGCTGGGCGATGAAGGGATCGCGCGACTGGGTCAGGAACAGCTCGAGAAAGGCGCTGAAATTGTCGTCGTCGGGCTTCACGTGATAGACGCCTTGGCCGCCGGCGCCGTAGAGCGGCTTAAGCACGATGTCCCCGAACTCAGCGCGGAAGGCCCGGATTTCGTCCGGGTCGCGGGTGATGATCGTCTCCGGCATCAGCTCGGGGTAGTTCATCACCAAGAGCTTTTCCGGTGCGTCGCGCACCTCGGCCGGGTCGTTGACCACCAGCGTTGCCGGATGGATACGCTCCAGCATGTAGGTGGTGGAAAGATAGGCCATGTCGAACGGCGGGTCCTGACGGAGCAGCACCACATCGAGCGTCGAAAGGTCGGTCTTCTCGGGCAAACCGAGCGTGAAGTGGTTGCCCGGCTCGTCGCGCACCGCGACCGGTTCGATCGCCGCCGTCACCCGGCTCGAGCGCAGCGTCAGCTTGTCGGGGGTGTAGTGGAAGAGGCTGTGGCCTCGCTTCTGCGCCTCCAACATAAGAGCGAAGGTGGAGTCGCCGGCGAGGCGGATCGAGGCGATGTGGTCCATCTGGACGGCGACGGAAAGGCTCATGGCGACAACTCGTCTTCGGAAAGGGATGCCGCCGTTTATGGGCGGCTTCCGGCCGCCGCGCAACGGGAAAGCGCTTCACGAAAACGCGTTCTCGACATGGTGCGGCCAGCGGCGCGGTCTGACGACCACCAGGTCGAAGCGCAGTGTGAAATCCACGAATTGCGGATGTCGGGACAGATAGAGATCCGCCGCTGCCTCGATGCGGCGGTAGCCTTCGGCGGCGATGGCTTCGAGACCGGCTTCGATGGTCGGACGCGCCTTGACCTCGACGAAGGCCAGCACCTTGCCGCGTCGGGCCACGATGTCGATCTCGCCGAGCGGCGTGCGATAGCGGGTTGCCAGCACGCGGTAGCCCTTGAGGCGCAGCAACCAGGCGGCGATGCCTTCGGCAACGAGGCCTCGGGCATATCCCGCCCTGCGGTCGGCGGGCATTCTTAACTTCTCTCCAGCGCGAGGCGTGCGCCGAGACCGATGAGCAGCGACCCGGCCGCCCGCTTCAGCCATTTCCCCCACGCCGGTGAGGACCGAAGATTGGACAGGATGCCGCTTGCCCCGAAGACCGCGATGAGGTCGGCAAGGGAGAACATGACGTTGGTGATCACGCCGAGGACAAAAAACTGGAGCCACATCGGCGCGGCGGCTTGGGCACTGACGAACTGCGGAAGAAAGGCGAGGAAGAAAATCGCGGTTTTGGGGTTGAGCAGTTCGACGAGGATGCTCTGGGCGAAGGCGCGCTGCGAGTCCCGCGGGCTCTTGTCGCCCACGATCGCGCCCCTGTTCTCGGCGGTTGCAAGGCGCCATCCCATGACGATCAGGTAGGCGCCACCACCAAGCTTTACGATCGTGTAGACGACGGGAACGGCATGAAACAGCACCGAAAGCCCCATCGTCGCGGCAAGTACGTGGGCATAGCCGCCGACATGCACGCCAAGGGCGGCCATCAGGCCAGCCCGTCGACCGCCGGCAAGCGTGCGGGCCGCGGCATAGAGCATCGCCGGGCCGGGGACGAATGCGAACAGAGCCGTCGACACAAGAAAGGCGATCAGAAGGTCGAGCGGCGGCATCGCATGTCTCCTGCAGGTTCAGGTCCCCGTCGGAGGGGCATCATCGTCGCCGTCGCTGCCGGCATCGAGCACCGCCTTGAGTTTCAAGGCGAGCGCGTAGACCTCCTTGCGGGGGCGACCGGTGGTCTTCGCCACCTCAGCGGCCGCCTGCCCGGTTCCCTTGGTTTCAAGGGCGGCCGACAGAAGGGCTTCGATGTCGGCTTCGCCGGCCTCGTCGCCGAGCGGCGCGCCGATCACCAGCACGATCTCGCCGCGCGGCGGATCGTCTTGGGCGCCGGCCGCCAGCTCGGACAGCGTGCCGCGCCGCACCTCTTCGAAACGCTTGGTGAGTTCGCGGCAAAGCGCTGCCGGCCGATCGCCGCCCAGCACCTCGGCCATGTCGGCGAGTGTTTCGGCCGCGCGGTGCGGCGACTCGTAGATCACGAGCGTCGTCGGCACGGCGCGAAACTCGCCCAGACGATTGCGGCGCGTGCCGGCCTTGTGCGGCAGAAAACCAAGGAAAAGGAAGGTATCGGTCGGCAAGCCGGCAGCCACCAGCGCCGACAGGATGGCCGAGGCGCCGGGAATGGGAATGACGCGGATGCCCTCGGCGATCGCCTCTTCGACCAGTTTGTAACCGGGGTCGGAAATCAGCGGCGTGCCGGCGTCGGATACCAGCGCGAGGCGCATGCCGCCCCGGAGCATGGCCAGAAGGCGCGGTCGCTCGCGGGCGGCGTTGTGCTCGTGGTAGATGGCAAGCGGCTTGCGGATGCCGTAGCGGTCGAGGAGGACGGCGGTGACGCGGCTGTCCTCGCAAACGATGAGATCGGCACTGGCCAGCACATCGAGCGCGCGCAGCGAGATGTCCGAGAGATTGCCGATCGGCGTCGCCACCGGGTACAGGCCGGGCTCGACCGGCTTGCCGGCGAAGGCGGTGCCGTCGATGGCGTAGCCCGTCGTAGTGGTCTTGCCGCCTGCCTCGCTCATGACGACTGCCGTTCCCGTCGCGCAACGACATCGGCCGCCATGCGAAGTTCCCGAAGCGGCCGCACCGAGGCGATCGAAGCTTCATAGCTCGGATGCGCCTTGAAGGCGTCGAGTGCGGCGGCGTCAGTGAACTCGCCGTAAACGACGAAGTCGACCTCGTTGCCGAGGCTGTCGAGCTTCAGATTCTCCTCGACCTCGAGGAGCAGGGCGTGCGGATTGGCCTCGAGCAGGCGAAGGCCGTCGAGAACCCGCTGGCGGTCGTCGGCGGAACGGACGGAGAAGTAGACGATGTGCCTGATCATATAATTCCCTTGGACGGCGTCTGAGCACCGTGTTTCCTAGCTCCCAAAACCACACTTCGGCGGGAAAATCGAGCCGTCCGGGCCGATTCCTCGCCTCTCCACCGGTAAATGGCATGTAAGGAGTTGCATCTACGGCCGTTTGTCATTGAAATGGCGCGGATACTTTTGCGGCGGAAGGTAAGATGATGACCCGTGACGATGGCAGGGTTGCGAGCGGCGTGGCCGGCACGGCCGTGTCCCCGGAGACGAGCGATCCGCGTTTGGAGGCTGCCGGGCTGAGCCGGCGTCTCGCGCTGGTCCTGTTGGGTGGCGCGGCGCTCGCGGCTTGTTCGCCGACCAGTCGGCCGAGTGGCGGCGACACTCTCCTGCCAGCCCCGACCGGGCCGGCCATATCGGGCGAGGTGCTGGGTACCGGCACGGTGCGTGTGGCGCTGCTGCTGCCGAAAACGGCGCCCGGTAACGGCGCCGCGTTGGCTGTCGCCATGCAGAATGCCGCATCGCTCGGTCTCAACGATTTTTCCGGCAACGACCTGACCGTTCTTGTGAAGGATACGCGCGGTACCGCCGAGGGTGCCGCCGAAGCGGCGCGTCAGGCGATCTCCGAAGGTGCCGAGTTGATCATCGGGCCGATCTTTGCCGCCGAAGTGGGCGGTGTCGGCCCGGTGGCGCGCGCGGCATCCGTGCCGGTGATTGCCTTCTCCTCCGATCCTTCCGTGGCGGCAGCCGGCGTCTACATCCTCGGTTTCCTGGTCGATGGCCAGGTGCGTCGCGTTGTTGCTGAGGCGGCCAGGTCCGGTCGCAAGTCGATCGCCGCCATCATGTCGCAGAGCGCCTTCGGCAATCTGGCCGAGGCCGCCTTGCGCCAGGAGGCCGGTCGCTATGGCATGCGTGTCGTGGCCGTCGAACGCTTCGCCGCCGGTGGCGAGGCCCAGTCCGTGGCGGCGATCGCCGCCGTGGCCTCCCAGATCGACTGCATCCTGGTGCCCGAAGGCGCGGGCGTGGCGCCGACCATTGCCAGGTCGCTGCGGACGGCTGGTGTCGATCTTGCCCGTATCAAGCTGTTGGGGACCGGCGTCTGGAACGATCCCTCCGTCTACAACGACCCGGCGCTCACGGGCGGCTGGTTCCCTTCGCCGGAGATATCCGGCTTCTCGGCCTTCGCCAGTCGCTACCGGTCGACCTACGGCGGCGAGCCGCCACTGACAGCTTCGCTCGCCTACGACGCCGTGGTGTTGGCCGCCGGCCTTGCCAAGACTGCCGGCGCCCAGCGCTTCCAGCTCTCGGTCATAACCAACCCCGAGGGTTTCCTCTCGGCGGTCAACGGTCTGTTCCGCTTCAATGCCTTCGGCACCAACGATCGCGGTCTGGCCGTCTACGAGGTGACTGGCTCGACGCCGTCGCTGGTCTCCGCCGCTCCACGCGCCTTCACCGGTGCCTGACGGTCGGCATTTCTTTGATCGGACATGCGGCGGCCGCGAGCCGCCGCTTCCTGTCAGGCTGTTGTCATGATGTCTCCGTTCCTCGTCAAGATTTGCGGCCTTTCTACGCCGGAAAGCCTGGAATGGGCGCTTTCAGCCGGCGCCGATCTCGTCGGCTTCGTGCATTTCCCGAAAAGCCCGCGCCACGTCTCCGCCGAGGTCGCCGCGGCGCTCGCCCGTCAGGTGGCCGGACGGGCGAAAACGGTGGTGCTGACGGTCGACGCCAGCGACGATCTTCTCGACCACCTCGTTGCGACGATTGCCCCGGACGCCATCCAGTTGCACGGGCACGAAACGCCGGCGCGCGTCGCCGACGTGCGGCAGCGCCTCGGGCGAACGGTGATCAAGGCTCTGGGGATCGGAACCGCCGAGGATGCGGCAGCCGCTCACGTTTATGCCGGAACCGCCGACCTTCTGCTCTACGACGCCAAGCCTCCGAAGGACGCGACCCGGCCCGGCGGCCTGGGCGTCACGTTCGACTGGTCGCTACTGGCGGGGGCGCCTATGCCCTTCTTGCTTTCCGGCGGGCTTGATCCTACCAACGTTGATGATGCGGTGCGGAGGGTGCACCCCTCCGGCGTCGATGTTTCGTCGGGCGTCGAGAGCGCACCGGGCCAGAAAAACGAGGCTCGCATCCGCGCCTTTGTGGCAGCGGCACGCGCAGCGAATGAAGAGGGGCAACGATGAGTGAGGCGACGCCGCTGAATTCCTACCGGACCGGCCCGGACGAGCGCGGCCATTTCGGCATCTTCGGCGGTCGCTACGTCGCCGAGACGCTGATGCCGCTGATCCTCGAGCTCGATCAAGCCTACGGGGCCGCCAAGGCCGATCCGGCCTTTCAGGGCGAGCTCAAGGCGCTGCACGCCACATATACCGGCAGGCCGAGCCCGCTCTATTTCGCCGAGCGGCTTTCCGCCCATCTCGGTGGCGCCAAGATCTACCTGAAGCGCGAAGAGCTCAACCACACCGGCAGCCACAAGATCAACAACTGTCTCGGCCAGATCCTGCTCGCCCGCCGCATGGGCAAGACGCGGATCATCGCCGAAACCGGCGCCGGCCAGCATGGCGTCGCCTCGGCCACCGTCTGCGCCCGCTTCGGCTACCCTTGCGAAGTCTACATGGGCGCCACCGACGTCGAGCGGCAGAAGCCCAACGTCTTCCGCATGGAGCTCCTGGGGGCGGAGGTTCATCCGGTGACGGCGGGCAACGGCACGCTGAAGGACGCCATGAACGAGGCGTTGCGCGACTGGGTGACCAACGTCGAGACGACCTACTACATGATCGGCACGGCCGCCGGTCCGCATCCCTATCCGACCATGGTGCGCGACTTCCAGTCGGTGATCGGCAACGAGACGCGCGAGCAGATCGTCGCTGCCGAGGGCAGGCTGCCCGACCTCGTCATCGCGGCCGTCGGCGGTGGCTCCAATGCCATCGGCATCTTCCATCCCTTCCTCGACGATCCGGATGTCCGCATCATCGGCGTCGAGGCCGGCGGTCACGGCATGCACGTCTACAACGGCCATGCCGCCTCGTTGAATGGCGGCAAGCCGGGCGTGCTGCACGGCAACAGAACTTATCTGCTGCAAGACGATGACGGTCAGATCCTCGAGGGGCACTCCATTTCCGCCGGCCTCGACTATCCCGGCATCGGCCCGGAGCATTCCTGGCTGAGCGATAGCGGACGCGTCAGCTACGTGCCCGCCACCGATCAGGAGGCGCTCGACGCCTTCCAGATGCTCACCAAGGTCGAGGGCATCATCCCTGCCCTTGAGAGCGCCCATGCCGTCGCCGAGGCGATCAAGCGTGCGCCCGAAATGGCCAAGGATGAGATCATCGTCGTCAACCTGTCCGGTCGCGGCGACAAGGACGTCTTTACCGTCGGCAAGATCCTGGGAGTCGACCTGTGAGTTCCCTTCCCGTCACCCGCATCGATACCCGTCTTGCAAAGCTGAAAGCCGAGGGACGGGCGGCCTTGGTCACCTTCGTCACGGCCGGTGATCCGGATGCCGAAACCTCGCTGTCCATCCTGAAGGCGTTGCCGGGCGCCGGCGCCGATATCATCGAGTTCGGCATGCCCTTTTCCGATCCGATGGCCGAGGGGCCGCCGATCCAGGCCGCTGACATCCGGGCGCTTACGGCCGGTCAGACCATGGTGAAGACGCTGGAGCAGATCCGCGCCTTCCGTGCCGGCGATAACGAGACGCCCATCGTGCTGATGGGCTATTACAACCCCATCTACATCTACGGCGTCGAGCGTTTCGTTGCCGACGCCAAGGCAGCCGGCGTCGACGGCCTGATCGTCGTCGACCTGCCACCGGAAGAGGACGAGGAGCTGTGTCTGCCGGCGATCAGGGCGGGCATCAGCTTCATCCGACTGGCGACGCCGACGTCGGACGACAAGCGTCTGCCGGTGCTCCTCAGGAACTCCTCGGGCTTTGTCTATTACGTGTCGGTGCTCGGCGTCACCGGCGTCAAGTCGGCGGCGGCGGGCGACGTGGCCTCGGCCGTTGACCGCATCAAGGCGCACACGTCTCTGCCGGTGATGGTCGGGTTCGGCGTCAAGACCGGAGAGCAGGCGGCGGCCATCGCATCCCATGCCGACGGCGTGGTGGTCGGTTCGGCCCTGGTGAACGCGGTGCGCGATTCGCTGGATGACGGCAAGGCGACTGCCGCGACGGTGAAGGCGGTTGCCGATCTGGTCGCCGATCTCGCAGCTGGCGTCCGACGCGGACGTAGCTGACCGAAGTCGCAACAGCTCACGGATCCTGCCATCCTCACGGGTGGAAGGGCCGTGTTGCCGTGGCTGCGTCTGCGGATTTTTCCGGCCTGCAAGGCATAAAGACAATCGGCGCGATCACTCGCTCAAGCGAACACTACCGTCAAACCCGTCATGAGAAATAAATGGTGGAGCTAAGCGGGAACTCTGTTTGCAGACCGTCGAATGGCGGAGTTCCGGAATTTGTGGACAAACCCAATGGTTTAGGGTACGCACTAGGGGTACGCAGCGGGGTACGCAGAGGCTCCAAATGGCCCAATCGGCATCTACTGAAACGCGCTTTCTCGAAATGCACTCTGGGAAGTGGCGAGTAGTTGTCTCAGTTCCCCGCAGCCTTCAGCCCAAGCTCGGAACCAAGCTCAAGCGCTCCCTTGACACCGACAGTCTTGCCATCGCCAACGCACTTAAGTGGCGAGTTGTCGCAGAGTTGAAAGCAATTATTGCGGAAGCGCAGGGCGAGAAATCTGATCTTCGCGAGGCCCGGACGCGGGCGGCCCTCAACATCCTGAAGCGTCGCCGCGCTATAATAGACCCCTTGGAGTTGAACGAGATTGCTGACGAGACGGCGCATGTTGCCGCCGAGCTGCTTGGCGATCCGATCGGGACCGAAGCGGGACCGGACGGGGAACTTCAAGAGGTCTTCGATCCCTCTCGGGAAGCTATGGCGAACAGCTTCTTTGACGTGGCGAGCGGTAGGGCGGTGCCGATCGACCTTTATCGGCCCGACTATCTGTCGCAGCTCAAAGTCAAGCCCAGGACCCGCGCCGACGATAAGCGTGCTGTCGTTCTCCTCGCCGACTGGTGTAGGACCAACAGCATTCCCGCAACGCTTCAGGCTATCACTAGGAAGGTCGCTATGCGCTTCGTTGATGCCATGACCAACGCCGGAAATGGCCGGAATCCGGTCACCATGAAGAAGTACTTCAGCCGGCTTTCGATTTATTGGCAATGGCTGCTTCAGCGCGAACATGTCGAGCTTAATCCTTGGCAGGGCATCAAACGGCCAACTGACACAAGCCCACATGATGAGAAGGAGCGTCCGTTCACTCGCGAGGAGATGATGGCTCTTCTCAACGGTCCCGCCTCGGCGGCAATGCACGATTTGATGCGCATCGGAGCGCTGACAGGTGCTCGGCTCGACGCCGTTGTCTCCCTGACGGTAAAGGACTGTCGGGATGGCCTGTTCCTGTTCAAACCTCAAAAGAAGGAGCCAGCACCGAGAGTCGTTCCCATCCATTCCAGCCTTCTCGGGATCGTAGCGGCTCGTGTCGCCGGCAAATCGGAGGGCGATGATCTTTTCCCCGAGTGGCCACCGCCGAAGTCGTCTATGTCCCTGCGCGAAAGGTCCTTCAAGGCGTCAAACGCGTTTACAGCTTACCGTCGCAGCATAGGGGTTGATGACTGCGTGGCAGGCAAGCGGCGGTCTTTGGTGAACTTCCATTCATTCCGTCGCTGGTTCATCACGGAAGCCGAGCGGGCGGGTCAACCGGAACATATCATTGCCGCCGTGGTCGGCCACAAGCGGCAGGGAATGACGCTCGGACGATATTCGAGTGGGCCGGCCATTGAGCAGGCAAGGGTATGTGTCGAGGCTGTCAGATTGCCGGAAGGGAACGAGCTGGCCACCGTGGCTGGTTCGGCCACCAGTCATTGAATCCCGACTAAGCCAAGGGTCGCTCATCCGAAAAGCCATATACGTGACAGCGGATCGGGATTTCCCCCCGGCCGCATTCTAGGAATTCCCTGCTATCCTCGCCCATCCTGCGGCATTTGTCCGGGATGGCGGATTAAGGAGAAGCGAGGCAAATGGAAACCATCCTTCTCACGTCCCTGACATCCATCTTGGCTGCGCTGATCGCCGCAGGAGTTACCTCCATACTGACCCGCCGAAGAGAGCACGAGGCCGAGTGGAGGAAGCTGAAGCACGCCTGTTATCAGGAGTACATCTCAGCCATGTCGGAGATCGTCGAAGGACGCTCGACGGTGGAGGCTCAGCGCCGATTCGCCAACGCGGTTAACGGCCTGATACTTGTTGCCCCCGAGGATGTCCTCCTAGCCAGAGATGCATTCTTGAGAGAAAATTCTGTGCGGAACCCATCTCGTTCCCAATCCGAGCATGATCGTCTTCTCAATGTTCTTCTCCGGGCGATGCGGCAGGATATTCACAAGAAAGCCCGAGTCTCAGAGGCCTATGAGTTCTATTTGCAAGCGCCGCCACCAGGAACGCCACCGTCCTGAAGAGAGCTGGTAGTAAGCGCCCAGTCGCCCAATAGACCCTGCCTCAATGGACGTGTCCGACCGCAGCCGAAGTGTGTCCAAAAGAATGGCATTGACATTTTGGACATATAGGAGTCCGATGGTCTTGACCCTATTGGACGTCTCGGAGCATCCGCCATGCTGATTGGATACGCCAGAACCTCAACCACCGAACAAGAAGCCGGCCTTGAAGCCCAGCTTAGGGACCTCAAAGTAGCGGGATGTGAAGAGGTCTATTCAGAACAGGTCTCATCCATCGAAGCCACGCGGCCGGAGCTTGAAGCCGCCATCAAATTCACTCGCAAAGGTGACACGTTGGTGGTGACAAAGCTGGACCGCCTCGTGCGCTCGACGCTCCGCTTATGGACCATCGTTGAGGAGTTGGAGCGAAAGGGCGTCGGCCTCCGCATCCTCAATCTCGGTGGCGAACTGGTTGACACCAAGTCGGCAACGGGCAAGCTCCTCCTCAATGTCTTCGCCGGCTTCGCTCAGTTTGAACGCGAGATGATGCTGGAGCGGCAGCGCGAGGGCATCGCCAAGGCCAAGGCTGAGGGCAAATACAAAGGACGAAAGCCGAGCGCCCGCCTTAAGGCCGGTGAGGTCCGGTCCATGTCGGCGGCCGGAAAGACCCCCACTGAGATCGCCAAGGCCTTAGGGATCGGCCGTGGAAGTGTCTATCGGGCGCTGGTGAAGGACGCCAACTCGGCGGCGGAATAGCTAAGGAGCAAGCGCGGCAACTACCTATCGCGGAAGATAAGATAGTACGTCGTTCCCTTGGTTCATCCGCTCTGCCATCCGGATGCAGGTAGGAATCTGACCGCAAGCCGTCATTGCCGCCCGTTGGGCCTGCGCCTCAACCGTCTGCTGTGCTTCCGTGCTTTCCCAGATCAAGGCCAACCCGATGCCAAGCAGCAAAATGACGGGATATCCGTATTGCCTAGCCCACAGCCTGGCGCGACCCTCCCACAGCTTACCATAAGGGCTATCCATGAGGATAAGCATCAAGCTGCCACTCATTACGGTTGCGGCAAGGCCAAACCAACCGAACCACCAGGGAAGCTCTGGTGAGAGCCAAGCAATGCAGCGCGTCACGCCAATGACCAAAATAAGCGCCAAGCCCCAGATGATCGCATAGAAGGCGATCTGTTCAAACAGGCCTCGCATCGCCTCAGTACCGGGATCGGTTAGGTTTTGATTGCGCTTGGCCTCCGAGGCATACAATTTCCGCCAAAGTAGTGCTTCAGGCTGGTCCTCAGACATTTTGGAATGCCCCTATTCGCGCCAGAGCAAAAGACCGTCGATAGCAATCTATTTCCCCGCAGCCCGGTTTCCCAAATGAGCTTTGACCTTCAAGAACAGCCATGTCGGCATCAGCGCCAATATCGTAATGCCGATACCATAGCCCAAGAGCTGGCCAATTTGATTAGCGGTGCCCAGTGGGTCGGGAGCCAAAACGCCACGCACCGTGCTGACAAACAACGCCAGTATACAAAATGCCACGGCTGCGGATGTGATCCGCTGAAGCTGCAAGAAGGCAAAGCCGAGGACAATGACAACGGCGCCGGCAACTGCCCAATGGGTCCAAAGCGGCTGCATTTTAGCATTCCCCGAAGTCAGGTGCCTGCGGTGCGCCCCCGCAAGCGTGCTCCATGACTCTGGTGATCGGGGAGTTGGAAAACCGACCGAGGGCGGTCCCCGTGGCCTTTAGTTCGGAGAACCTGGACATACGCCACAGGCTCCCCGACCATAGGTCGAGGATTGGCGGCATTTCCGGTTGCCGCCCTTACCACTCGGTAGGGGTTTCCACGCCCCAGAGCGCTGCGTCTGCGCTCCAAAACCATCATAGAGGGGGAGGTCGGGACTTGTCACCTCCACTGAAGTGATTAATCTTTTTGAGCTTCGAACTTCTGGTGGCTGCCGAATTAGGGTGGAAGCTGAGGAAGCGCCGTGGCAAAACCGGTAGCGCCAGTTTGAAGCTCTCTGCTTCTGAAGTCTTATGACCGATCCCTATCAGACCTTTATCAAAAGCAAGAAGCGCGGCGAGGACATCCGGCGCCGTGCAGCCGACCCCGAAGGATTCGAGGCCCGTTGCGTCATTCCGGGTTGCGGACAGCCGACCATGCGAGCCGAAGGCACTGGGCTCGCCGCCTTCCATTGCAAACGTCATGTCGACCATAAGGCTCGCCATGGTAGCCACTGGCACGGCACCTACAGGGCGGCCGACATTGCGCCTTACCGCAAGGCTGCCGATAGGTGGCTCAAGGCCAACGCCGCTGACAGCGCGGTGGTTTCGGCAGTCGGCGCTCTCCGTGGCCTTCTCGACGGCTCCGGCCCCTTCACGCCCTCCACCTCGCTCCGGGGCCTCCCAGTTCGCGACAGGGCACGCATCGCCTTCGTGCGGCTCGCAAGGGCAGAAATCAAACCGGAAACCATCCTCGCAATCCACCTAGCCATGTCCGCTTTGATCGAGGAAGACCCCGGCTCGCATCGGGTCCGTGAGTTCCGCGTCGTGCAGGTGGCGAAGGCAGTCCACCGGCTGGCTTCGGGCTATCACAGGAAATGGGAATTCGAGGGAGCGGACGGCAAGACGAGGGCGACCGAACTGCACGGCTACGCAAGGTCGACTGGAAGAGTCTTGCGGCTCATCGGCGAGGAAATCGATAGGGCTTGCGAGATGTTGGCGGCGGACCATATGGCCGATGTGATGGCACTGAAGGTCGAGCGCTACGGGACGCATCCGAGGAAGCCGCAGGGACCGGCTGATCGTTGATCGGTGTTAGGGCGACGCCATTCAAGCAGATGGTGCCACTTTCCCGAGAGATAAGGCGAGGCCGAGCGGTCCGTACAGATTGGGGTGCTGTTCGTGCGCCTATGGCACATGCAAAAGCAAATCTGCGCTCCCTATGGTTGTTGGCCTTACTCCGTCGGAGAAAATGAAGCGCAAATATGCTATACTTCACGGTGTCGCTTGTAGCTATGACCACGAGCGAGCAGCTGGCACAGTCCAAAAGGATTGACCCGTCGCGCTGCGATCTTTGGCAAGTGAGCCCAACAAGCTAAACCGCGTGTCCAATCGGCCTGGACTCGTGGCTTCACCCCTAGGCCGAACAATAGGTATCAATATTGAGTAGTTCGCCTACCGACAACATAGTTGCGTCATGTCGTCACCAAGCCATTCTTTACATGCAGGCCAACAAAGGTCCTCATTATGGAGTTGTGTGGTGGGAACTAGAGATTGATGGCGTGGTTTCTGGGTTAAACAGATCCAAGATTACCTCAGAGATGCCTCTCACCGACGCCCCAGACGAACTGTATGCTGCCGCGCTTCTGGACGCGTTGAGTTTTGTTCCTCCAAATTCGGATGTAAGGCTCTTTAACGACTATGAAGCGTTCCACGGCGCATTCTCAAAGGACTTCCTCATCAAGTGGGAGAGAGAGAATTTCAAGGGACGCCCTATCTGGCGTGAAGTGTCTCGTTGCTTGAACGAGAACCACATCACCGTAGGCCGGAGCAAAGCCGAAAAAGGCTCGCCAGACTTGAAACGTCTGAAAGCTCTTCAAGCCCCTCAAATCGGCTTCAACGGCTTCAACGGGAAAGATGCCGCCTAAGCCCATGACTGCGGTTGTGGCATTTGTACCGCTAACCCACATCGTTGATGTGACGCCCCTGTTAGTCAGTGACCGAGCAGGGTGATCCGGATGACGGCATGATCGAATGCAGTCTTCCGTGAGGCATTTCAAACTCGCTGCGTACTCGCGCCCTGTTGGGGTCTAGCCCTTTGAATGCCGCTATTCCGCTCTGCCGTCATGGCCTGAGCGATACCGTTTTCCGTGGCAGATCGCCTTGCGTGGTTTTGCAGGGGCTCCTCACGTATGTTGACTCTCCGAGAGGTTGGCTGCCGTTGGTGGTCGACCTCTCGGTTGCCCTCTTCCCATGAGCCGCACTTTCCACCATGCCTCATCACCGCACCGCCGATAACTCCGATGTCGCTAGCTTGGAGGATATCTCCGAGTGGGCGAGCATGTTTGACCCGTGGCTGGCTTTGCGCAGTCCCGAGGCCAGCGATGGCCACCTCCATCCGCTTGTTGGACATCTCATTGCTGAAATAACCTCTATGGAACGGCGGAAGCGCAGTCGCTCCAGCAGCATGGAGGACGGCTTGCGGCTTGGCATCGAGAGCGTCACGGCGAATCTCGTTCGGGCCGCGCTCTACCAGCCAGAGGGAAAGCTCCTCGTCCTCCTGGCGCGACCGACAGACAAGCAAAGCCGATACGACCGGCCGGGCTTCCGAAAGCTGAGGGAGTGGCTCCTCACCCTAGAAACCTTGGGCTACGTCGAGGTCCGTGCGTCTAGAAAGATCGGCGTTGCCAGCCATGTTGTTGTAACCGGGAAGTTCTGTTCCCTGCTGGATCAGGCGTCGATAGCAGCCACGGATAGGGACCTTCAGAGGCTTGACGGGTGGGAGTTAGTTATCCTCCGCCGCAACGTGAGACTGCGGCCAGGTGGCGTCAAGTTCGGCCAGAATCTCGATTATGTGGACACCGCCGAGACCCGAAAATTCCGTGAGGAACTGGTCATGATCAACCGGTGGCTCAGGAACGCCGACATCGGTTTCTTCGGTAATGTCGCAGTAGACCTTACGCGAAAGACCCTGCACCGCTCTTTCATCCTCCCGCCATTCATAGAGACCGACCGAGCCATCTTCGATTACGGTGGCCGGCTTGGCGGTGGCTGGTGGATGTCGCTGCCAAAGGCCGAACGGCGGTTTATCAGGATCGACGGCGAGGACCAGATTTCCGACCTCGATTTTTCCTCAATGTTCGTCCGCTTAGCGCTGCATTCCGTCGGCGCCCCGTTGCCAGATGGAGACCTCTACGGCGCCATTCCGGGAGTTGAGACGGAAGAACATCGACAGGCGGTAAAGACCGTCGTTCTCAACCTCCTCGGTCGCTCAAGTCCGTTGGCGAAGTTGCCGGCGGGTGTTGGTCCCGGCCTGCCGCCTCAGCTGCGTTCCGCCGTAGCCGTCCGGTCGGCCATTCTCAACAGCATCCCCGGCCTTGAAGCCGCCGTTGAGCGTGGCCTTTGCTACAGCCTGTTCCGGACGGAGAGCAACATTTTGGTCCGCGCTCTGTTGAAGCTGACGGCACTGAATATCACCGGGCTAGGCATGCACGACGGCATCATGGTCGCCGCGTCAAGGGCCGAGCTAGCCAAGGCGGCGCTTCAGGAAGCCGCTCGCGAAGAGATTGGTGTTGAGTTGCCAGTCGTCCGCAAAATGTGAACTCCGAGGGGTGCGCTTATCTGGCTTCTAAAGGGGTTTCCCTCTCGGTATATAGAGAAGTCTTTGCCAGTTATCCTCTCAACATCAACGCGTTAAGGGCTATTCAAGGCCGTCCTCAGGCCGCCCGCACGGATCATTTCGAGCCCTGCTAGAGGCCCCCGTGCACCGTTCTGAGGGAGGAGGTGGTGAAAGGAGAATAGACCATCTCTATCCATCCCCTCCCGCTGAGAGACACCCCGGATGGTCACATCAAGCGCATCCCATGCCAACATCGAGCCTGCCATCAAGAGAGCGGCATGGCCTTATGAACCACATGGTCGACTTGAAGTCTCCTTCATGCACCTTTGCTCACTACCAAGGAGGGCCACCATGCCGGACATCGGGTGGCACTAAGATCGGCATGGTGCATGGCTGTGGACTTAGGGGGAGTGAGGAGGAATGAGGGCAACCTCTCCTATGGTCCCAAGACCTAAGGGTCTGACATGGAGGTGTCCGGGAGAATGCCTTGAGGTATGCCCTGGCGCCCTGCCCCAGCAAGACCGAGGAGAGGCATGAGGTGAGCTGAGGAAGAGCACCAAGTGAGCATGAAGCCGATGACTTCAAGTCTATGCTTCAAGTGTCCAGCATGCCCCATGAAGCGCCGCCCTTGATGGGGAGGGAGATGCAAGAGCATCGAATAGGACATATCCCCAAAGCGCATGGTGCCAACCCAATGCCACCGCCAAGCTCTTCCGACTGTCCTTAGGGTCTACGACTGCCGAGAGGGTCGGCTTGTTGCCTGCCTCTGGTACCCTAGCGATGAGACTTTGGGCTTCCGCGTAAGGGCGGGGCTCGGCGGTCTTTTCGGCTGCCGAAACGGCGCCTCGAATGTGTGGACCACGGGGTACGCAATTAGGGTACGCGGCGGGGTACGCACGCAATCTAACCTTCAGCCTAAGGCCTTGATTTAGCTTCTATATTATCGAAGAAAAGAAAATTGGTGGAGCTAAGCGGGATCGAACCGCTGACCTCCTGCATGCCATGCAGGCGCTCTCCCAGCTGAGCTATAGCCCCATCAGGTGTCGTTTCCGGTTTCGGAAGGGCCGTCCGGCTTTCGCTTTCGGGCGCCGCCGGTGTGGGTGCCGGCTCAACGAGGCGGGATATACTCAGCATTCCGTCGCCGATCAAGAGGTTTTTCAGGCTCTCGCGATTTTTCCGTCATCTTTTTGGAAAAGAGGCGGATTTCCGAGCTTTTCTAATAGGTTGCCGTGTCTCGGGGCGTTCGTCGCCAAAAACAAAGGCCGACTGGGAGCGCCAGCCGGCCTTGTCTGTCTCTCAACAAGAGGAGGAGCTCAGTGCTCTTCCTCGTCGCCGACGTCGCCGATCAGGTCGGACATGTCGCCGCCGTCCTCGTCCTCTTCTTCGAGGAACACGTCGTCTTCCGGCGTCTCGTCCTCGATATCGGGATCCTCGATGTCGGGCACGTCGTCACCGTCGGCATCCTCGGCATCTTCGAGGCTGACGAACTCTGGCGTGAGAGTGCCCACCTCGGTGACCTCCTCCTCATTGTCTTCTTCGTCGTCAACGGCGGTCGCTGGCCGTGCCCGCGCCGCCAGTCCGGCGTCGAACTGGGTGCCGCATTTCGGGCAGAGAATGGGGGAACGGTTCAGATCGTAATACTTCGCGCCACAGCTGGGGCAAAGACGCTTCAGCCCAAGTTCAGGTTTCGCCACGGTCGGCCTCGCGTTTGTCAGGGAATCGGGCAGGCACATATAGGCAAACCGGGGGCTCTGTCAAAGGTGAATTGGTGGCGATGGCAGGCGGTCCGGGCGGCCGACCCCGAGTTGGCGGCCGTGGCAAGCAAGTGACGCGCCCCTCCGGCTATGCTAGAGCCGGCCCGTCATCCGTGGCAAACCGTCGCGGAGAAGATGTCATGCCGGGAGTCGTTGGGACAATGACCCCCGACATTCCGTTTGCGGATTGCTTCTGCCTCAGGCAAGGAGAGGTCCGTCAGTTTCTATGAGCGCGTGCGCGAGCATCTCGCGCGCTGGTATCAGGTGTCCGCCCATGGCTTCCCACGCGACCGCCCGCCCGCTGATCGCTCGGAAATCCGGCCCGCTCAAGGGTCGCGTCCGCGTTCCAGGCGACAAATCGATCTCGCACCGCGCGCTGATGCTCGGCGCTCTTGCCGTTGGCGAGACGGTGATTACTGGCCTCCTGGAGGCCGAGGACGTGATGAACACCGCGGCGGCCATGCGCGCCTTCGGCGCTACGGTCATCCGGGACGACGATGGCACCTGGAGGGTGCGCGGTCTCGGCGTCGGCGGCTTGCTGGAGCCGTCCGGCATCGTCGATTTCGGCAACGCCGGCACGGGCGTGCGTCTCACCATGGGGCTCGCCGCCGCCCAGCCGATCGCCGTTACCTTTACGGGCGACGCTTCCCTCATCAAGCGGCCGATGGGCAGGGTGCTGGAGCCACTGTCCGAAATGGGCGTCGAGGTCATCGCCCGCTCCGGCGGCCGCTTGCCGCTCACCATGCGCGGCCCGCGTCTGCCGTTGCCGATCACTTATCGGCTCCCGGTGCCGTCGGCGCAGGTGAAATCGGCGGTCCTGCTTGCCGGCCTCGGCACGCCGGGTGTCACCACGGTCATCGAGCCCGTGTTCACCCGCGATCATACCGAACGCATGCTGAAGGGGTTTGGCGCCGACATCGAGATCGTCAGCGAGCCGGATGGTGGTCGGCGAATCGCCCTTGCCGGCCGGCCCGAGCTGAAGCCGCAGGTGATCGACGTACCGTCCGATCCGTCGTCGGCAGCCTTTCCGATCGTGGCGGCGACTCTCGTGGAAGGGTCCGACGTTACGGTCGAGGGCGTGCTGATGAACCCGGCCCGCATCGGTCTTATCGACACGCTTCTTGAAATGGGCGCCGATATCGAGGTGACGGCCGAACGGACGACCGGCGGCGAGCGCCTCGCCGACCTCCGGGTCCGTCATGCCGAACTCAAGGGCATCACGGTGCCGGCCGAGCGGGCGCCGTCGATGATCGACGAATATCCCATCCTCGCCATCGCGGCGGCGGCGGCCAGCGGCGAAACCCGCATGCCCGGCATCGGCGAAATGCGGGTGAAGGAGTCCGACCGTCTCGCCGCTGTCGCCGCCGGCCTGAAGGCCAACGGCGTCACCTGTTCGGAAGGCCCTGACTGGCTTGCGGTTCGTGGTGGCCGGATAAACGGCGGAGGGCGGGTCGTTACCCATCTCGACCATCGTATCGCCATGAGTTTCCTGGTGCTCGGCATGGTGGCCGGCAACCCGGTAAGCGTCGATGATGCCGCGATGATCGCCACCTCCTTCCCGACGTTCGAAGCGTTGATGCTCGGCCTCGGCGCCTGTTTCGAGGCGGAGGATGCGGCCGATGCCTGAGATATCCGGCCTCTTGCCGAAAAAACCGTTGCTGATCGCCATCGACGGGCCGGCGGCGGCCGGCAAGGGCACCCTGGCCCAAAGCCTCGCGGCCGGACTCGACCTGCCCTATCTCGACACCGGACTTCTCTATCGAGCCATCGGCAAGCTGATGCAGATCGCCGGACTCGATCTCGACGATGCCCGGGCGGCCACCGTCGTTGCCCAGAGATTGACGCCGGATGACCTGCGGCGGACCGACCTCAGGGGGCGTGAGGCCGGCGAGCTCGCGTCGCGTGTCGCCATCCATCCCGGCGTTCGCGCCGCCCTCGTCGCCTTCCAGCGGGATTTCGCTCACGGGCCACGCGGCGCCGTCCTTGACGGCCGCGACATCGGTACGGTGATCTGCCCCGACGCCGACGTGAAACTCTACGTCACCGCAAGTCCCGAGGTGCGTGCGCGGCGCCGTACCGACGAGCTTCTCGCCAAGGGCAGGGCGGTCGACTACGAGGCGATCCTTACCGAGGTGAAGGCCCGCGACGAGCGCGACAGCGGCCGCGCCGAGGCACCTCTCAGGCCGGCCGACGATGCAGTCGTCATCGACACCTCCGCCCTGGGACCGGACGAGGTGCTGGCAAAGGCGCTGTCCGTCGTCGAAAATTGGCAACAAGCGCGGTAGACCTTCTCCGAAGAGGGTAAAAGGCGCTAAATTCCGCCTTTTTATGCCTTGATGCCGTCGGCAACCTCCGCTATAGAAGCCCGACTTTCGGGAGGTGCCCCAGGCCCCGCCCGTGAAGCTGTTTATCCTCGTCCATCCGGTCGAAGTCGCGTCGGCACCCTGCCTATGGCCGGGTCAGGTGTTTCACCGGATCGGAGGGACGGGGCAACTCTTACCAGCCGACGCCGCCGGGCGAGCCCGGCACCCCAGGAGTTTCAATGTCTCAACTCAATCCCACCCGCGAGGACTTCGCCGCCCTGCTCGCCGAGAGCCTCACCGCTTCGGACGTAGCTGAAGGCACCGTCGTCAAGGGCACCATCGTCGCCATCGAGAAGGACCTCGCCGTCATCGACGTCGGCCTGAAGGTCGAGGGGCGCGTGCCGCTCAAGGAGTTTGGCGCCCGGGCTCGCGACGGCGAGATGAAGGTCGGCGATACGGTGGAAGTCTACCTTGAGCGCGTCGAGAACGCGCTCGGTGAAGCTGTTCTGTCGCGCGACAAGGCTCGCCGCGAAGAGAGCTGGGTCCGTCTCGAGGTTGCCTTCGAGAAGAACGAGAAGGTGGTCGGCCAGATCTCCAACCAGGTCAAGGGCGGCTTCACCGTCGACCTCGATGGCGCCATGGCCTTCCTGCCGCGTTCGCAGGTTGATATCCGCCCGGTGCGCGATGTCGCCCCGCTGATGCACACGCCGCAGCCCTTCCAGATCCTGAAGATGGACAAGCGCCGCGGCAATATCGTCGTGTCGCGCCGCGTCGTCCTCGAAGAGACCCGCGCCGAGCAGCGCTCCGAGCTGGTGTCGAGCCTCGAAGAAGGCCAGATCGTCGACGGCGTCGTCAAGAACATCACCGATTACGGTGCGTTCGTCGACCTCGGCGGTATCGATGGTCTGCTGCATGTCACCGACATCGCCTGGCGCCGCATCAACCACCCGTCCGAGGTGCTGTCGATCGGTCAGCAGGTCAAGGTTCAGATCGTCCGCGTCAACCAGGAGACGCACCGCATCAGCCTCGGCATGAAGCAGCTTGAGAACGATCCTTGGGATGCCATCGAGGCCAAGTATCCGGTCGGCGCCAAGTTCTCGGGCCGCGTCACCAACATCACCGACTACGGCGCCTTCGTGGAGCTGGAGCCGGGCATCGAGGGCCTGATCCACGTCTCCGAGATGAGCTGGACCAAGAAGAACGTCCATCCCGGCAAGATCGTTTCGACCAGCCAGGAAGTGGAAGTCATGGTTCTCGAGGTGGATTCGGTCAAGCGCCGCATCTCCCTCGGCCTCAAGCAGACGCTGCAGAACCCCTGGGAAGCCTTCCTCGAGAAGTATCCCGTCGGTTCGGTGGTCGAAGGCGAAGTCAAGAACAAGACCGAGTTCGGTCTGTTCATCGGCCTCGACGGCGATGTGGACGGCATGGTCCATCTCTCCGACCTCGACTGGAACCGTCCGGGCGAGCAGGTCATCGAAGAGTTCGGCAAGGGTGACGTCGTCAAGGCGCAGGTTCTCGACGTCGACGTCGAGAAGGAGCGCATCAGCCTCGGCATGAAGCAGCTCGGCGGCGACCCGATGGAGTCGGCTGGCGAGATCCGCCGCAACTCCGTGGTCACCTGTGAGGTGGTCGAGGTCAAGGAAGCCGGTCTGGAAGTGCGGATCGTCGACACCGACATCACCGCCTTCATCCGTCGTGGCGACCTCGCTCGCGACCGCAACGACCAGCGCGCCGAGCGCTTCGCTGTCGGCGAGAAGTTCGACGCCCGCGTGACCCAGTTCGACAAGAAGACCCGCAAGGTCGGTCTGTCGATCAAGGCCCTGGAGATCTTCGAGGAGAAGGAAGCCGTCGCTCAGTTCGGCTCTTCCGACTCGGGCGCCTCGCTCGGCGACATCCTCGGTGCCGCCCTCAAGGCCCGCCAGGAAGGCGAATAAGCCGGCGCAAGCCTGCAGCTTTCGGACAAAGAGAAGGCCCGCCCCGCGCGGGCCTTTTTTCTTTCTACGAATTATTACCAGTGCTCCCAAGGTATCCTTGACGAACGCAAGCATCGGGGCAATATTAGTAACTGTCCACTCGATAAGAGTCCGGACGTCAAGACGGGCCTCAACCTTCGAGGCTTGCCGACCTCAAACGATGCTTGGCATCGCAAGGTCATAAACGAGGGCGTCGCTGAACACGACGCCCTTTTTCTTTTTACCAGTATAGCAGTGTTTGACTAGACTTGTAGTCAACTTCCGGTAGCGCTGCCTTGCGCTCCTGAGCCGGCCGTCGGTTTGCCTTGCTCGTTGATCGGCGGGCTGCTACCTCAGGGTAATCTGAACCGGCAAGCGGAGAGGCGCCTGATGACCCTTGATGCGGATGCGATCGTGGAGCGGCGGCGTCTGCGACGGCGGCTGTACCTGTGGCGTGGCATCACCCTGGTGCTTGCCATAGGACTCGCGGTGGCCCTCGGAGTGTTTGCCGGCGGAGGGGTGTCCGGCAAGGGGAGCCCACACATCGCTCGCGTTACCGTCTCCGGCATGATCCTCGCCGATGCCGGCCAGCGCAAGATGCTGAAAGAAATAGCGTCTTCCGACGCGGTCAAGGCGGTGGTGGTTTTCATCGACAGTCCCGGCGGAACCACCGTCGGAGGCGAGGAACTCTACGACGGCTTGCGCGAGATTGCCGCGAAGAAGCCGGTGGTCGCCACCATGGGTACGCTCGCCACCTCGGCCGGCTACATGACCGCGATCGCCACCGATCGCATCTTCGCCGAGCGCACTTCCATTACCGGCTCGATCGGTGTGCTGTTTCAGTACGGCAACGTCGGTGCGCTGATGCAGAATATCGGCGTCGAGGTGAAGACAATCAAATCGGCGCCGCTCAAGGCCGAGCCTTCGCCATTCACCTATCCCGAGCAACCGGGCGCCGCCGCCATGATCCAGCGGCTCGTCGACGACACCTACGCCTGGTTCGTCGATATCGTCGCCGAGCGGCGCGGTCTTCAGAGAGCCGACGTCCTGAAGGCCGCCGATGGTTCCATCTATTCAGGACGGCAGGCGCTCGACCTCCGCCTCGTCGACGAGATCGGCGGCGAGGACGAGGCCATCGCCTGGCTGGAAGGCACCAAGGGGATCGACAAGGATCTCAAGGTCGTCGACTGGTCGCCAGAGCGGCCCTATGCGGGCCTGGGTCTGGCCGACCGCGCGATGGCGGCGGTCGGTCGCATGGTCGGCATTGACCTTTCCGCATGGAACGGCGAAGGTCGGCTTGACGGGCTCGTGTCGGTTTGGCACCCTCAAAGCTCGGACCTTCAATGACTTTTTTCATTCGCTCAGCCGGCAGGGAGCTTTTCGCCCATGATCAAGTCTGAACTGGTTGCGCGTATCGCGGCCCAGAATCCGCACCTCTACCAGCGCGACATCGAGAACATCGTCAACACCATCCTCGGCACCGTCGTCGATGCCATGAAAAGCGGCGATCGCGTCGAGCTCCGGGGCTTCGGCGCCTTTTCGGTGAAGAGCCGGCCAGCCCGCACCGGACGCAACCCGCGCACGGGCGAGAAGGTGCCGGTGTCCGAGAAGTTCGTGCCTTTCTTCAAAACGGGCAAGGAAATGCGCGAACGCCTCAACGACGGCAAGGTAAGCTGACCTCGGTCGGCGCAGGAGTGACGCCCCCGTGAAGACCTTTCTCCGGATCGTCGTCCTTGGCCCGCTGGCCATCGTGGTAGTGGCGCTCGCCGTCGTCAACAATCAGCCGGTGACGCTGGTGCTCGACCCGTTCAACCCGTCGGCACCCTTCTTCTCGCTCACGGTGCCCCTCTACGTGGTGTTCTTCGCCACGCTGGCGCTTGGCGTGCTGATCGGCGGCGTCGGCTCCTGGTTCGGCCAGGGCCACGTCCGGCGTGCCGCTCGGCAGAGCCGCCGAGAGGCCGCTCGTCTCAAGGCTGAGGTCGAGCGCCATCGCGGCGGCGATGGCTCCGACACGCTCAGCATCGGCGGCCCGAAGGCCGCCTGATCTGGCGGATGGGATGCCAGCCTTGGCGCTATGGATCCCCGGGAGTGAACTCCGTGATCACCTGCAGGTTTGAAAGCGGCCACGGCGCGGCATTGCGGCATGTCGTAACGGACAACATCGTCTTGCGCGGCAACGAGGTATTGCTGGTCAAGCGGAGCCAGCATTTGCTCGAAGGCGGCAAATGGGCGCTCGTCGGAGGTTTTGTCGAGCGCGACGAGACACTGCCGCAAGCCGCCGCGCGGGAAATCCTGGAAGAGACCGGCTATCGGATTCGTGACATCGCTCTGCTGCGGATCATCGATCGGCCGGATCGTCCGGGCGAAGATCGCCAGAACATCAGCTTCGTGCACATGTGCGTTGCCGGCGAAAAGGTCGGCATGGCCGATGACGAGAGCGACGAGCAGCGCTGGTTTTCGCTCGCTGCCCTGCCGCAGGCGTCCGAGATCGCCTTCGATCATTTCGAAAGCCTGGAGCTATTCAGCGCCTACCGCCGCCAGCCGTTCGACCTGCCGCTCTATGGACATTCGCAGCGCTGAAGCGCGGCAGACGCATTCCGTCTCACTGCTCGTTCGCTTCAAACTCTTTCGGGTCGAAGTCGTAACGCGTCGAGCAGAACTCGCATGTCACGCCGATCCGGCCGTTTTCCACCATGTCCACGCGTTCGGCGGGTGAAAACGAGGCGATCATCGCCTTGACGCTGTCGCGCGAGCAGCGGCACCGCTCGATGAGCGGTTGCGGCTCGAACACGCGGGCGCCACGCTCGTGGAACAAGCGGTAGAGCAGCGTCTCAGCACTGACGCCGGGGTCGGTCAGCTCGACATCCTCCACCGTGCCGGCAAGGCTCTGCGCTTCGACCCAGGCGTCATCCTCTTCGACGGTTGCCGGCGTTCCTTCCGGCGCATCGCCCGGATGCAGGTCGCGGTGCCCGGTGCGCTCGGAGGACTCCGGCAGAAACTGCAGGAACAGTCCGCCTGCCCGCCAGGCGCGCCTCGGTTCACGGCCGGGGTCGCGCGTCAGGACCTCCGCCACGGCCAGGCGTACGCGGGTCGGGATCTGCTCGGACTGCAGGAAGTAACCGTGGGCGGCCTCTTCCAGCGATCGGCCGTCGAGCTCGACGATGCCCTGGTAGCGGCTCATGTGGGCGCCCTGATCGACGGTCATTGCCAGATGCCCGCGACCGAGGAGATCCTCAGGGCGGTCACGCCCTGCGGCGACGGCCTCAGCCACCGCGTCGGTATCGAAGCGGGCGCAGGCGCGCAGGGCATCCGGTGCCTTGAAGTCGACGACCAGCATGCCGACCGGCCCGTCCGACTGCGTTTGCAGGATGAACCGCCCCTGGAACTTCATCGAGGTGCCGATCAGGGCGGTAAGTGCCACCGCCTCGGCCAGGAGGCGCGAGACGGCCGGCGGATAGTCGTGGCGTCCGAGCAGGGCGTCGATCGCCGGCCCAAGCCGCACGACGCGGCCGCGCAGGTCGAGGGCCTCGACGGCGAACGGCAGCACGGCATCGTCGATGCCGGCGGTCATGAGGGGGCGATCGACGGCGCTCATCAGTCCTCCATGGCTCCAAAGCACCAGGCCAGGATGCCCTTGTGGGCATGCAGGCGGTTCTCGGCTTCGTCGAAGACGATCGACCGCGGTCCGTCCATCACCGACGAGGTCACCTCGTCGCCGCGATGGGCCGGCAGGCAGTGCATGAACACGGCGTCCTTGTCGGCGGCAGCCATCAGGCGCTCGTTGACCTGATAGGGCGTGAGGAGGTTGTGGCGGCGGCGTTCGCCTTCCTCGTCGCCCATCGACACCCAGGTGTCGGTGAAGATGGCATCGGCGCCGTCGACCGCCTCGAAGGGGTCGTTGGTCACCTCGATGCGGCCACCATTGGCGCGCGCCCAGTCGATCGGTCCTTGTGCGGGCGCGAGTTCCTTGGGCGTCGCGATGCGCATCGTGTAGCCGAAGCGGGCGGCGGCGTGAACGAGCGAGTTCAGCACGTTGTTGCCATCGCCGGTCCAGGCGAAGGTCTTGCCTGCCACCGAACCGCGATGCTCCTCGTAGGTCATGATGTCGGCCATCACCTGCGTCGGATGGCTGACCTTGGTCAGGCCGTTGATCACCGGAACGGAGGCGTATTCGGCCAGCTCGTGCAGGGCGTTGACGTCAAGAATGCGGATCATCATGGCGTCGACGTAGCGCGACATCACGCGGGCGGTGTCGGCGATCGTCTCGCCGCGGCCGATCTGCATCTCGGCGCCGGTCAGCATCACCGTCTCGCCACCCAGTTGACGCATGCCGACGTCGAAGGAAACGCGGGTGCGCGTCGATGGGCGCTCGAAAATCATCGCCAGAACCTTGCCGGCCAGCGGGCCGACGCCCGGACGGCAGCCGTTTATCTTCGACTTCAGGTCGCGGGCGCGATCGAGAATGGCGCGTAGGTCCTCGCCGGAGAGTTCGGTGAGATCGAGAAAGTGCTTGGGCTCGGTCATGTCTGTGGTCTCGTTCAGGCCGACTTGGCGGCGGCCGCCCCGTGGGCAGCGGAAGATGCGGTGGAGAGGGCGATCGCGGCGTCGTCGACGCGCTTCACTGCCTCGAGGATCTCCTCGTCGCTGACGATCAGCGGCGGCAGCAGGCGCACGACGCCATCGCCGGCTGCGATGGTCAGCAAGTGCTGGTCGCGGAAGGCGGCGTTCATCTCGGCCACCGGGCGCTTGCACTTGAGGCCGATGAGCAGGCCTTCTCCGCGCACCTCTTCGAAGAGGTCCGGATGACGATCGACGATGCCGGCCAGCGCCTGCTTGAACCGCAGGCTGGCGGCACGCACCCGCTCGAGAAAACCATCGGCCAGCACGACGTCCAGAACGGCATTAGCGACGGCCATGGCCAGCGGATTGCCGCCATAGGTCGTGCCATGCACGCCCGGCTTCATCGCTGCGGCCGCGGCTTCCGTGGCAAGGCAGGCGCCGAGCGGGAAGCCGCCGCCGATGCCTTTGGCCACGGCCATCACGTCCGGCGTCACGCTGGCCCATTCATGGGCAAAGAACCGGCCGCTGCGCCCGTAGCCGCACTGAACCTCGTCGAAGATCAACAGCAGGCCGTTGTCGTCGCAGATCTGCCGGAGCGCCCTGAGGCTCTCGGGGGGAATGACGCGCACGCCGCCTTCGCCCTGGATCGGCTCCACCAGGATGCCGGCGGTCTCCGCCGTCACCGCCGCCTTGACCGCCGCGATGTCGTTGAAGGGGACCTGGTCGAAGCCGTCGACCTTCGGTCCGAAGCCCTCGAGATACTTTTCCTGACCGCCGGCGGCGATGGTCGCCAATGTCCGGCCATGGAAGGCGCCTTCCATGGTGATGATGCGGAAGCGCTCGGGATGGCCGTTCGCCCAGTGATAGCGGCGCACCGTCTTGAAGGCACATTCTAGCGCCTCGGCACCCGAATTGGTGAAGAAGCAACGGTCGGCGAAGGTGTTGGCGACGAGACGCTCGGCCAGCCGCTCCTGATCGGGAATGCGGAAGGCGTTGGAGACATGCCAGACCTTCTCAGCCTGCGCCTTCAGGGTCGCGACGAGATGCGGATGGGCATGCCCAAGGGCGTTGACGGCGATACCGGACCCGAAGTCGAGCCAGCGCTCCCCTCGGCTGTCGATGAGCCAGGCCCCCTCGCCTCGTTCGAAGGCCACGTCCGCGCGCGAGAATGTCGCATAGAGCGGAGAGGTGGAACCGGGGGCGGTCATGACAGTTTCCTTTTCAGTGATAGGGTTTTCCTGCGGAGCCGGTGCCGGTTGTCGCGAGGCCGGCGGGATGAAAAAAGCAGGCCGCGCCCCCGGCTTATCGGCGGCGCGGCCTCTCGCAAGGCGGGTCTATACCACGGGAAAAGCCGGATCTGTCAAGGTTTTTGAGCCTGGAGCGCCCGAAATTGCAGCAGCGGGACAAGCACTTCCCGTCAAAACGAATCAGATCATGCAGTGGCGGTTGAACAGATGCGGCGTAGCCACGATATTTGTTGAAAAGTCGTAAAGCGCCACAAGGCGTGACTCAGTGGTCATTGCGCCGAAGAGAACGCCCATTGTAGCCTAGAAGTCGTCGCCACGAGATATCGTGGCGGGACGCTCCAGCGATACAATCGCATGTGTTTTGCGTTGCCGGACCTATTGATGGACCGGGCGTCTCCCTAGGGATTCCCCGGATGATGCGGCGAAGAGAGGATGACAAGATGTCCTGGACCGACGAACGCGTCGAGCGCCTCAAGACGCTCTGGTCTGAAGGGTTGAGCGCCAGCCAGATCGCGGCTGAACTCGGCGCCGTGACCCGAAACGCGGTGATCGGCAAAGTGCACCGGCTTGGATTGTCGGGCCGGTCGAAGCCTCAGGTACAGCCGGCACGGCCGACGGTTGCCGCGCCGCCGCGCGTCAAGTCCGCTGCCAGCCGCCCGGTTGCTCAGGTTCAGCCGGCGAGCCGGCCGACGGCGCCCGTACGGCCGATCACCATCGGCGCCACGGCTCTCAAGGCGGACTCGCAGGCCGAAGAGGCAATGGCTCTGGCGCCTGTCACCGAGATCGAGCCGCCCGTGTTCGAGAAGGTCACCATCCTGTCTCTGACCGAGAGCACCTGCAAGTGGCCCGTCGGCGACCCCGGCAAGCCGGACTTCTTCTTCTGTGGCCGGAAGTCCGAGGTTGGCATCCCCTATTGCGCCTTCCACGCCCGCATCGCCTATCAGCCGTCGGCCGAGCGTCGCCGCGAGCGCGATCGCAAGGCGGCCGGCTGATCTTCCGCCGTGGCTGAAAAGGACGCTGTGAGGCTGAGGGGGCACCACCTCCTCTGCCTCCTCACCTACAAGGGGCTGGGTTATTCGCCGGAGTTCGTCGCCGGAATGACGGCGACCGCCGCCCGGCTCGTGGCGGGCGCAACGGCCGAGATCGTCGAGGGGCCGGACGACATCTGCGAGCCCCTTTGCCGCGCCGAGGAGCACCCACATTGCCATGAGGCAACGGTCCCCGAGCGTGACCGGCGCGCACTTTCTCTCGTTTCCAGTCTTCTCGGCAGGCCGCTCAAGTCGGGCGACCGCCTCGCTATCGAAGAAGAGCTCCGGGGGCGCCTGCGATCGGCCTATCGGGACGGCGCGTTCGAAGCTGCCTGCGCCCTCTGCGAATGGCAGCCTCTGTGCCGCGACATCGCCGCCGACGGCTACAGGGGGACACTGTTCAGGTCGGCCCACGACCCCGTTTAGGTTTCCGCGGTGACGCCCACAGCCTCCAAACGGAAGGCCGCCGCCATCAGCGCTCGCGTGTAGGGCTCTTTCGGCGCTGCGAAGACTTCGGCCGCCGGCCCGGCCTCCACGACCTTGCCATCTTTCATGACAATCAGGTCGTTGGCCAGCGCCCTCACGACCTTGAGGTCGTGGGAAATGAACATGTAGGCCAACCCATGCCGCGCTTGCAGGTCGCGCAGAAGGTCGACCACCTGGGCCTGTACGCTCATGTCGAGAGCCGAGGTCGGCTCGTCGAGCATGACGAACTTGGGCTTCAGCACCATGGCGCGGGCGATCGCGATGCGCTGACGCTGCCCGCCGGAAAACTCATGCGGGTAGCGGTGGCGCGTTTCCGGGTCGAGGCCGACCTCGACAAGCGCTTCGACGACGCGGGCGTCACGAACGTTCGCCGTGAGGCCCGGCTCGTGAACCGCCAGCCCCTCGCCGACGATGTCGGCCACCGTCATGCGCGGAGAGAGCGAGCCATAGGGGTCCTGGAAGACGGCCTGCACGTCGCGTCGCAGCGGCCGCATGGCGCGAGAATCCAAGCCGTCGATGCGTCGGCCGAGCACGGCGATCGGTCCCTCGGAGGAAATCAGGCGAAGAAGGGCGAGGCCGAGCGTCGTCTTTCCCGAACCGCTCTCACCAACCACGCCCAGCGTTTGCCCGGCCCTGAGCTTGACATCGACACCGTCGACCGCCTTGACATGGCCGATGGTCCGCCGAAAGAAGCCGGCCTTGATCGGGAACCAGATTCGCAGGCGCTCGGCCTCGACGACGACCGGCGCCTCCGGCGCGCCCGAGGGCGGCTCACCCTTGGGCGCCGCCGCCATCAGGTGGCGGGTGTAGGCGTGTTTCGGTGCGGCGAATACCTCGGCGGTGGGGCCGGCTTCGACGACTTCGCCCTTTGTCATCACCACCACGTCGTCGGCGAAGCGCTCGACGATGCCGAGATCGTGGGTGATGAACAGGATGGCCATGCCATGCCGTGCCTGAAGCGTCTTCAGGAGCGTCAGGATCTGCGCTTGCACGGTCACGTCGAGCGCGGTGGTCGGCTCGTCGGCGATCAGGAGGTCGGGTGCGTTGGCGAGCGCCATGGCGATCATCACGCGCTGGCGCTGGCCGCCGGAAAGCTGGTGCGGGTAGGCCGAAAGCCGGCTCTCCGGATCGGGAATGCCCACCTCGTTCAACAGTTCGATCACCCGCCGGCGCACGTTGGCGTCGCCGCTGGCGCCGTGCAGCTTCAGGATCTCGCCGATCTGCCGCTCGATCGATTGCAGCGGATTGAGCGACGTCATCGGCTCCTGGAACACCATGGTGATGTCGGCGCCACGGATTTTCCTGAGCTCCGCTTCGTCCGCCTTGAGGAGGTCGTGCCCCTTGTAGAGGATCTCGCCGGATGGATGTCGGGCTGCGGGGTAGGGCAGCAGGCGGACGACCGACAGCGCCGTCACCGACTTGCCCGAGCCGCTCTCGCCCACCACGGCGAGGGTGCGGCCTTTGTTGAGGTCGAAGGACACGCCGGAAGCGGCGAGCGTTTCGCCGTGTTCGTGGCGGAAGGCGACGGAGAGGTTGCGGACGGAGAGGAGCGCGCCGCCTGTGGTGTCAGTCATGGCGGGCCTCACTGGAAGGTCTTGCGTGGATCGAAGGCGTCGCGCACCGCCTCGCCGATGAAGATCAAGAGGCTCAGCATGACGGCGACCACGCAGAAGCCCGTGATCCCGAGCCAGGGCGCGAAGACGTTGGTCTTGCCCTGCCGGAGAAGCTCGCCGAGCGAGGGATAGCCGGCCGGCAGGCCGAAGCCGAGATAGTCGAGCGACGTCAGCGTGGTGATCGATCCGTTGAGGATGAAGGGCAGGAACGTCAGCGTCGCCACCATGGCGTTGGGCAGCAGGTGCCGCCACATGATGGTGAGGTTGCCGACGCCGAGGGCCCGCGCCGCCCGCACGAATTCGAAGTTGCGGGCTCTCAGGAACTCGGCGCGCACGACGCCGACGAGATGCGTCCATGAGAAGGCGAGCAGGATCAACAGCAGCACCAGGAAGGATGGCGCGATCACCGAGGAGACGATGATGAGGAGATAGAGCGTCGGCACCGCGTTCCAGATTTCGATGAAGCGTTGCATCAGGAGGTCGGTGAGGCCGCCGTAATAGCCCTGCACGGCGCCGATGGCGATGCCGACGAGCGAGGAGACGACGGCCAGCGTCAGGCCGAACAGGACGGAGATGCGGAAACCGTAGAGCGCGCGCGCGACGACGTCGCGCCCCTGATCGTCCGTCCCGAGCCAGTTCATGTTGCCGAAGACGCAGTCCCTGTCGTTCACGCCCTCGGCGTAGGCGGCACAGCGCTCGGCGGGCGAAAGAAGGAAGGCCGGCGGCGAGGGCGCCGGCGTCGGAGCGTCGGTGTTGGGCGTGTCGAAGGAATAGCGGATGGGCGGCCAGATCATCCAGCCGTTGCTCTCGATCTCGTCGCGATTGTAGGGATCGCGATAGTTGGTGATGGCGAGGAAGCCGCCGAACTTCTCTTCCGGGTAGTCGACCAGCACCGGGAACAGGATCTCGCCCTTGTAGGAGACGATGATGGGCCGGTCATTGGCGATGACGTTGGACAGCAGCGTCGCCACGAACAGCACAAGGAAGATCCAGAACGACCACCAGCCACGACGGTTGGCCTTGAAATTCTGCCACCGGCGGCGATTGACGGGCGAAAGCCAGGGGCGCCTTGCTGCGGGGAGGGCGTTCATCGACGTCATACCTCCCGGCTCTCGAAATCGATGCGCGGATCGATCCACATGTAGGTGAGGTCGGAGAGGATGTTGATGACGAGACCCATCAGCGAGAAGACGTAAAGCGTGGCGAACACGACGGCATAGTCGCGGTTGATCACCGATTCGAAGGAGAGAAGTCCGAGACCGTCGAGGGAGAAGATCGTCTCGATCAGCAGCGATCCGGCAAAGAAGGAGGCGATGAAGGCGCCCGGAAAGCCGGCGATGACGATCAGCATGGCGTTGCGGAACACATGGCCGTAGAGCACCTTTCGCTCCGAAAGCCCCTTCATGCGCGCCGTCAGCACATACTGCTTGCGGATCTCGTCGAGGAAGGAGTTCTTGACCAGCAGCGTCGTGGTGGCGAAGGCGTGCGTCGCCATAGCGAGGAGCGGCAGGGCCATGTGCCAAAAATAGTCCAGGATACGTTCGGGCCAGCCCATGGCGCCCCAGCCCTCGGATGTCAGCCCGCGCAGCGGAAAGATCGACCAGAACGACCCGCCGGCAAACAGCACGATGAGCAGGATGCCGAACAGGAAGCTCGGAACGGCATATCCCACGGCGATGACGAAGGACGTCCAGACGTCGAAGCGCGAGCCGTCGCGCACGGCCTTGGCGATGCCGAGCGGAATGGAGATGCCGTAGGAGAGAAGCGTCATCCAGATGCCGAGCGAAATCGACACCGGCAGCTTCTCCTTGATGAGGTCGATCACTGAAATGGAGCGGAAATAGCTCTCTCCGAAATCGAAGCGGGCATAGTTCCACAGCATCAGTCCGAAGCGCTCAAGCGGCGGCTTGTCGAAGCCGAACTCCTTTTCCAGCTTCTTGATGAACTCGGGATCGAGCCCCTGCGCACCACGATATTTCGAGGTGATCGCCTCGCCGGACATCTGGTCGGGCGACTGGCCTCCGAGATCGGCGCCTGCGCCCGTGAAGCGATCGGTGGCGCCGATGTCGGTGCCCTGCAGCTTGGCGATCACCTTCTCCACCGGCCCGCCGGGGGCAAACTGCACCACGGCGAAATTGATGGCCATGATGCCGATCAGCGTCGGAATCATCAGGAGGAGGCGTCTGAGAATGTAGCCTGCCATGAAGCGGAAACCTCGTCTCGACGTCGTCAGCGGGAAAGACCGGCCGCCGAAGCGACGGCTGGGTCGTACCACCAGACGTCGGGGAAGCCGACGGAGTATTTCGGCAGCGCCTCCGGATGGCCGAAGCGCTTCCAGTAGGCGTAGAAGCTGTTCTTCGAATAGAAGAGCGGGATGACGTAGTTGCCCGCCAGGAGCGCCCGGTCGAGTGCACGCGTCGCGGTGACGAGCGCTTCCCGGTTTCCGGCGTAGATCACCTTCTCGATCAGCGCGTCGACGGCGGCGTCCTTGATGCCGGCCGTATTGCGCGAGCCGGGCAGATCGGCCGCCTTCGACCCCCACATCTCGCGCTGCTCGTTGCCCGGCGACAGCGATTGCCCCCAAACGTCGACCGTCATGTCGAAGTCGAAGCTCCGGGTGCGGTTCAGATACTGCGCGTCGTCGACGAGGCGATAGTCGAGGTCGACGCCGATGCGGCCGAGCGTCTTGGCGAAGGGAGCGACGTAGCGCTCGTCGAGCGAGCTGAAGGTGAGATACTCGATACGGAAGGGCTCGCCCTTGGCATTGCGCATCTTGCCGTCCCGGATGGTCCAGCCGGCTTCGGCGAACAGCGCGACCGCCTGCCGAAGATTGTCGCGCACCGCTTCGGGCTTGCCGCCAACCGGGTTGGCGTACGGGGTGGTGAACACCGCGGACGGCAACTTGTCGCGCAGTGGCTCCAGGAGCGCCAGCTCGTCCGGGCTCGGCAGGTTCTTGGCGGCCAGTTCGGTGCCGAAGTAGAAACTGTCGATGCGGTCGTAGAGATCGAAGAAGACAGTCCGTTTCAGCGTCTCGTAGTCGAAGGCGAGATTGAGCGCCCGACGGACGCGCGCATCCTGATACTTCGCTAGGCGAAGGTTGGGCACCAGCGCCTGCATGACGCCGGACGCGTTGCGCGGGAAGGTCATGGTCACGACCTTGCCTTCGTTCTTCGCCGGGAAATCGTAGCCGGTCGCCCACATCTTGGCCGAGCGTTCGGCGCGGAAATCGTACTTGTCGGCCTTGAAGGCTTCCATCAGCACGGTGGGGTCGGCGTAATAGTCGTAGATCAGGCGGTCGAAGTTGTTGGAACCGACGGAGGTCGGCAGTTTTGCTCCCCAGTAATCGGGATCTCGAACAAGCGTGACACGCCGGCCGGGGTCGACCGCCGTCACCTTGTAGGGCCCGGAGCCAAGCGGCGGCTCCAGCGTCGTCTCGCGAATGTTGCGCTGCTTTCCCGAGGCGTCCTTGCCCTGCCACCAATGCTTCGGAAGCACATAGAGCTGCCCAAGAATGTGGGGCAGTTCACGGTTGCCCGGTGCATCGAACGAAAAGCGGACGATCCGCTCGCCCGCCGCTTCGGCCTTCGTGACGTGGCTGTAGTAGCTGCCAAAGAGCGGATAGATTTCCTTCAGCGTGTCGAAGGACCAGATGACGTCGTCGACCGTCACGGGTTCGCCGTCCTGCCAGCGCGCTTTTGGGTCGAGTCGATACTCCGCCCAGGCGAAGTCGGCGGGATACCGCATCGCCTCGGCCAGTTGCGGATAGCTTGCGGAGATGTCCAGCTCGTCCAGCGACGCCGTGAACAGCGATTCGTAGGCGGAAGCCACCGAGGCGGCTGGCGTTCCCTTGGTGCCGAGGAAGAGGTTTGTGCTGTCGAAACTGCCTTCGACGCCGAAACGGGCTTCGCCGCCCTTGGGCGCCTCCGGGTTGACATAGTCGAAATGGGCAAACCCGGGTGCATAGCGCGGCTCGCCGCCCAGCGTCGTCGCCGTTCGCCATTCCTGCTCTTCGGCCCGTGCCGGCGTACCGGCCAGCAGCGGCTGGAGAATGAAGAGGGCGCCGATGAGGAGCCGGCCGGGAAGGCTCTGGGCGAAAGGTCGAATCATCGGACGTCCCCGCGTGTTGGTTTTCTTCTCGAAATTTTCATCATTGCGACTCGAAGGCAATGGTTTCGCGACATCGCATCTTTTTCGAGGCGCGCATCGCGAGGTTGCCGGCCTCTCCGGGAACGGCATTTGGCCGAACGAAGGTCGGGGCCGTTCGCCCGTGCGGAGGCATCCGTGAAAGCGCCTCTTGCATTTTGCCGGCAACACCGCGATATGTGGCTCGGGAGGTTGGCAGTGGACGAACCACTCGCCAACCGGGTCAGGTCCGGAAGGAAGCAGCCCCAACGAGCCTCGGCTCGGGTCACTCGTCGGCCTCCCACCCTTCATTTCCCAGGTTGCGAGCATGCCGGACACTCTGACGCCTGCCGATCAGACGGCCGCCTCGCCCTACAGGGTTCTTGCCCGCAAGTATCGTCCGCAGAGCTTTGCCGACCTGATCGGCCACGGCGCCATGGTGCGCACGCTCGAAAACGCCTTCGATACCGGCCGCATCGCGCAGGGGTGGATGCTGACCGGCGTTCGTGGTGTCGGCAAGACCACCACGGCCCGCATTCTGGCCCGCGCCCTCAATTATGAGATTCCCGGCGAGATCGACCGGCCCACCGTGCACATGGATCGCGAGGGCACCCATTGCCGCGCCATCATGGAAGGTCGGCACGTCGACGTCATCGAGATGGACGCCGCCTCGCATACCGGCGTCGACGATGTGCGCGACATCATCGAGGCGGCTCGCTACAAGCCGGTGTCGGCCCGTTACAAGGTCTACATCATCGACGAAGTGCACATGCTGTCGACGCAGGCCTTCAACGCGCTCCTGAAGACGTTGGAAGAGCCGCCCGAGCACGTGAAGTTCGTCTTCGCCACCACCGAGATCCGCAAGGTTCCGATCACGGTGCTGTCGCGCTGCCAGCGGTTCGACCTGCGTCGCGTGCCGACTGGCGAGCTCGCCGCCCATATCGAGCGCATCATTGCGTCCGAGAAGGTCACCGCCGATCCGGAGGCAGTGGCATTGATCGCCCGCGCCGCCGAGGGGTCGGTGCGCGACAGCCTCACCATTCTCGATCAGGCGATCGCCCATGGCGGCGGCCACGTGTCGGCCGACGCCGTGCGAAGCATGCTGGGGCTTGCCGATCGGGTGCGCGTCGTCGACCTCTTCGAGGCGGTGATGAAGGGCGACGTCGCCGGTGCGTTGGCCATCCTCGCCGACCAGTACGACACCGGCGCCGATCCGGCCGCCGTGCTGTCCGATCTCGCCGCCTTCGTGCATCTGGTGACACGCCTCAAGCACCTGCCCGAGGGGGCGACCGACCTGTCGCTCACCGAGGCCGAGCGTACGCGTGGTCGCGATTTTGCCGAGAAGCTGTCGGTGCGCATCCTGTCCCGCGCTTGGCAGTTGCTGCTCAAGGGCATCCAGGAAGTGCAGACGGCGCCAAGACCGCTGCCGGCCGCCGAGATGGTGCTGGTTCGTCTCGCCTATGCGTCCGACCTGCCGACGCCCGATGAGGCGCTGAGAATGCTTCGGGACGGCAGTTTTCCGGGAATGAATCCGCCGACCGGCGGTCTTCCGGGCGGGGGCGATGGCGCGCGTGCGCGTGCCGGTGGCGGCTTTGCCGGCGCGGTTGCCCGGCGTGCCGAACCGGAGGCGGAGGCCGGTCCGCGCCTCGACAGTTTCGAGGCGGTGGTGGCGCTGGCCGAAAGCAACCGTGACATTGGCCTCAAGTTTGCGCTGGAGCGGCACGTCCGGCTCGTCCGTTTCGAGGACGGGCGCATCGAGTTCTCGCCCGTCGAGGGCGCCAATCCCGGTCTCGCCGGCGAGATCGGCCGCAAGCTGACCGGTTGGACCGGCCGCCGCTGGATCGTTGCCATCTCCCGTGAGGAAGGGCGTCCGACGCTTGCCGAAACGCGCGAGGCGCGTCGGCGCGAAGCCGTCGACGACGCGCTGGCCGATCCCGTGGTCGCCGCCATCTTCCGCCTGTTCCCGGGAGCCGAGATCGTCGACGTCAAGTTCGGCGACGAACCGGAGCCGTTGCCGGCGGGGCCGGCTCAAGGCGGCGGCGCGACCTTCGAGGATACCGGCGACTGGACCGAGGGCCTTATCGACGAAATGCCCGATCCCGGCTTCGGTGATTTCGACGATTGACCCCGTGCCGTTGACAAGGGTGGCCGGAGCAGCCATCTGGCGACAAGACTGATCCACCGGGAGAAGAGACATGTTCGGCGACATCGGCAAGATGATGAAGGAAGCTCAGGCGCTTCAGGCCCGCATGGCCGAAGCGCAGGAGGAAATCGCAAGGACCGAGGCAACCGGTACCTCCGGCGGCGGCCTCGTTTCTGTCACCGTCACCGGCAAGGGCGAGATGAAGGGACTTCGGATCGATCCTTCCCTTCTGAAGCCGGAAGATGCCGAGATCGTCGAAGACTTGATCGTTGCCGCCTTTGCCGATGCAAAGGCGCATGTCGACTCCGTTGTTGCCGAGCGCATGCAGGCGGTCACCGGCAAGCTGCCGCTGCCCCCGGGTTTCAAGCTGCCGTTCTGACAGGATTTGTGACGCACGGGCTTTCCGAACGATCCGAGTGTTTCGGTGGCCGTGCTTGGAGCGGAGATCGCCTTGGCCCGACGCGTGACAGGTCCGGAAATCGAGCGGCTGATTCAGCTTCTTGCCCGTCTGCCCGGTCTCGGACCGCGTTCGGCCCGTCGTGCGGCGTTGCAGTTGGTCAAGAAGCGCGACCAGCTGCTCTCTCCGCTGACCGATGCCATGCGGATCGTCCATGACCGTGTGCGGGTCTGTTCGGTGTGCGGCAACGTGGATACCGCCGATCCCTGCACGGTCTGTACCGATCCGACGCGCGACGGGTCGGTGATCGTCGTGGTGGAGGACGTTGCCGATCTCTGGGCTCTGGAACGCGCCGGTGCCGTCAACGCCCGCTATCACGTGCTTGGGGGCGTGCTGTCGCCGCTGTCTGGCATCGGGCCTGACGATCTCGATATCGCCGGCCTCGTCGACCGGGCGTCCGATCCGGCGGTCAAGGAAGTGATTCTCGCCGTCAATGCCACCGTCGACGGCCAGACGACCGCCCACTACGTGACGGATCGACTCGACGGTCTCGGCGTCAAGGTGACGCGCCTCGCCCACGGCGTGCCGGTGGGCGGAGAGCTCGACTATCTGGACGAGGGTACGCTGACGGCGGCCATACGCTCGCGCACGCCATTCTGATTGGGGCGCCAAACGAGGCGAGAGCGGACCGAAAACCGAGGCTGGCGACTGCCAGCAATTGGTGTTGGGCCAACAAGGCCGTCTTGACTTTAGCCGAGCGAATGCCGATCTTTCCGAACATGGAACCGCGGACCAGCCATCTTCGAGTGCTTTGCAGGATCTATCCCGTCGCGGGATACTGATCTCACGGTCCCGCATGTCGCGCGCAGGCCGTGAGGCTCTGCCGCCGGTTTTTCCGCCGCCATCGCTGCGCGACACCTACTCTCAGCTTTCTAACATCAGGTCCGCCTGAAAGCGGACCGTTTCCTTTTGGAGGAACGAACATGACCACCGCCACACGCCGGCGACGCTTGCCGGCCATCACCCTCGCCCGCTCCGATCACGAGCGCCTTGCCAATCTCGCCGACGCGCTTGCCGATCGTGACCCTGCCGCCGCCGACCAGTTGGCCGCCGAGCTCGAACGCGCGCGCGTCGTCGCCGACGATCGTCTGGCGCAGGGAACCGTGCGCATGGGCGCGGCCGTGCGCTTCAGCCTGGACGGAGCCGAGCCTCGGACCGTTCGCCTGGTTTACCCGGGCGAGGCGGACATCGAGCAGGGGCGCATTTCCGTGCTGACGCCGGTTGGGGCGGCGCTGATCGGCCTGACCGCTGGTCAGAGCATCGAGTGGACGGATCGCGACGGCAAGTCCCGCCGCCTGAGTGTGCTGGAAGTTGGGGTGGAGGATCTGGCCATGGTGTCGTGAGGGCGGGGTCCGCCCTCACGCGGTCCGGATGTCAGATGATGCCCTGGGCGCGCATGGCCTCGGCAACACGAATGAAGCCGGCGATATTGGCACCCAGCACATAGTTGCCGGCAACGCCATATTCGCTGGCTGTTTCGGCGCAGCGATCGTGGATACCGCTCATGATCCCAGCCAGCCGCTCGCGCGTCGCCTCGAAAGTCCAGCTGTCACGGCTGGCATTCTGCTGCATCTCCAAGGCCGACGTGGCGACGCCACCGGCGTTGGCGGCCTTGCCCGGGCCGAACAGGACGCCGGCTGCCTGGAAGGCATGCACTGCTTCCGGGGTTGAGGGCATGTTGGCGCCTTCTGCGACAGCGATGACGCCATTGCCGATCAGCGTCGCGGCATCGCGGCCGGAGAGCTCGTTCTGCGTTGCACAGGGCAGCGCGACCTCGCAGGGCACATCCCAGATGCTGCCCTTGCCGGTCGGAACGAAGTGGGTCCCCTTGTGCTTCAGCTCGACGTAGTCCGAGATACGAGCCCGCCGCACTTCCTTGATTTCCTTTATCAGGTCGAGATCGATGCCCTCGTCGTCGACGATGTAGCCGGAGCTATCGGAGCAGGCCACCACCTTGCCGCCGCGCCGGATGGCCTTCTCCATGGCGTAAACGGCCACGTTGCCCGAGCCGGAGACCACGATCCGACGACCTTCGAGATCGGCGCCCTTGGTCGCCAGCATGGCGCTGGTGAAATAGACGGTGCCGTAGCCGGTCGCTTCGCGCCGTACCAGGGAACCGCCGTAGCTGAGCCCCTTTCCGGTGAACACGCCGGCCTCGAAACGGTTGGTCAGGCGCTTGTACTGACCGAACATCCAGCCGATCTCACGGCCGCCGACGCCGATGTCACCGGCCGGAACGTCGGTGTGCTCGCCGAGATGCCGGTTGAGTTCGATCATGAAGGACTGGCAGAAGCGCATGATTTCGCCATCCGACCGGCCCTTGGGGTCGAAGTCGGAACCGCCCTTGCCGCCGCCGATCGGCAGGCCGGTCAGGGCATTCTTGAAGATCTGCTCAAAGCCCAGGAACTTGATGATGCCGAGGTTGACCGAGGGGTGGAACCGCAGGCCGCCCTTGTAGGGGCCGAGGGCGGAGTTGAACTGGACGCGGAAGCCGCGGTTGATGTGAACCTGACCATGATCGTCGGTCCAGGGAACACGGAAAATGATCTGGCGCTCGGGCTCGCAGATGCGTTCGATCAGGGCGTCGGCCAAATAGTCCGGGTGTTTGGCCACCACGTGGCCAAGGCTTTCCAGCACTTCGCGCACAGCCTGATGGAACTCGGCTTCCGCCGGATTGCGGCAAAGCACTTCCGACAGGATTGGGGCTAGCTTTTCATCGATAGAAACCACGTGCGACTTTCCTTGTTCCGCTCCAGCCCCCTAGGGAACTGGTCATGATGACGCTGCGATCGGGCTGCTTCTGCCCGACGGCCTGCGCCGCCGTTGCAAAGGAAAATGTCGCTCTCGTAGAAAACAGAAATCACAACCAAGGCACGTTTTGACTAGAGGCGCGGCGGCGTCCCCTGTCAGGCTGACGATTTGCTTCACTTCTCCAAGAACGGGAAAATGCCCAATCCGAGGGCACTTTGATGAAGGAGAAATCAGGATGCAAGCCAGTAACTGGCCGTTTCAGGAGCATTAGCCCAAAAAAGTTACTGCTCGCGGCGAATGGTCGCTGCAACATCAAGCAGCGACCGCCATATCCGGCAGCCGGATACAATGCCGCCGGGTAGAACTGTATGGTATTTATACTTAACGGCTTAGCCGCCGGAAAGGCGGAGTGGTACCTCGAGAGCGTGCCCGCTTCTGGTCGAGAACGCCACGACACCGCCGCAAGCTCGCGCCAGCCCTTCGATCAGCAAACGCCGCTCGGCAGCTGCCGCGCGGGCCTCGGTGTCGGCCGCTATGGGTTTCCCGCCCGACTGGCGAACCGTGGCGATGAGGCGGCCGGACGCAGCCCTGAGCGAAACGGTTGCCACGCCGCCTGCCGCCGCCGCATCGCCGGCTTCCGCTAGGAAGCCTTCGACGAGATCGGCATAAAGCGTCGGACTGGTTTCGATCGGTAGCGGCAGCGAGGGGGCAAGGAAGGTGACGGTGCCCCCGGCGTCCGCTCTGAGGTCCTGCTTCTTCACCGCATCGGTGAAGAACGGTATGGCATCGAAGCGCTGAACGCCGGCACCGAACCGGCTGGCGGCTTCGAGGTCGGCGATCGAACGGGCGAGGGCGGCGCGCTTGATCTCCTGGTTCGCCGAACGATCGGCGCTCCGTTCGGGGCGAAGCGCAAGTCCGGCCGCATAAAGGTTGGACATCAGCGCTCTCAGCATCGTGGCCGCATCGCGACGCGCGGCCTGCCGCCGTGGAAGCAGCGTCGAGAAAACCCTGTCGAGCGTTGCCACTGCGAGATCGCTCTTGGTGAGCAGTCCGTCGGCGCCGGCCCGGCGACCGATCAGCTCGATGTCGTCATTGTCGAGCGCCGAGGTCAGGATCACCGGCACGTCGGCGACCCTCTTGATCTCGTCGATCAGCGCCATGGTGGTGCGCCCGGCCATCCAGAACTCGCAGAGCACGACATCGCAAGGCTGGCGCGACAATGCCGAAAGCGCCGCTTCGCGCGTGCCGGCCGCAACGAAGGTGGCGGCGAAGCTGGGCAGCGCGCCGACGAGACGGCCGATCAGGAAGGTGTCCTCCGGCGCGTCGCCAATATGAAGAACGGTGATCGCCCGCCGCTCAACGCCGGTATCCGACGCGTCGACGAGACGAAGGCGCCGCGCGGCCGCGTCTTCGATGGCTGGAATGAACGGCCCCGACAGTCGAGCCATGAACGATCCTCTTCCCTCTCCGGCCCCGGCTATCGAATCGCATCTTCACCGCGGACATTGAAAAATATGCAGGAAACTGCGAAAAAAGTAGTTAACGAGCCGTTAATTTCCCCTGTTGGCTGAGAATGTGCACATGATTTTCGATCGCCCCGCCCTTGGCGAACAATTGCGTCCCCCCGGCATCCTCCCACTGGAAAAGCAAAGCCAAACGGGCGATAGAGGGGTCTCGCTTCTGGCGCCCTGATCTGAGACGCCGATAGGATCCGAGGAGTTTTCCATGTCCATTCTGGTGACCGGTGGCGCCGGCTATATTGGCAGCCACATGGTGCATGCTCTCGTCGACCGTGGCGAGAGCGTTGTCGTGCTCGACAACCTTTCGACCGGCTACGATGCCGTCATTCCCGGTTCGGCGACGCTGGTCGTCGGCGACATCGGAGATGGCGATCTGGTCGACAAGCTGATCGCCGATCACGGCATCACTGCCGTCGCCCATTTCGCCGGTTCGATCGTGGTGCCGGATTCGGTGACCGATCCGCTATCCTACTACGAGAACAACACGGTGAAATCGCGCTCGCTGATCGCGGCGGCGGTGCGCGGCAAGGTCAAGGCCTTCCTGTTCTCCTCGACGGCCGCCGTCTATGGCGAGCCCGGCGTCGATCTGATCGACGAAGCGGTGCCGCTCGGACCGGTCTCGCCCTACGGCTCGTCCAAATGGATGACCGAGATCATGCTGCGCGACAGCGCCTTCGCCTACGGCTTCCGCTACGCGGCGCTGCGCTATTTCAACGTCGCCGGCGCCGATCCGAAGGGGCGCACGGGCCAGTCGACCAAGCGCGCCACCCATCTCATCAAAATCGCCGCTCAGGCCGCCCTCGGACAGCGCGATGGCATGGACGTGTTTGGCACCGACTATCCCACCCCCGACGGCACCTGCCTCAGGGACTACATTCACGTCAGCGACCTCATCGAGGCGCATGTGCTGGCGCTGAAGCACCTGATGAACGGCGGCGACACCTTCGTCGCCAATGCCGGCTATGGTCACGGCTTCTCCGTGCTTGAGGTGATCGATGCGGTGAAGCGCGTGTCCGGCGTGAACTTCCCCGTTCGTATGGCGCCGCGTCGCGCTGGCGATCCGCCGTCGCTGGTTGCCGATTCGAGCCGGCTGCGTTCCATCACCGGCTGGCAGCCCAAGCTCGACGATCTCGATACCATCGTCGGCCACGCCCTGGCGTGGGAGAAATCGCTGGCCGGCCGCAACATCCAGCGCTGACGAGAAGTGCCGCGCCCGGCCGCGCCAAGGCCGGGCGTCACCCCTTTGGAAAGGTTCCCCGCCCATGGCCGTCGCCACGCCGCAAAAAGCCGTCACCGTCGGCTCCGTCACCTTCGACAACACCGCCCCCTTCGTGCTCATCGCCGGTCCCTGCCAGATCGAGAGCCGCGAACACGCGCTGAAGATCGCCACCTTCCTGGCGGACACGGCCAAGGCGGCCGGCGTGCCCTTCGTATTCAAGGCCTCCTATGACAAGGCCAACCGGACCTCGCTGAAGGGGACACGTGGCGTAGGCATCGAGGCCGGCTTGTCTATTCTCGCCGAAATCCGCGATCGCCTGGGCTGCCCCGTGCTCACCGACGTCCATGACATCGAGCAGACCCGTCGGGCGGGCGATGTGGTCGATGTCCTGCAAATTCCGGCATTTCTTTGCCGTCAGACCGACCTCCTGATCGCCGCTGGCGAGACCGGCAAGGTCGTCAATGTCAAAAAAGGGCAGTTCCTGGCGCCCTGGGACATGCAGAACGTCGCCGACAAGGTGGCCTCGACGGGCAACGAGCGCATTCTCCTCACCGATCGCGGCACGTCCTTCGGCTACGGCGCCCTGGTCACCGATTTCCGGGGGCTGCCGACCATGGCCGAAACCGGTTATCCGATTGTCTTCGATGCCACCCATTCGGTGCAGGAGCCCGGCGGTCGTGGCTCGTCATCGGGCGGCAAGCGCGTATTCGCTCCGGCACTGGCCAGGGCGGCTGTAGCGGTCGGTTGCTCGGCCGTGTTCATCGAGGCGCACGACGATCCGGACCGGGCGCCTTCGGACGGGCCGAACATGCTGCCGCTGCCCTGGATCGCGCCGCTTCTTTCCGATCTCAAGGCGCTCGACGCCGTCGCCAAGGGGCGGGCACTCACCGAGGCCTACTGAACGGCTTCCGCCTCACTGGCCGCGGATGTCTTGGCGAACTCCGCCTTGAGGCCGGCAACGACGCTGCCGGCGCCGGCGATGGTCATCATGAGCTTGCCGAGGGCGCCGACGTCTGGGTCCGGCAGTTCGGCCATCAACGCCGCCGCCTGCCGCGACAGGTCGTCGAAGCCGACGTTGGCCGATGCGCCCTTCAGCGTGTGCAGGCTGCGCTTGGCGAGTTCCGCGTCGCCGCGTTCGAGCGCCGCCGAAAGGTCGGAGAGGAGACCCGCGACGTCGGTGGCGAAGGAGTCGAGCAGGAAGGCGGTATCCTCCGGACCGAGCTCGCGCAGGAGCGCGTCGACCCGGCGGCGATTGACCGTTTCTGCACGCGCCGCTTCGCGTGTGACGGTTCGCCGCGTCGCCGGTACCTTGCCCTCGGATAGTGCGGCGAGAACCGACAGCAGATCGTCACGTTCGACGGGCTTGGGCAGGAAGCCGTTCATGCCGGCCTTGCGGCACGCTTCGCGGTCGGCGGCGAAGGCGTTGGCGGTCATGGCGACGATCGGCACGTTACGGCCATGCCCGCTCGACCGGCGGATGGCGCGCGTCGCCTCCAGGCCGTCCATCACCGGCATCTGCATGTCCATGAACACGATATCGAACTCGCGGGCGTTGACCATGGCCAGCGCTTCGGCGCCGTTTTCGGCCAATGCGGCCTCGATGCCGAGGCGGGCGAGCAGGCGGAGCGCCACTTGCTGGTTGATGCGATTGTCCTCGACCACCAGCACCCTCAGTCCCTTCGGCACGGCGGCCTCTTCGCCCGGGCTACGGCGCTTGTCTTCCGTCGCGAGACTTCCGGCGATCGAAGCGGCGACGATGGCCGGCGTCAAGGTATTGGCAGGGCGGCCGGGTTTGCCGGCGACACGGGGGGCCGTCTGCGAGAAGGCGATGTCGAGGCGCGCGCGCTGATGGTCCGGCGGCAGGGCCGTGACGACGATCGCGATGTCGGCACCTTGCTCGCGCTCCGCGGCTCCGGCGCCGAAGTAGGCGAAGGTCGCGACGATCGCGGCGGTCTCGGTGGAGGTCCGCCCCTTCACCCAAACGCTGGCGCCGTGGAGCGGAGCCGGATCGACGTCGGCCGCATCGGCTCGTTCAAGCGGTAGCTCGAAGAAGAAGGTGGAGCCTCGCCCTTCGCGGCTCTTGACGCCGATCGCGCCACCCAGTCCCTCGACGATGCGCCGGCTGATGGCGAGCCCGAGACCGGTTCCGCCGAACCGGCGGGTAATCGACGCATCGACTTGCGAGAACTCCTTGAACAGGCGCTTCTGACCCTCTTCGGAAATGCCGGTGCCGGTATCTTCCACCTCAAAGCGGAGAACCGGGCGCTCGCCGCCGTTCACTTCGCGGATTCGTACGGCGATCATGCCGCTCTCGGTGAACTTGACCGCGTTGGACAGGAAGTTGATCAGCACCTGACGAACGCGCGTCGGGTCGCCTGAATAACGGGCGTTCATGGCGATCTCAGGCGCCAGAACGGCGACAAGGCCCTTCTCGCGAACGGATGCCTCCACCATGGACATCGCCGCCTCGGCCGTGCCCACCGGATCGAAGACGATGCGGTCGACGTCGAAAGAGCCGGCCTCCAGCTTGGAAAAATCGAGGATGTCGTTGACGAGGGCGATCAGGCTGCGGCCACAGGTTTCGATGTTGGTGGCAAAGCCGCGCTGTTCGGCATCGAGCTGCGTGTCCTTGAGAAGATGCGCCATACCCAGCACGCCGTTGATCGGGGTGCGAATCTCGTGGCTCATGGTGGCGAGAAAGGCCGACTTCGCCTGGTTGGCCGCCTCGGCTGCGGCGACGGCCTGCTTGAGTTCGGCGGCCATGGCCTCAAGGCGCAGTCTCGAACTCCAGATCTCGCGGATCTGCCGGATCAGGCTGAAGATGAAGATGCACATGGAAAGCGTCAGCGCGCCGACCAGGACGACAAGCACGCGATAGAGCTTCTCGCGCAGCATCCGCTCCTCGGATCGGGCAACGATTTCCGCCGTCTCCGCGAAGGTCGCCACTCGGGACGTGATGGCCGGGAGATCGCTCAGGCGGTTGCCGAGCGCGTCGAGGGTCTCTTCGTCGATCTTCGGCGTGCTGGCCAGACGGTCGATGAGTGTCCTCGCGTCCGCCACGGCTTTCGTCACCGCGCCGACGTCGGTACCTTCGGGCGCCGTCACCGCAAAATCGCGCGCGGCGGCACCGAACAGCACAAAGCGCGCGGTGACCGTCTGCGCGCTGGCTTCCGTAGGATCCCGCCTGGCCGTTTCTACTGAGCGCAACAGCTTTTCGGCTGCCCTGTCGAGCCGATAGGCGGTGGCAAGGGTCCGCGTCTCTTCAAGATCGCTCACGTCCGCCTGTTGGCGGATCAGGATGGTAAAGACGGCGACGGCGGAAACCAGGAACAGGAAGCCGACGACGACATAGAGCAGTGCGCCCCTGAGCGGATGATCTTGTGCCGTGGACTTTCCGACACGCATTCCGATGCCAGGTCCGTTCGAAAGGGGAGTGGTGGTCGTCACGATGATCGGTCCGGCAAGAAAGCGGCAAGAAAGGTCAGGCGGCGAAGCCGAAGGGTGTTCCAGCCTGTTCCCGGATCTTCAGGATGCGGAAGTAGCGCAACGAAAACGCCCTCGCGACCTCTGGATCGAACTGCTGGCCGGCGTTGTCGGCGATGTAGCGGGCAGCCTCTTCCGCCGTCCACGCGGCCTTGTAGGGGCGCTCGGAGGTCAGCGCATCGAACACGTCGGCGACGGCGACGATACGTCCGGCGAGCGGTATCGCCGTTTCCTTGAGGGCGCGCGGATAGCCGGTCCCGTTCCAGAACTCGTGGTGCGTCTCGGCGATCTCGGCGGCGAGGCGAATGACGCGCGACCGGGAGCCTTCGAGAATCTCGCCGCCGATCAGGGTATGCGCCTGCATTCGGCGGCGCTCCTCGGTCGTGTAGGGACCGGTCTTGTGAAGAAGGTCGTCGGATAGGCCGAGTTTGCCGATGTCGTGCATCAGCGAGGCGATGTAGAGGTCTTGGCAGTAGGTCTCGCCCTGGCCGAGCTCCTCTGCGAGTTCGCGGGCCGTGCGGGCGACGCGTACCAGGTGACTGCCGATCGCGGGATCGCGGCGCTCCACGGCGCGGGCGAGACGCAGGATGATCTCCTCTTCGAGACCCAACCGATCGTGGGTGGCCTTCTGCACCTCGGTCTGCAGCCAGTCGGCGCGGTCCCTGAGCTTGTTCTGCATCTCGCGCAGCATCGCGAGATTGCGAAGCCGCGCCTTGGCCTCGGCCATGTCGACCGGCTTGGTGAGAAAGTCGGTCGCTCCGGCCTCGAGGGCTGCGTAGCAGATCTCCCGCTGGTCGACAGTGGTGACCATGACGATGGGCACGTCGACATAATCGGGAAGGCTGCGCACCTCGCGGATGAGAGTGAGCCCGTCGATCCCCGGCATCATGTAATCGACGATGATCAGGTCGAAGCGGGTTCGGCGGGCCTCGTCGAGCGCCTGCAAGGGGTCGCGAAACGACTGCACGTCGGCGATGCCGGAGCTCTGCGCCAGCTTGCCGAGCATGAAAAGATTACTTGGGTTGTCGTCGACCAGAAGGAGCTTCATGACGGTTTCCATGCGGATTTTCTGAAAGATAACGTATCCGGGAAACGTGAAGCTTCAGAAAATGAGCATGAGAAACGGTGTGTGAACTTAGCTCTGTCTCATTTGATAGAAACTATAAAGGGAATATTTAGCCTATACCCCCCAAGAGGCCGAAATTTAGGCAAATTGGCCGCAGTAAGCTTTCGGCTTCCTAACTGGCATCGTCATAAATGACAAGGGTGAGCGGATCTCGTTCACGACTTGGCAAGACTTGGCGCCAGGGCAGCGTTTGCCGCTGGCATGGCCGTGATGACCGGGGCATAACGTCAACATCGAGCCGACGGAAACCCAGCTCACTTTCCGAAAGCACGCCTCTCGGTCACTGCAGCCGCCAAGTTGCAGACTTACCACCCCGGACATGGCTAGGCCACGTCCGGGTTTTCTTTTGCCTCGGTGACGATCTCAGTGCCGGAGGCGAGCGCTCACGACCTCTACGATCTCTCGTGTCAGCTCGATGTCGACGCTGCCTTTCGCCGCGGCGGCGGAGGCGGCCGCAATCAGCCTGTAGCGGCCCTTCTCCGCGACAAAGGCGTTGCGCTCGACATCGAAGTAGGAGAAGGCGCGTGGGGAAAGCAGCATCGTTGCTTCCACGGTTTCGCCCGGTGCGAGGAGAAGCTTGGCAAATGCCCTCAGCTCCTTGACCGGCCGGTCGACGCGCGATGTCGGAGGCGCCACGTAGAGCTGCACCACCTCGGAGCCGGACCGCGCTCCGTTGTTGGTCACCCGGACGCGAACGGTGATGGTCCCCTCGCCGTCGAAGACCGGCTTATCCACGCTCGGCGCCTGCCAGTCGAAGCTGGTGTAGCTGAGGCCATGCCCGAAGGGGAACAATGGCTCGATGCCGGCCTTATCATAGTGACGGTAGCCGACGAACACACCCTCCCGATAGACGACGTGGCCATCCCGACCGGGATAGGTCGACGGGTCGCCGGTCTCGACGGGGGTGTGGTCGATTGAGCGCGGGAAGGTCTGGGCGAGGCGACCGCCCGGCTCGGCGACGCCGGTCAGCACGTCGGCAATGGCGTTGCCCGCTTCCTGTCCCGGATACCAGGCCTCGACAACCGCGCCGACCTTGTCGAGCCAGGGCATGGCCACGGGGCCGCCGGTCTGCAGCACGACGACCGTACGAGGGTTGACGGCCGCGATGGCGGCGATCAGTTCGTCCTGGCGGCCGGGTAGGGCGATGCCCGGCAGGTCGTTGCCCTCGGTGTCCCACTCGCCGGACCGGCCGGCGTAGACGATGGCGATGTCCGAGGCGCGGGCGAGCTCGACGGCATCGGCGAAGGCCTTGTCGCCGAGCGGCACGGCGACGCCGACGCGAATGGCCTTGAGATTGAGAGTGATGGCCTGCACGAATCGATACTCGACGACCACGTCGACGGTTCGCCCCGCTTCGAGTGCGATCGTCCCGCGCACTTCGCGATTGCCGCACTCGAAGTAATTGTCGCCCGGTGCCCAATCCTTTCGAATGTCGACCACCGTCCGGCCGTCGACGATCAGGCGGCTCGGCCCGATGCTGACCAGTCCGAACACATGCTCGGCCGTCTCCGATGGTGTGAAGCGGGTGGTGGCCCGCAGCGAGAACTCGGCGTCGGCCACGCCGGGCGCCACCTCGTTGAACCACATCACTTCGCCGAGCGGATGGCTCTGATGTTCGACCACGGGGCCGGTGAGATCGGGGCGGCCGTAGACGTCCACCTCGAACGGTCCCGAGATCAATGGCATCAGCCGGTTGGCGGTAACGCCCGGCGCCGTTCGGAGCTGGTTTTCCGATGTGAGGACGCGGAGGCCGTCGGCTGGCGAAACCGCGTAGTGAGGATTGAGCTGGGCGCTGCCACCGCCCATGATCTGCGCCGCCTCGGCGTTGGGGCCGATGGCGGCGATCGTCTGGCCCGCCAGATCGAGCGGCAGGATGCCGTCGTTCTTGAGGAGCACGATCGCTTCCGCGCCGGCCCGGCGGATCAGCGCCCTATGCTCCGGCTTGTCGATGGCCCGCTCGGCGGGAATGTCGGGCGTATCGAAGCCCCCAACCCGCTCGATCAACGTCAGCACGCGCCGGGCGGCCTCGCGCACCCTATCGGCCGCGACTTCTCCAGCCCGCACTGCGGCGACCAGCTTGTCGCCACGGTCGCGTGTTGGCCCGGGCATTTCGAGGTCGAGCCCCGCTTCGACCGTCGGCGCGGTCGAATGGGAGCCGAACCAGTCCGACATGACGATGCCCGAAAAGCCCCACTCGTCCTTCAGAAGGTCGCGGAGAAGCGCCTTGTGCTCGGAGGTGAACGTCCCGTTCAGCCGGTTGTAGGAACTCATGACGGCGAAGACGCCCGCGGTCTTCACGGCGGCTTCGAAGGGCGGCAGGTAGATTTCGCGCAATGCCCGGTCGTCGACGTCCGAGCTCATGGTGGTGCGCTGTATCTCCGACTCGTTGCCGACGAAATGCTTGATCGTGGCGCCGACACCGCCATTCCGCAGGCCTTCTATATAGGCGGTTGCAAGTGTAGCGGTGACGCAGGGATCTTCGGAGTAGCACTCGAAGTTGCGGCCGTTGACGGCGGAGCGCTGGATGTTGACCGTGGGGGCAAGCAACACCGAGGCACCCTTCGATCTTGCCTCCTCGGCCAGGGCTCCACCGATTTTCTCGACAAGCGAGGGATTCCAACTGGCTCCAAGGGCTATGCCCACGGGGAAGCTCGCCGCCTTGACGCCACCGACGAGCGAGCCGCCACCACGGGCGCCGTTTGGCCCGTCGGATACCTTGATGGCGGGAATGCCGAGTCGCGGTATCGCCACCGTCGTCCAGAAGTCGGCACCGGCGAGCAGCGACACCTGCTCCTCCAGCGTCATCGCATCGAGGAGCGCCTCGATATCCCGTTCGGCCACGTAAACCTCCCAATATGAAACGATACAATCAGCTTTTCATAACATGTTCCGAGTACGGCGGCGAGCCGCCGGACCGGCAAAAAAACCCACCTCGACCAACGATCAAGAGCATGGGGCTGGCGACGGTCCGCCCAGCGGGCTAGACCGGACACGGGAAGGAACGGGAGGGGGCCGTGGCCGATAACGCTTGTTTCCTGGGGATAGACATCGGGACGTCGGCGGTGAAGGCGCTCATCGTCGACGCCGGCGAGCGTCCACTGGCTGGCGCCGAAGTGGCGCTCGCAACCAGTCGACCGGCGCCGGGTTGGTCCGAACAGCATCCGGATATCTGGTGGCGGGCCGTACGACAGGCACTCGCCGAAATGTCCGCCTCAACGGCCGGGCTGCTGGAGCGTGTCGTTGCCGTGGGTCTTTCCGGCCAGATGCACGGCGCGGTGTTGCTGGGCGGTGACGACAGGCCCCTCCGCCCTGCCATTCTCTGGAACGACGGGCGGGCGGCAGCCGAGGCCACAGCGCTCAACGCGGCGATGCCCGATCTCGGAATGCTCGTCGGCGTGCCGGCCATGGCCGGCTTTCTCGCCCCGAAGATCGCATGGCTGCGTCGCCACGAGCCCGATACGCTCGCAGCAGCCAGCCACATACTGTTGCCCAAGGACTGGGTTCGCCTGCAGCTGACGGGCGAGTTCGCCACCGACATGTGCGACGCCGCCGGCAGTCTTCTGCTCGACGAGGCGAGGCGGCAATGGGCGGCGACCGTCGTCGAGGCCGTCGGACTTCGTCTCGATCAGTTGCCGCGTCTCCTGGAAGGATCGGAAATCTCCGGTCGGGTCACTGCCGCCGCCGCCGCTGCAACCGGCCTTCCCGAAGGCATTCCGGTCGTGGCCGGGGCCGGCGACGCGGCCGCCGCCGGCATCGGCATCGGCGCGGTCGATGACGGCGACGCCTTCATTTCGCTCGGCACATCGAGCCAGTTGTTTCTGACGACCGCCGATTATCGCCCCAATCCGGCCGCTCTGGTGCATGCCTTCGCCCACGCGCTGCCCGGTCGATGGTTTCAGATGGCGGCCATGCTCAACGGAGCCTCGGTCATGGCCTGGACGGCCGGCGTCACGGGAATGCCCGACCTCGGCGCCGCGCTCGAGGCCTTGGCCGAGCGCAGGCGTGTCGTGTCGCCGGTGACCTTCCTGCCATACCTTCAAGGCGAACGGACTCCGCACGACGATCCGGCGGCGCGCGGCGTGTTCTTCGGCATGGACGGCGGTGCGGATGGTCTCGATCTTCTGCAGGCGGCCGTCGAGGGCATGGCCTTCACGCTGGTCGACGCGGTGGCGGCGCTGGAAACGGCCGGTCCCGTGCCGGCGACGCTGGCCGCCGTCGGTGGCGGCAGCCGCGGCCGTTTCGTCATGGAGGTGGTGGCGAGCGCCCTTGGTCGGCCCATCCGCCGTTATGCCGGAGGCGAGCGCGGCCCGGCATTCGGTGTCGCTCGCCTCGCCCGGCTGGCGGTGACCGGCGAGTCCGTTGCCGAGGTCTGCGTCAAGCCGGAATTGCGCGACGTCGTCCTGCCCAACGCCGAACGGCAGGCGGCGCTTGCCGCCCGCCTGCCGCTCTATCGCGATCTTTACCGCGCGCTGAAGCCGCTGTTTCCGAGGGCGTCTACCGATCGGGGCGGCTCAACGTGATGGTCAGCTCTTGAGGAAGGCTTCGATCTCGGCCGCCGTCGGCATGGAGGCGGCCGCGCCGCGCCGCGTCACCGAGATGCCGGCTGTCGCCGAGCCGTAGCGCGCTGCCTCGACCGGATCGAGCCCCTTGGAAAGCGCCGCCGAGAAGCCGCCGAGGAAGGCGTCGCCGGCCCCGGTGGTGTCGATCACCTCGCCGGCGGCCCGCGCCGGCAGATGTACCGACTGCGTGGTGCTGTGCAGCAGCACTCCGTTGCTCCCGAGCGTGATCAGCGCATTCTTGGCGCCCTTGGCGAGAAGCGCGTCGCCTGCCTTGCGGGCATCATCCACCGTCCCCGGCGCGATGCCGGTCAGCATGGCCGCTTCCGTTTCGTTGGGGGCGATATAGTCGGAGAGCCGATAGATCTCGTCCGGAAATGCCGTGGCCGGCGCCGGATTGAAAACGGTGATCGTGCCGGCGGCGCGGGCGATCTGGAGGCCGCGCAGGGCGGCGTCGATCGGCTGTTCGAGCTGCGTCACGAACACCTTCGCCGCGGCGATCGTTTCCTGTTCGAGGTCGAGGTCGGCTGGCGAGAGCGTGCCCGAAGCGCCGGCATAGACGATGATGGCATTCTGGCCATTGGCGTCGTTGACGAAGATGAAGGCCGAGCCGGTCGGGTGCGTGTCGATGCGCTGCACACGGGCGGTGGCTCCGGCCTCGGCCCAGGTTTTGAGCCCGATGTCGCCGAAGGCGTCCTGGCCGATCTTGGTGATGAAACTGACCTTGCCGCCAGCCCGCGCCGCCGCCACCGCCTGGTTGGAGCCCTTGCCGCCGGGGCCCATGACGAAGCCCGAGCCAGCCAGGGTTTCGCCGATGGCCGGCAGGCGGGGAGCAAGGAAGGTAACGTCGACGGCGAAGATGCCGAGGATGGCAACGCCGGATTTCTTGGTATCGGTCATGTCGTTGGTCTCTTGTCGACTTGCGAAGATGGCAGCGCCCTTGGCGACGGGCGCTTCGCCCCTGCCGGCCGGGACGGATCGATGAAGAGGCACGAGGCGATCCGACGGCCGGTCGGGCGATTTCCGCGTCAGGCCTTCGGCGGAATCACGCCCTTGGTGAGGAGGAAGCAGCCATAAAGACGACCCTCGCCGGTCTGAAGCACCGCGAACGACTTCTTGGCCGCCTCGTAAAAGGCAAAGCGCTCGATGCCACCCAGCTTGAAGGTCGGTCCCTCGGCATCGAAGACCTCCTTCTGGAACTCATTCTGAACGTCGGTCCACTTTTCCGGCTCTCCGACGACTTCCATGCGGAAGGCGGCGGTGGGGATGAAGGTATCGAGCGGCAGGACCGACAGGACAGCCCGCGCCGCACGCGGGGCCGACACGCCGTCAAGGCGCAGCGGATGGCCGTAGACGGTCTCCTGGGCCACCGAGTGGATGGGGAAATTGCTGTCTACGATGGCGATCGTGTCACCATGGCCCATGGAGGCCAGCACGTAGAGAAGGTCGGGGTTGAGCAGCGGGTCGATGGCCTTGAGCATGATTCCTCCTGACGCACTCCCCATGACCGTCAGCCTTCAGGCCGGAGGATGTGCGAAAACAAAGCAATGTCGGTCCTTCTATAGCAGCGCGGGCGATGCTTGGGACTGGTCGGTTGGACGCCTCCTGCGTCCTGTCCATCCATATGCCGTCGGCTGAGCTTTGTCAGGTACGCATGGGTGCAGTGCGGCAAAAACTTCGATCTGTCATCGCTTTCGCTGGCAAGTTAACCGCTCGGAAGACAATTCGGGCAATAGTCGCGAAACCCAGACATTGGTTCGTGCAGATTTGTTGTCCCGATCTCCTTTTTCTACCTTCCGCTCGTTGACGGGGCCGGTCGCCGCTGGCGCCGTTGCCGGTGGCGTCGTGCTTGTCGCCCTATCTGTGCTCGCTGTCACCGACTGGTTGAGGCTGTCGGAGACCCGGCGCTTCGCAGATAAGGCGGCCAACGTTGCCGCGCTCGCCGCCGCCAAAGCGACCGAGACCCCCGGTCCCGTTGCGATGGCGGCCGCCCGGGCCTTGGCAAGCGACGCCGATATCGCCGTGACCGCCGAACGGGGCAAGGCCCTGCCGGGGCCATCCGGCCTCGCTTTCATTGGCGGCCCGGGTGAGGTGGCGCGCGTCACCGTATCGACGACCGTACGCAGTCTGCTCGGCACGCCGATCGGTTTGGGACGCCGGACCGTCGTGGCGACGGCGATGGCATCGCGCGCCGGTGTCGCCGCCCTGACCGAACGGACGTCCGCCGTGCCGGAACTCCCGACCGTACCGGCGGCCATCGAGTCGCGCCTGTTCGGAGCAGCCGGTGCGTTGACTGTCGACGAGCGGGCCGTTCTCGGTGGGACGACGTTCCGCATCGCCGATCTGGTGACGGAGCTTGGAAGCATCCTTGCCACCCGTGAGGGAGGAACCGATGCGGCAGGCGTGGCGACGGTGGCCGTGGCCTCCTTCAAGCCCGTCGAGCTTTTGTCGGCACTTGCAGCCCTTTATCGCGATGGGGCCAGAGGTTCGGCGGAGATCGCGCGTGTGCGGGATATCATAAGCCGCCTGGCGAGCTCCGGCGCGGCGGACGAAACAATCCTGCCGTTTTCCGGCGTGATCAGTCTGGGCGGGGAAGATGCCGATCTGACGCTTGCGGCGCCGCTCAGGCCCTTGGAGTTCATTCAGGCGGTCATGCGCGCCCGCCTGGCGCAAGGCGCCATCAATGTCGAGTTGAGGTCGCCGATTACCGGAATCGATGCCGTAACATTGACGATGGAATCGGAGAAAGCCTCGGCGGCGGTGCTGATCGGCGGCGAGGATGGCCTCGTCGGTATTCCCAGCATTCGCATCGCCTCGCGTTTCATCATCAGTGGGCTTGCCATTCCGGGTGCCGACACCCTGGAGCTGCCGCTCGAGGTCAGACTGAGTTCCGGCGATGCCCGCATCCGGCGGATCGTCTGCGGTCCCGCGGGCCCAGAAGTTGCCGTCACCGGCCGCCCTGTGCGGGCCAGCGTGGCGTTCGCCGCCGAGAACACGGCCTCGCCGGCTGGCGCATCGGACTATGTTCGGCTTCTCGCCACCGGTGGCCTGACGGCCTGGGGCAAAGGACGATCCTCTTTCGCCGAGGACCCGCCGGTCGATCTGGTCTTCCGCCCCGGTGCAGGCGATACCGTCGCCAGCCTTCGGGCGCCGATCGACTTCAGCAACCGTCTCGAGCGGCTGGCCGCCGAAACGCAGGTGCTGGTGTCGCTGGACGGCAGCGCCCGGGGCGTCATGTCGGAGGGCGGTGTCCGCGACGAGATCGCTCGGCTGATTGTCGGCAGCGTCAAGCCCGTCGATGCCGTTTTGTCCAGCGTCTTTGCCACCTTCGGCATCGTGCCCGGCAAGATGGACGTGGTCGCCGCGGGAGCCGTCTGCAACACGGCAACGCTGCTCGGCGAGGCGAATTGACTTCGTTTCGAACGCCCTTCGCGTTATGAAGCCCCGACGGCACTAGACCGTCGGGATTTCGGAATTTTTCATGACCGACGACGAGTTGATCGCCCGCATCCTCTATCGAGACGGCTCTGTGCTCATCGTCGACAAGCCGGCCGGGCTTCCCGTGCATGCAGGCTTCGGTGGCGGCGAAACCCTTGACCAGCATTTTCCGGCACTGCAATTCGGTCTGCCGAATCCGCCGCAGCTCGGCCATCGGCTCGACAAGGATACGTCCGGCTGTCTGGCCCTCGGTCGGCACCGGCGCGCTATCCGCGAGCTCCGCGAGCTCGGCGAGATCTTCGCGGGGCAGAAGGCGCAGAAGACCTATCTCGCCGTTGTGCTGGGCCACCTGCCGGACGACGAGGGGCGCATCGATGCTCCGCTTGCCAAGGTCAGCCACGAAAAGCGCTCCTGGTGGATGAAGGTCGATCCGGCCGGTCAGGCGTCGGTCACCGATTACAGGGTCATTGCGCGAGGCGAACGCTTGACGGTGGTCGACCTGATGCCGCGCACCGGTCGGACCCATCAACTCCGCGTCCACATGGCCCATCTCGGTTGTCCCATCGTCGGCGACGGCGTCTATGGCGGCGACCCGGCACGGGCCGTCGACCGCAACCTGCATCTCCACGCTCGTGAGCTGGAGCTTCCGTACTATCGCAAGAAGCCGCCCATCCTGGCGCGGGCGCCGGTGCCGGCCCATATGTTACGTTTGCTCGGCCGCCTTGGCGCCGTCGACGACGATGGCGTGCTGTCGCATCTGCCGGCCGTCGCCGCGCCGGACCCGGTTGGCGGGGACGCTGTCTGACGCTGCCCCGAGGAGGACGAGCCGTTCACGGCATCCAGCACGAAAGGCCGCTACCATGTCGCTACAGCTCAAGGACCCCTCGCTTCTCGTGGAAGCCTGCCTAATCGACGGTGAATTCGTCGGCACGCCGGCTCTCGACGTGACCGACCCGTCGACCGGCGCCGTCGTGGGACGGGTGCCGCTGACCGACGCCGATGGCACGACGCGGGCCGTGGAGGCGGCTGATCGCGCCTTGCCGGCCTGGAAGCGGCTGCTCGCCAAGGAGCGCTCGCGCCTCCTGCGTCGCTGGTACGATCTGATGATCGAGCACCGCGAAGATCTCGCTCTCATCATGACCGCTGAGCAGGGTAAGCCGCTGGCCGAGGCCCTGGGCGAAATCGACTATGCCGCCGGCTATGTCGAGTTCTACGCCGAGGAGACCAAGCGCATCGCTGGCGAAACGTTGCCCTCGCCGAAGGACGGCGCGCGGGTGCTGGTGATCCGCGAGGCGGCCGGCGTCGTCGCCGCCATCACGCCGTGGAACTTCCCGGCGGCGATGATCACCCGCAAGGTGGCGCCGGCGCTGGCGGCGGGCTGCACGGCGGTGGTGAAGCCAGCCTCCGAAACGCCGTTGACGGCCTTGGCGCTCGCTCGCCTCGCGTCTCGCGCCGGCCTGCCGAAGGGCGTTCTCAACGTCGTCACCGGCAAGTCCTCGGTGGTCGGCGATGTGTTGACCACCCATCCCGCGGTGCGCGTCGTCTCCTTCACGGGCTCGACGGAGGTGGGCAAGAAGCTCATCGTCCAGTGCGCGGGAACGGTGAAGAAGCTCTATACCGAACTCGGCGGCAACGCGCCTTTCATCGTCTTTGACGATGCCGATCTCGACGCCGCCGTCGAAGGCGTCATGGCCTCGAAGTTCCGCAACATGGGTCAGACCTGCGTCTGCGCCAACCGCATCTATGCCCAGGCCGGCATCCATGACGCCTTCGTCGAGAAGCTCACGGTGGCTGTGAAGGCACTGAAGCTTGGCGACGGCCGCGTTCCCGGCGTGACGCAAGGGCCGCTTGTCAACGCGAAGGCCGTAGAGAAGGTCGAGGCGCATGTCGCGGACGCGCTTGCCAAAGGCGCTAGCGTGGTGACCGGCGGTGCCCGGTCGCCGCTCGGTGGCAGCTTTTTCGAGCCGACCGTGCTCACCGGCGTCACCGCCGCCATGGCCGTTGCGCGCGAGGAGACCTTCGGCCCGCTTGCACCGGTCTTCCGTTTCGACACCGAGGAGGAAGCGATCCGGCTCGCCAACGACACGGAGTTTGGCCTCGCCTCCTATTTCTATGCGCGCGACGTCGGCCGCATCTTCCGCGTTGCCGAGGGTCTGCAGGCCGGCATGGTCGGCATCAACTCGGGCGCCATATCCTCCGAGCTGGTGCCGTTCGGCGGGGTCAAGGAAAGTGGGAACGGCCGGGAAGGCTCGCACCACGGCATCGACGAATATGTTGAGAAAAAATATCTCCTAATCGCCGGACTTGATCGCTGAACGAGCCCCGGCCGTTGTGCTGGCCGGACTCGCTACCTGAGCCCGACGACCAAGTCGGACTCTCCACTGGACTCCCAACCGGACTCCGATCCGGACTCAAAATCTGGACTCAATTCCTCGGTCCGGATCGCATCAAACGGTTGGAAATGTGCCGATCCGATGTGGTCTATTAGGGCTGCCCACCGAGATAGTCGTTGATACCGCGATGAGGCCGATTGCCAGCGGATCGGAGACGGGCTTTGCTTGGCCTGGGGACTAGGGAGCGTCTCGGAAAGGCGGCGGCAAGCATCATGGGGCGGCTTTTTCTCGGCATGGACGGGGGTGGCAGCAACGCGCGTGCCCGCCTTGTCGACGATGCCGGCCGCCGGCTGGGCGAGGGCCGTGGCGGTCCGGCCAACGTCGGCAACGATCCAGAGGGCGCCTTGGCGGCGCTCGAGGCCGCGACGGCGGCGGCGCTTGGCGCCGCAGGGCTTTCCGGAAGCGATCGGGCCGAGATCGTGGCGGTGATCGGTGCCGCCGGCGCGGCGAATCCTGGCGTCGCCGCGCGGCTTGCCGGCGCACCGTTCGGTTTCCATCGCCTTCGCGTGGTCACCGACGCTGAAATCGCCCTTGAGGGTGCCTTTGCCGGTGCCGACGGCGGCATCCTGATCGTCGGCACCGGCAGCCAGGCCTATGGCCGGTTGGGTGATCGGCGCATCCGGTTTGGCGGTTGGGGCGCGGCTCTCTCCGACGGCGGTTCGGGTGTTGTGATCGGCCGGATGGCAGCGCGCCGGGCCCTCGAAGCCCATGAAGGACTTGCGGCTTCCTCTGCCATGACGGCGGCGATCCTCGACCGTCTCGGAGGATCGGCGATGGCTCTGTCGGCTTTTGGCAAGACGGCGCGCCCGTCCGATTGGGCGGCGCTGGCGCCGATGGTCTTCGATCATGCCGACCTCGGCGATCCCGTGGCCGTCTCCATCGTTGCCGCCGCCGTGGCGGATATCGAGGCGCTGATCGGGCGTCTCGCCGTTGAAGGCGTTGGCAGGATCGCGCTGATGGGCGGACTCTCACCGAGCTATCGGCGGCGATTGTCGTCGCGCTCCGCCAGTCTGCTTGTCGACCCCGTCGGCGACGCCCTCGACGGCGCGCTCGGTCTTGCGAGAAGGGATGCCGGCCGATGATGGAGCCCTTTACCCGGGTGGTCGGCCAGGACTGGCGTGCGCGCGGCGGCGACGCGCCGCTCTGCCGCCGACTGGAAGCGGCCCTCAGGATTGCCATTTCCAGCGGACGTCTTGTGGCCGGTGTGCCGCTGCCGTCCGAACGGGCGATAGCGGCCGGCCTTTCCATCTCGCGCATCACGGTGCGGCAGGCTATGGCGCCGCTCGTCGCCGAGGGGCTCGTGACCACGCGACCGGGAGGCGGTTCCACCGTTGCCGGCGCGGGAACGGCACCCAAGGAAGACGGGCGACCTTCGGAGTCCGCCCCCAGGCGTCAGACGGTACTGCGGTCTCATGCCGACGAGCTGATGGAAAAGGGTGAGGCGGTGGAGACGCGCCTCGTCGACCGCCTGACCGGGCCGCCATCGGCCCCCGAGGCCATGACGCTGGGCCTCGGTCCCGGCGAGCGCGTCCTTCGGCTCTATCGCCTCCACTGCGTGGACGGGCATCCGCGCATTCTCGAGCTGACGACCCTGCCGGCCATGGTCGTGGACATGGAGACCGCCACGGCATCGCCGGCAGCCGCACTGGCTGACGCGGGACTGCCGGCAATGCGCGGCGTCGAACGTTTCCGGGCGGTGGCGCTCGGCGCGGTGGAGGCTGGCCTTCTGGAGCTGCCCGAAGGAACGCCAGCCATGCGGGTGGAGCGCGTCAGCTACACGTCTGGCGGCCGCGCAGTCGAAATCAGCCGCGCCTTCTGCCGGGGCGACGGTTACGAAGTGGTGGCGGCCCTGTCGGCGGAATAGGACGGAAGCCGTTCATCCGGCTTCCGGTTGTCAGATGGTCTCACGCTTGTTGCGCAGGCGGACGACCACGTCGACGCGGACGATCTCCATGCCGGCGGGCGCCGGCGGCAGGTCGCCGATCTCCACGTGAGGGCCGGGAATGTCGAACACCCGGTTTTCGTCCTCGACGTAGAAATGGTGATGATCGTCGGTATTGGTGTCGAAATAGGTGCGTGTGCCCTCGACGGCCACCTCGCGCAGCAAGCCGGCCTCGGTGAACTGGTTCAGCGTGTTGTAGACGGTGGCGAGCGATACCGGCACCTTGGCCGTCAGAGCCTCGGCGTGCAGGTCCTCGGCCGACAGATGCCGATGACCGTGCGAAAACAGGATCTCGGCGAGAGCTACGCGCTGGCGGGTGGGCCTGAGGCCGACGTCGCGCAGGCGGGTCCGCACTGGAATCTTGGCGATCATGGAGGCGCCGGGTGCCGATTGAGCGCCAGGGGCAGTTCGGCGTGCCATGTCCGTCGTGGCGATCGACGGGCTGGAGGAGAGCGGGCGGTCCATGATGGCGTTATCCTGGGTGATCGGCGGAGCCGGACGTCTTTTTCGATTGCGACATATTAGCAAAGTGGGTGGAGACTGCAAGAACGCGCCAAAAAGGCCATTGCCGCGTTTGTACCAAGGCTTTCGAGGACGCCTTGCCTGTGTTAGAGATCGACCTACCACGTGAACACCGTCCTGATGGACGGCGATTGGCGCTGCCTTGAGCGCGCCTGAAGGGACAAGGTACGGACAGCAGCATGAGTCTTCGCAAGAACAGCTACGAGTATGAGGATCTCCTTTCCTGCGGACGCGGGGAGTTGTTCGGACCGGGTAATGCCCAACTGCCGATGCCGCCGATGCTGATGTTCGATCGCATCTCTGAGATTGCCGAGGTGGGCGGCGAGTTTGGCAAGGGTCTCATCCGTGCCACTCTTGCGATCCGCCCCGACCTCTGGTTCTTCCCCTGCCACTTCAAGGGCGACCCGGTCATGCCCGGTTGCCTTGGCCTTGATGCCCTCTGGCAGATGCTCGGCTTCTTCCTCGGCTGGTCGGGTTCGCCCGGCAAGGGGCGCGCTCTGTCGGTCGGCGAGGTGAAGTTCAGCGGCATGGTCACCCCTGCCGTCAAGTTGGTGGAGTACGGCGTCGACCTCAAGCGCGTCATGCGCGGCAAGCTGGTGCTCGGCATTGGCGACGGCTGGCTGAAGGCCGACGGCGAGACCATCTACAAGGCGACGGATCTCCGCGTCGGCCTGTTCCAGACCGCCTGAGCCCGCCCGCATCAGAAACAAGGAAAGACAGCCATGAGACGCGTCGTCGTCACCGGCATGGGCATCGTGTCCTCGATCGGCAACAATACTCAGGAGGTGCTGGCGTCCCTCCATGACGCCCGGTCGGGCATTACCTTTGCCCCCACCTTCGCCGAGCACGGTTTCCGTTGCCAGGTCTACGGCGCACCGTCCCTCGATCCCGCGACGATCGTCGACCGCCGGGCGATGAGATTCCACGGCGGCGGCACCGCCTGGAATCACGTGGCCATGGACCAGGCTATTCTCGATTCTGGTCTTGAGGCTGCCGACGTCTCCAGCGAACGCACTGGCATCATCATGGGTTCGGGTGGCGCCTCGACGCGCGCCATCGTCGAATCGGCGCTGAAGACCATCGAAAGCGGTTCGTCCAAGAAGGTCGGTCCCTTCGCGGTCCCCAAGGCGATGAGTTCCACCGCCTCGGCGACGCTTGCCACCTGGTTCAAGATCAAGGGCGTCAACTATTCGATCTCCTCGGCCTGCGCCACGTCGAACCACTGCATCGGCAACGCCTACGAGATGATCCAGTATGGCAAGCAGGACGTGATGTTCGCCGGTGGCTGCGAAGAGCTCGACTGGACGCTGTCCGTGCTGTTCGACGCCATGGGCGCCATGGCCTCCAAGTATAACGACACGCCGGCCACCGCCTCCCGTGCCTACGACAAGAACCGCGACGGCTTCGTCATCGCCGGCGGCGCCGGTGTGCTGGTTCTCGAGGAGCTGGAGCATGCCAAGGCGCGTGGCGCCAAGATTTACGGTGAGATCGTCGGCTACGGCGCCACTTCCGACGGCTATGACATGGTCGCGCCGTCGGGCGAGGGCGCGGTGCGCTGCATGCGCCAGGCGCTGTCCACGGTGAAAGGGAAGATCGACTACATCAACCCGCACGCCACCTCGACGCCGGCCGGCGACGCGCCGGAAATCGAGGCGATCCGCACCGTGTTCGGCGGCGCCGACAACTGTCCGCCGATCTCGGCGACCAAGTCTCTGACTGGCCACTCGCTTGGCGCCACCGGCGTGCAGGAGGCGATCTATTCGCTCCTGATGATCAACAACCGTTTCATCGTCAAGAGCGCGCATATCGAGGAGATCGATCCGGCTTTCGCCGACATGCCGATCGTGCGCGACCGTATCGACGATGCCAAGATCGACACCGTGCTCTCCAACAGCTTCGGCTTCGGCGGCACAAACGCCACGCTGGTCTTCCAGCGTTACGCCGCCTGACCCATCCGCCCGGCTTTGCCGGGCGTTTTCTTCTTCTCAGGACGTCAGATTATGAATGGACTCATGGCCGGCAAGCGCGGCCTCGTTATGGGCGTCGCCAACGACCATTCCATCGCCTGGGGTATCGCCAAGGCCCTCTCCGCCGCCGGCGCCGAACTGGCCTTCACCTATCAGGGCGAGGCCTTCGGGCGGCGCGTCAGGCCTCTGGCCGAGGAGGTGGGGGCGAAGCTGTTGCTGCCGTGCGACGTCGAGGACGAGGCGTCGGTCGATGCCGTATTCGACGCACTGAAAGCCGAGTGGGGACAGATCGACTTCCTGGTGCACGCCATCGGCTTTTCCGACAAGAACGAGCTCAAGGGTCGTTACGCCGACACCACGCGCGCCAACTTCTCGCGGACCATGGTCATCTCGGTGTTTTCCTTCACCGAAGTCGCCCGCAAGGCGGCCGCGATGATGACGGCGGGCGGCGCCTTGCTCACGCTGACCTACGGCGGCTCGACGCGCGTCATGCCGAACTATAATGTCATGGGCGTCGCCAAGGCGGCGCTTGAGAGTTCGGTGCGGTATCTTGCGGCCGATTTCGGCAGCGAAGGCATCCGCGTCAACGCCATCTCGGCCGGACCGGTGCGCACGCTGGCCGGCTCGGGCGTCACCGACGCCCGGCTGATGTTCAATTTCCAGAAGAAGAACGCGCCGCTGAAGCGCACCGTTACGATCGACGAGGTCGGCCGCTCGGCCTTGTACCTGTTGTCGGATCTGTCGTCGGGCGTGACCGGAGAGGTCCACTTCGTCGACTCCGGCTATTCGATCATGTCGATGCCGCGCATTGACGAACTGAAGGAACAGGATCGTCGCGAGTCCGCCGAAGGCCCCACGGGCTGAGCGTCGGATCCTTCGGGACGAATGTAAGCCGGCGAGCCATGCCCGCCGGCTTTTCCATTGGTGAGATACCGTCAGTCGTTTTCGTCGGATGCCGCCGGGCCGGGAAGGTCGCCGGGTGGCGGCGACTGACAGGCCTGGACGGCAGTGGCGAGCAGGGGCTCGAATGTGGGGTCGCCATCGCGACTCTGCCAGATGCCGGTGTCGTCGACCGAGGTCGCGACGCATCCGCAGAAGCGCTCCGACATCTCTCCGGTTGCTCCATGGCGCTCGTATTCCATGCGACAGTCGGCGACGAAGCCGGCCCGCTGGACCGCCGGATCGACGGGGATGACGGAGGCGAGGCCTACGGCCAAACCGTAGAGCAACGGCTGGTGCAGAAGATAGAAAAGGAGGGAATGCCGACCGAGTGAGGCAAGCCAGTACGCCCGGCGCGGCAGCGGCCATGCCTGTTCCTTGTCGATGCGCGCCAGCGGACCGCCGACAACGAGGCCAACGATGTAGGGAGCGATCCACGGGAACAGAGGTACAAGATCGTTGGCGACCGGCGGCGTTTCTGCGAGGCCGAGAACCCCCCAGCCAATGCCGTCGAAGGCGGGCGATCGCCAGACTTGGGGCAGGATGAGCGCCGCCACCGCAAGAAGGACCAACAGTCCATTGGGCAGGCGAACGAGCAGCGGCGCGAGGAGGCTGGCCAGCAGCATCATGTGCAGGATGCCGAAGAAGACCCAGGCATCGGGAAAAACGATGTAGGTCCCGATCGATACGATCGCGGCGGCGAGCAGGAGGCGGAGGAGACGGGTGCCGTAGCGGACCGGATCGAATCCGCGTCGCTCGGAAAGGCGAAAGGAAATGCCGGACAGCAGCAAGAAACTGCCGGCGATCGCGGCGGCGTAGCCGCGCCACAGCGGATCGCTGGCGACGCCCCAGCTGACCAGCCGGACGTTGGCGAGATCCCAGGAAAAATGATAGGAGGCCATGGCGAGGAGCAGAACGCCGCGTAGGGCGTCGATCAGCGGCAGGCGCCGCGAACGGTCGCCTCCGGCGTCTCTCTGAGGTAACGAATCAGCCATGTTCCGTCTCTCCAACATCGACCAAGGGTGTGCGGCAGCGGCGCGGCCATGGCAACCGGCGGCTTTCCGAAAATGACAGCTTCCTTGATGGATGCAGGCAGGGACGATCTTGCCCACAGGTTCCGCCTGGGGGGCGATACGCTGGTCGTCGTCTTCAGCCAGGTACGGGTTCCAGCCGGAAAGTTCGGTCTCGAACGTCTGTTCGCAGGGACGAGCCACAGCCTCCTGCTTCTCAACCAGCCGGCGAACGACTGGTATCGGAGCTGCGGCGCGGACATTGATCGGTTGATCGGCGAGGCGGCCATGGCCGCGAAGGCCGGGCGCGTCATTCTCTACGGAAGTTCGATGGGCGCCTTTGGTGCCGCGGCGGCGGCGTCCAGACACCTGGACGCCGAGCTCTATGCCTTTGCGCCGGATTTCCGGATCGGCGAGCCGGGCAGCCAGTCGGCTGCGGCCGGCCTCGCTTCGCAGGCAGAGGAGGCCGATCTCGGCCACCTGCTCACCCCCTCCCGCCGAGGCTCGGCGCGGGTGATCGTCCCGCTCTATGACCCATACGACGCCGGTGTCGGTGCTCGTCTCGCCGCTCTGTCGTTGCCGGACGACGTGACGCTGGTGCCGCTCCGTTCAAGTCACGAAGTTCACGACCACCTCTATAGCCTGAACATCATACGCAAGGTCACCGCGACCTTCCGTCGCGACATCGCCGTCGAAGCGGCCGCGCGCGGTTTGCTCGTTCGTTCTGTCGACTGGCTGGCCCACGCGCGGTTCGCCGCCGCCCGAGTCGCCTTCGACGCCGGAGCCGCGCTTGTTCCGGATGCACTGATGGGGCTTTTGCCGGAGATCAATCCAGGCCTTGCGTTGCTCGCCGCCGAGGCGGCGGAACGAGGAGGCGACATTGGCCGGGCGGAAGCCTTGCTTGCCGGGCTCGACGCGGCCATCGCTGCCGATGCCATCCTGTCGAGCCTTGTCAAACGCTACCTCAAGGAGGTGCCGCGCCGGCGCATCCGGCTTCTGAGAGACGCTGGCGATATTGTTGCGTCACGTCGCATCGCAGCCGAGGCCGCAAAGCGTTTCCCGACGGACGAGGGATTTTCCGCCCTTGTCGATGGCTTGGACTGAACCGCTCAGTGCACCATCATCGGTGTCAGGTCCGCTTCGTTGGCGTTGGCGATGGCGGCCTCGCGGCTGTCCGTCAACATGATGGGCTGGCCGTCCGCCGAATGCAGCGCCCACAGCTTCATGCCGGGCCGGAGATCGAGGTAGCCCGGATGAGCGGCGATCACGTCATCGGAGGAGACGCGGCGAAGATAGGCGACACTGCCACCGCCGAGTTGCCGGAAGGCGGCATCGGGCATGATCTTCCGATCGTCGGCGGGAGTGGTCTTGGTGAAAGAAGCCATCGCATTACTCCTTTCCCCCCGCGCCGACCGTGACCGGACAGGGGGAGGACACCGTGCACCCGCGAAGGGCGCCGTGTCTGAATAGCAGTCTAGGAGGAAAAGGTGACCGGCGCGTTTATCGTCAGTCCTCGGCGTTGATCTCGATTCGCCGAATGACGCGCTCGAGTGGCGGGCGGACGAGATCGATGGACAACAGCCCGTTTCGGAGATCGGCACCGAGGATCTCTATGCCTTCGGCAAGCACGAAGGTGCGCTGGAATTGCCGCGCTGCGATACCCCGGTGGAGATAGAGGCGCGATTTGTCGTCCGCCTGTCGCCCGCGAATGACCAGTTGGTTTTCCTCGACCGAAACGTCGAGTTGCTCGCGCGTGAAGCCGGCGACCGCCAGCGTGATGCGCAACACGTCGCCTTCGGGACCGTCGCGTTCGATACGTTCGATGTTGTACGGAGGATAACCGTCGTTCGCGGCCTTCGACACGCGGTCGAGCGCACGCTCGATCTCATCGAAGCCCAGAAGAAACGGGCTCGAGAAGCCTGCCAATCTCGTCATCTTTCAAAGTCCTCGCAAGGAAGCGACCTTGACCGAGCCCCTGAGGCACCCGGTGATCAGCGCTCTATATGGCCTTGCCGTCCCTGACGTTCAAGACCGTCCGCCGTCATCGAGGCGGAAGCGTGCCTCGCGGCCGAGCTGGGCGGCGAGCGGATGGGCAACCGTCCCGAGCCGCCTGTCGAGGTCGTTCGCCGCGGCGTCGTCGAGCCGGGCGAGCTGATGGACGAAGTAGACGCCCTCTCGGTTGAGCCGGGCAGCGAGCGCGGGCGTAAGTCCGGACAGTGTCAGAAGATCCTCGACCTTGCCGAGGTGCGGTCGCGCAGGTGGGCTGGCATGGCTGGCTATGAAATCGGCCACGCGCGGGAAAACCGATGCGCGCCATCGAGCTCCACTGAAGAGGGCAAAGCGGCCGGCCCCACCTTCGGTATGGCGGCATCCATCCTGCGGCGCGCTGGTCATCCGGTGGGCCGCATGGGTCTGGCCACCGCCGCCGAAGGCGTCGCACTCCGCTTCCACCGTCATCAAGGGCGTCGTGGCAAGGAGGGGCGAGGCGTTTGACCGGAATGCCCTGCCGAGATCCGGCGCAAATGGCCGGTCGATCAGCACCGCCTCGATCCACTGCAGAACGAGTTCGGCGGGGACGTCCATGACCGCCAGGAACTCCTCGAAGAAGCCGCGATGGCCGTCGGCACCGTCGCCGTCGCCTCGGACAAGCTCCAGGAACAGTTCCTTGTGGTCGACCGAGGATCGATCGAGGCTGCGCGTCAGGAAACCAGTGAGAGCAAAAAAACCAGGAAACACTTCACGGTAGGCGCCTTCGAAGGGCGGCGGAACCGGCGCGATCGCGGCCCGCATGAACCAGTCCAGCCCGCGCGCGGTCGCCTCGGCGGCAAGTCCGGCAGGATCTGTGTGGCAGTCGACGGGGCCGCCGATCAGCGTCAATGACGCCAGGGGGCGATTGCGCTTTCCCAGCAGGGTCGCGGCCGCGATGCCGATGACGCCCGCTTCCGTGACCGCGACAACATGCACGGGGGTGCCGATCTGCGAGACCATCTCGATGACGGCCTCCGCCGCCTCGCCGAACCCGAAGGCGCCTGATGAGAGCGGCACGCGTCGGGCATCCTCCCAGCCGGCGACGTGCACCGCATGGCCGGGCAGAAAGGCCGCCACCGTGTCGCGGACCAGAGTCGGGCAGTGTCCGGCATACGGGGGCAGTACCAGCACGCCAGGAGCGGCAATGTCGGGGTCCGGGGCCAGCCGATCGAAGGAGATGAGCTTCCAGAAGGGGGTCGTCCGCGCTACCCGCTCGACGATGGGGCTGCGCACTCCGGAAATGAAGGCGGTACCGAGATTGAACGTTGGCAGGCAGTAACGGCGCGCAACGCGGGCATATAGGTTTGCCGACAGGCCGGAAGCCTCCGGTGGCCGGCGATGGGCTGGCAGCGGCGGTCTGGTCGCCTCGGGCCCGAAATAGCTGTGATAATACGGCACGCCGTCCTCCAGGCGATTGTGACCGCCCCTTCCAAGTGTCCTCGCCGCCTCGTTGTCGGTAAAGAAAAGGATAGCGCTCGCGTCCGTCGCGGCAAGCGGCCGCACCCCCGCTCTTAGTCGCGAAGAGGCTGCCAAGGAGGCCTTTCCGGCATAGACTTCAGTCTGTCCGCCCTTCGAGTGAGCCCTCAGAAGGCGCCCATGTCGGGGAGTTGCGGATCGATCAGTTGCTGGATGCGCCGCGCCGCCACCTGGGCGAAGCGCAGGGTCATGGCCCGCCGCGTCGCGCCGGCGAGCCGGTGGCTGGGTGCTTCCCGAAGGATCGCTCCACCGTAACCATCGGCGACGATCAGGCCCGCATCCTCTGGAAATATATCGGCGGGCACACCGGCGTGGGTGGCAAAGAACAGTTGGTCGCAGTGAAGCCGATAGTCCGGCCATTTGCGATCGGCGCGGAAATCCTCCACCGACGATTTGATCTCGACGATGAAGATGTCGCCATTGCCGCCGAGGGCAGCCACGTCGGCCCGCCGTCCCGATGCGAGCGGCAGCTCGTAGAGAACCGAAAACCCGTGCCCCGCCAACAGCCGCCCAACCCCGCGCTGCACGAGGCGAGCGGCTTCCGATTGCCGGCCATCGTTGACGAAGCTTTCGATCGGGGAAGAAAACGCGGCAGTCGGCACGGGCATCATCAGGTCTCCGCCGACATTGTTCATGATTTGTTTCTGAAAATCAACCGGCACGAACGCATCGATCGCGTCATGCGAAGTGCTCCCGAGGCCACCGCTGAAAAGGGGCCTCGGTCGCATTGAAAATGGTCGGTGGGATCGATTCCGTGGCGCGGCCTCAGGCGGCGTCGGAACGGACGTTTTCGGTGAGAAGCGTATACATTGCCGCGGCATCGTCGGCGGCGCGAAGCTTCGCGGCCGTTTCATCGTCGCGCAGGACGCGGGCTATGCGGGCCAATGCCTTCAGGTGATCGGCACCGGCGCTTTCCGGCGCAAGCAGCAGGAACACCACGTCGACCGGCTCGCCGTCGAGTGAATCGAAATCGATCGGCCTGTCGAGGAGCGCGAAGACGCCCACCAGCCGTTCAAGACCGGCCAGCTTGCCGTGAGGGATGGCAACGCCGTGCCCCACGCCGGTCGAGCCAAGCTTCTCGCGCTGCATCAGTGTCTCGAAGATGTCGCGCTCGTCTCGCCCGGTGAGAGCGGCAGCCTTGGCGGCCATCTCCTGAAGCGCCTGCTTCTTGTTGGCGGTCTTGAGCCGCGGCAGGATTGCGTCGATCACAAGGAGGTCGCTCAGATCCATCGTCTTGTTCCAAGTTTGTCGGAGGGCCGGGTTACCCCGGCCCTCGCCTTCATATAGGTCCGAACCGAGAAAGGACAGATGGGATGAGCCCCGTCAGCCGGCGATTTCGTTCAGCGCGGGATCCACCCAGCCGATGTTTCCGTCGTTGCGGCGGTAGACGACGTTGACGCCGCCGTTGCCGGCATTGCGGAAGATCACCAGCGGCGCGCCGGTGAAATCGAGTTCGCTGACTGCCGACCCGACGCTCATGGTGCGGATTTTCTGAGTGGTTTCCGCCACGACCGTCGGCGCGAAGTCCTCGCCGAGTTCCTCGTCGTCGAATGCGGCGAACACCGTGGCCTGGGCATCGAGGTCGCCCCAGGACCGCCCGCCCGGCGTCTGATCGCCGGCCGCCGACTCGCCGCCCTTGAAGTTCTTCAGCTTGCGCTTGTGGCGCCGCATCCGCTTGCCGATTCGCTCCACTGCCTTCTCGGCCGCCGGATAGACCTCGAAATCCTCGCCTCGCGATTGCAGCGTCGTGCCGGAGGCGAGCTGGATCGAGCAGTCGACAATGTAGGCCTTACCCTCCTTTTGCACCACGACATGGCCCGTAAACGGCTCGTCGTAATATTTGCCGAGCTCCTCGGCGGTGCGTGTGGTGATGTGCTCGCGAAGCGCCTGGCCGATGTCGACGTTCTTTCCGGTAATGCGAAGCGGCATCAGAGTCCTCGTTTCTCGCGCCTTTATGAACCGACCTGTCGCTGGAGATATTTTGTCCAGCACCTGGGTCTCCGGCCTCCCGCGCTTGGCGGATCGTGGCCGGCGCCGACGAGCGGGGGCGCGGCTTTCCGTCTCGTCGGTGGGTGGTGTTGCCGCTTTCCCCCTCTGCTCCGCAGCCATCGGCTGGGGCGGGCGCCGATCGGGGGTGGAAGCGGAAAAGCCGAAGAGCCTCCCTGAGTTGGCGTTGCCGGGCGACGCGCCCGCATATCTCAGATGTGGCGTCGGCCGGAGGCGATATCAATCAGCCTTCCGGATGACCTCCGATTTCCGAAAGGTTACCGCGATTCTACGCCCCGGCAAGCTGCTTCAGGCGCCGGCGCTGCACGGAGGAGGGAATGCGTAACGCTTCCCGATACTTGGCGACCGTGCGGCGGGCGATGTCGATGCCGTCGTCGCGCAGCATCTTGACGAGCGTGTCGTCGGAAAGCACGTCGTCGGCGGTTTCGGCGTCGATCAATTGCCGGATGCGATGGCGCACGGCTTCGGCAGAGTGGGCGTCCCCCCCCTCGGAAGAGGCGATCGAGGAGGTGAAGAAGTATTTGAGTTCGAAGATGCCCCGCGTCGTCGCCATGTATTTGTTCGAGGTGACGCGCGACACGGTCGATTCGTGCATGCCGATCGCATCGGCGATCATCCTGAGGTTGAGCGGCCTCAGGTGGGCGACGCCATGGGTCAGGAAACCATCCTGCTGGCGGACGATCTCGGTCGACACCTTCAGGATGGTCTTGGCACGCTGGTCCAGGCTCTTCGTCAGCCAGTTGGCCGACTGAAAACACTCGCCGAGATAGGTCTTCTCCTCCTCGCGGACCGTTTTCGACACCTCGGCATAATAGGTCTGGTTGACCAGAACCTTCGGAAGCGTGTCCGTGTTGAGCTCCACCGTCCAGCCGCCGTCGGATGCCGGTTGCACCATCACGTCGGGCACCACCGTCTGCACCTGCGTTGATCCGAAGGCATGGCCCGGCTTGGGGTCGAGTGCCAGGATTTCCTTGATCATGTCGCCAAGGTCGTCGTCGTCCACTCCGCAAAGGCGCCGGAGCGCGGCGAGATCGCGCCGGGCAAGCAGGTCGAGATGGGCGACGAGCGTCTGCATCGCCGGATCGAGGCGATCCTTTTCGGCAAGCTGCAACGCCAGGCATTCGGCGAGATTGCGGGCGCAGATGCCGGTCGGCTCGAAGGTGTGGAGCACGGCAACCACCTTCTCGACGTCGGAAAGCGAAGCGCCCAGCCGTTCGGCGGTCGCGGCAAGATCGGCCCTAAGGTAACCGGCCTCGTCCACCTGGTCGATAAGGTCGTGACCGATGAGCCGCAACGCCGGATCCGTGATCGCAACGGCCAATTGCTCTGCAAGGTGGTCGCCCAGGCCGATTTCGCCGGCGACGAAGCTTTCGAGACTGTAGTCCTCGCCCGTACCGCCACGCCCGACCGACGACCAGTCGCCACCGGCAAGCGCGCCGACGTCGAGAGGCTGGCGCTCGGGTTGCCCGGTATCGTCGGGGTAGACATTGCCGATATCGGTGTCGAGGACGTTGGCGACCCGCTCGGAGCTCGGAGCCCCCTCGGTCTCGAACCAGTCTGGCGCGTCGGCCTGCGCCGGCACGTCGGCGTCGGCCGGTTCGACGGCTGGCGCTTCCCCTTCGCCATCGTCGGCCCGTTCGAGGAGTGGATTGCGCTCGAGTTCCTGCTCGATATAGGTGACGAGGTCCATATTGGACAGTTGAAGCAGCTTGATGGCTTGCATCAGCTGCGGCGTCATCACCAGCGACTGGCTTTGTCTGAGTTCGAGCCGCGCCGACAGCGCCATCGAGCAACCCCCTCCATCCCGCGCCGAAGCGGAAGCCATGAAATCAACGAGGCGGCCGAAGGTGGTCCGCTTCTTGCTTCATAACCTAGCCAGGAGGCGGCTTCAAAGGGTAAATTGCTCGCCGAGGTAAACGCGACGTGCATCCGCGTCGGCAATGATGTCGTCGGGCGTGCCCTCCACCAGCAGCATGCCGGAATGCAGGATGTAGGCCCGGTCGATGAGGCCGAGCGTCTCGCGCACGTTGTGGTCGGTGATCAGGACGCCGATGCCGCGTCCGGTCAGATGGCGGACCAAGGCCTGGATATCCCCGACCGCGATCGGGTCGACGCCGGCGAACGGTTCGTCGAGCAGCATGAAGATCGGCCGGCTGGCCAGCGCCCGCGCAATTTCGGCGCGCCGCCGCTCGCCGCCGGAGAGGGCAATCGCCGGCTGGCGACGCAAGTGGGCAAGATGAAACTCGTCGAGCAGGGCATCGAGCTCCGCCTCGCGGGCGTCGCGGTTCGGTTCGACCAGTTCGAGCACGGCGCGGATGTTGTTCTCAACCGTGAGGCCCCGGAAGATGGAGGCTTCCTGTGGCAGGTAGCCGATGCCGAGCCGGGCGCGGCGGAACATCGGATAGCCGGTGATGTCATGGCCATCGAGGAAGATGCTGCCGCCATTGGCGGGGATCAACCCGGTGATCATGTAGAACAGCGTGGTCTTGCCGGCGCCGTTGGGACCGAGCAGGCCGACGGCCTCGCCGCGCCGAACCTGCATGGAAACGCCGCGCACCACCGGCCGCTGGCCGAAGGTCTTGACGAGGTTGAAGACGGCAAGGTCTGAGGTATCTGCCGCCTCGGGAGGCGGCGGGCTCTCGGGTTGTGCGAAGCGCTTCAGCAAGGCTCTGGTATCCGGCGGAAAAGGGGGCATCAGCCCTTGGCGTCGAGCGATTTCGGAGCGATCAGCATCTGGACCCGGCCGCCCAGCATCTTGGCCTGGCTGGTGTTGATGTCGATCAGCAGTTTCGACCCGCGGATGACATTGTCGCCCTGGGTCAACACGACATTGCCGGTGAGCACGATCGTATTGGCGGCGGTGTCGAACGTCGCGGCGTCGCCGCTTGCCGTCTGGTTGGCCGAGGTCACCAGCACGCTGCCCGTCGCCTCGAGGCGGCTGACCTGCTGCGGGCCTTCACCGGAGGGCGAGCCCTGGTAGAACACCATGAGGCGGTCGGTCTTCAGGACGGTCGCCCCCTGTCGGACGATGACATGGCCGATGAATACCGCCGTCTTGTCCTGGTCGTGCACCTCGAGCTGTTCCGATTCGAACTGGATCGGCTGGTCCGAGGACATTCCAAGACCCTGATAGGCATTGGGCGGCAGCTTTCCCGTCTTTTCGGCGGCAAAGGCCGGGGTGAGTGCGAGGGCGACCAGCAGGCCGGCGGCGGTGGCCCGGCTAAGGAGGCTGGTGCGGGGCATGCGAGTCATCTTCGGTTGCCTTCTGCCTCGTCGAGGCGGCTAGAACGTTTGGGCCCGGTTAAAATGCTCCGAGCCATCATGATTGTCAGGGAGCGGCTTCCGGTACGCTTCCGGTAGCCGGCTCGGTCCGCCCGGGAGGTATTTTGTCGATGCTACCCGGACGGACGGACGGATCGACGGTCATGCGAACGCCTCCGGAAAAGGTCACGGTCCCCGCTTTCTTCTCGACGCCCATCTTCTCGGCGTTGATTTCGCCGAGGCGGGAGGAGAACGCTACCGGACTGTCGGAGGTCAGCGATCCGGTGGACAGATTGATCTCGGCACGCTCCAATGCGCCGCCCGAACCGTCGGAGTTGCTCAGTCGGATGTTTTCCTTGAGCACCACGGTCTGCGCGGTGGAATCGTAGACGCCGCTGTCGGCAAGCAGGCGCGCGCGGCTGCCGTCGGCTTGCGTCACGCTCGCTTCGATGCCCTTGAGGCGGATGATCCGGGTGTCACTCAGGTCCTGTACGGCGCTCTCGGCGCTTACCGCGTAGGTCCGCCCCTTGCCGTCGCTGCCCGACAGATGCGGCGCATCCATGGCCAGTCCGTCGGTGGTGATCTTCAGGTCGCCGATGCTGAGACTGATGGAAATGCGGGTGATCACCGTGGCGCCGATCACGATCACGCAGAGCAGCGCGCCGATCGCCGGCAGCATGAGGCGCAGACGACGGACGCGCCGGCTCTCCCGAGCCGCCTTGGCAAACAACAGCCCCCGTTCGGCGGATCCGTCAAACGGTTCCATGCCGCCGCCATCGAATGCGCGGGTTGCTGCGATGCCACTCATCCTTCGTTCCCGTTGTCGACGGAACCTCTGCTCTTGGGGGCCGTCACGGATCGTCCCGCCGGACGGCTGGTCGATCTCCACCCGGCGGACTTTAGGCACAAAAGATAAACCAAGGCTTGCTGTGCCGCGAGTGGGTCGCGATCACATTCAAGCAATCGCTGAAAAGCGACTGCGTCGTCCGTCAGGCATCTTGCCGGACTTCGCCTACGAGCCGAGCCTGGGCTCAACTATGGGCGAAAATATCCTCTTCACCCCAGCCGGCAAGATCGAGATCGGCGCGGGTCGGCAGGAAGCGGAAGCACGCCTCCGCCATCTCCATGCGCCCCTCACGTTCGAGCATGGCAAGAAGCCGCTCGCGCAGGGCGTGAAGGTTGAGCACGTCCGAGGCCGCATATTCGAGCTGCGCCTGGCTGAGCACCGTGGCACCCCAGTCGGACGACTGCTGCGCCTTGGAAATGTCGATGCCCAGGAGTTCCTTGGTCACATCCTTCAGGCCATGGCGGTCGGTGTAGGTGCGGGTGAGGCGCGACGCGATCTTGGTGCAGAACAGCGGCGTCACGGTGATGCCGAAGGTCCGCTTCAGGACGGCAATGTCGAAGCGGGCAAAGTGAAACACCTTGATGCGCCGGGGATCGGTGAGCAGCCGGACGAGATTGGGGGCCGCGGTCTGTCCCTTGGCGATCTGGACGACGTCGGCCGATCCGTTGCCGGGCGACAGCTGCACGACGCAGAGCCGGTCGCGATGCGGATTGAGGCCGAGGGTCTCGGTATCGATGGCGACGACGTCGCCGTAGGCGTCGAGATCGGGAAGATCGCCGGTGTGGAGGCGAATGGTCATGGCTGGACTCTGCAAGCTGGCGGCTCTCTCCGGAAAGCCGCCCGGCCTATCGGAGAGAGCGGATAGGCGAAAGGCGGCCACGGCCAAGCCGAGGGAAACGTTCCGCTGTATATGCGGACGCCCTGCGGCCCAGCGCAAGGAAATTATGCCGCCTTTGCCATCCGGTTCAGGCCGCTGCCGCTTCCGCGGCGCGAAGGCCGGCGATATCGTCGGCGAGCCGGGCGATCTCCCCGAGCGCTTCTTCGCGCGGCAGGCCCTTCGTCATGACCGGTTCCAGGATCTCGGCCTTGAGGCGCGGCAGCAAGGCGATCACCTGGTCGGGCAGGTTGCCTTCCCAGCCGAAGGAACCCATCACCGCCACCTTGCGCGTCTTCGGCGACAGCGCGTTGATCAGGATGGCCGCCGCGGCAAGGCTAGGATGCGGACCGGACAGCACCGTCGGCGAGGCGAAGACGATGGTCGAGGCATCGACGATGCTCATGGCCAATGCGCCGCTGTCGAGGTCGACGACGTTGACCGGCTGCGCGGCGATGCCGCGTTCGGTGAGCCTGTCGACGAGAACGGCAACCATCTTTGCCGTGCTCTCGTACATCGAAACGTAGGGAATGACGACCAGCGGCCTGACCTCGTCCGACGTCCAGCCGCGATAGAGATCGAAGATGAAGGACGGCCGGTCGTGCACCGGACCGTGGCTTGGCGCGACGAACAGGGGCGCGAGCGCCTCCACCTTGCCGAGTGCCTCGGCCGAGAAGGCGCGGTATGGCATCATGATCTCGGCATAGTAGCGCTTGGCCGAGATGGCGACCTGCGCCTCGTCGCGGGCGAACAGTTCGGTGGTGGCGAGATGGGCGCCGAGGAAGTCGCAGGTGAAGGCGATTCGATCCTCGACGGCAAAGGTGACCATCGTGTCCGGCCAATGCACCCAAGGCGTAAGATGGAAGGACAGCGTCTTGCCGCCGAGGTCGAGAGTGTCGCCGTCCCGTACGGTCACGAAGGCGTCCCGGTCGACCGGCAGCGTGTCGAGGATGAAGCGCTTGCACTTGGCGTTCGTCACCACTTTCGCGTCCGGGAACATCGCGAGCAGCGCGGGAATCGAGCCGGAATGGTCCTGTTCGGCGTGATTGGCGATGATGTAGTCGAGCTTCTCGACGCCTGCCGCTTTCAGCGCGGCGAGCAGTTCCTCGGCCTTCGGCGGATACACCGTATCGATCAGCGCGGTCTTGTCCCGTCCCCGGACCAGATAGGAATTGTATGTCGTTCCTTCGGGCAGCGGCACCAGTTCGTCGAACAGCTTTCGGTCCCAATCGATGGCACGAAGCGAATGGATGTCGTCGGTGATGCGCTGGGCAATCATGGGGTATCGTTCCTCGAATTAGGCTCTCGTCGCGGCCGAATGCCGCGTCGGCGCTTGTCGTTGTTGGCAGGCAAGGGATTATGCGCGCTGCCAAATTTCAGCAAGCGTGGAACGGTTCTAAAACGATGTGGCGCAAGGCTGACCCGCGTGGAGCGCGGGCATGAAAAAACCCGCCGTGAGGCAGGTTGTTTCGCATTCAGAAGAATGAGGCCAACTTCTCGTCGATCTGGGTGATCGACGATGGTGCCCAGGAAAGGACTCGAACCTTCACGCCTCGCGGCACACGGACCTGAACCGTGCGCGTCTACCAATTCCGCCACCTGGGCACAGGGGTCGTCGGCTGGCGGGGTGAATACGGGGTCGGCGCGGTGTTGTCAACCGCCATTTCGATCCCTATCGACGAATTGGCGCCGGCTACGGAATGCTACGCGGTGTGGTCTGTACAGCGGGCGGCTTCCTGCCTTAATAAGTTGGTTTTACTGGAGCGCCGGACTTCACGCGCCGGCGACCGGGATCGTTCGTTGCAAACTTTCGCAGGAAGGGATCGCCATGCCCGTCGTTCGGGAAGAAAAGCCGATCGTCACCGTCTTCGGGGCTTCCGGTTTCCTCGGTCGCCACGTCGTGCGTGCACTGGCCAAGCGCGGCTGGCGCATTCGTGCGGCTTGTCGACGGCCCGATCTGGCGGCATACCTGCAGCCTCTCGGTGGCCTCGGCCAGATCATGCCGATGCAAGCCAACCTGCGCTACCGTGCCTCGGTCGATCGGGCGGTCAGCGGTTCCGACGCCGTCGTCAACCTCGTCGGCATTCTCGCGCCCGCCGGCCGGCAGACTTATGCCGCAGTGCAAGCCTTCGGCGCCCGCGCCGTGGCCGAGGCCGCTGCCGCCGCCGGCATTTCTCGCCTCGTTCACGTGTCGGCCATCGGTGCCGATGCCGCGTCCGGCTCCGCCTACGCTCGCACCAAGGCGGCTGGTGAGGCGGCGGTGTTCGACGTTATCCCCGATGCCGTGGTGATGCGACCGTCGGTCATTTTCGGACCCGAAGACCAGTTCATCAACCGATTCGGCGAACTGTCCATGATGAGCCCGGTGCTGCCGCTGATCGGTGGCGGCCTGACGCGCTTGCAGCCGGTGTTCGTCGGCGACGTTGCCGAGGCGATCGCCCGCGCCGTCGATGGCGAGATCGCGGGCGGCCGCATCTACGAACTGGGTGGCCCTGAGGTGCTCACCTTCCGCGCCATTCTCGAGCGCTTGCTCGCCGAGACGGGCCGTCGGCGGCGCCTGTTGACGATTCCCTTCGGCTTGGCCTCGCTTCTCGCTCGGCTGACCGCCTGGATGCCCGGAGCTCCGCTGACACCCGACCAGGTCGAGCTTCTGAAGGCCGGAAGCGTGGTGTCGGCCCCCGCTGCGGGCGAGGGCCGTACGCTCGAAGCCTTCGGCATCCCGCCGACGTCGCTCGGCGCCATGCTGCCGGAGTATGCCGTCCGCTTCCGCCCGCATGGCCAATACGACCGGGACAACGCCACGGCCTGAAGCCGGCGGGTCAGTGAACCCAGCCGGTCAGGATCATGGCGAACAGGAGTCCGCCGAACAGCACGCGGTAAACGGCGAAGGCCGTGAAGCGGTTGGTCTGGATGTAGCCCAGCAGCCACTTGACCGAGACGAAGGCGGTGATCGCCGAGGCGATGAAGGCGATGGCGAGCGCCAGCCAATCCTCATTGGCGGTCGCGGCGCCATCTTTCAGCGTAGAGACGATCTCGAAGGCGCTCGCCGCGTACATGGTGGGAATGCCGACAAGGAAGGCGAACTCGGTCGCCGCCGCCCTGTTTCCCGCACCGAGCAGCATGGCCGCGAAGATGGTCGAAGCCGATCGCGACGTGCCGGGGAAGACGCCCGCCACCACTTGCGCCACGCCGACCACCACCGCGATCGTCCAGCTGATATGGCGGCTTTCCGGCCTCTTGGCCGCATAGTGTTCCGCGAGAATCATCCAGAAGCCGCCGATCACCAGCGCCCAGGCGATCGGCACCACGGTTTCGGGCAACTTGAAGCCAAGCTTCTTGGCGAGAAGGCCGAGCACAGAGGTGACCAGAAAGGCGACGATCAGCTTGCCGAGGTAAAGCCGCGTCTCCCGGTCGCGCCATCCCGTCAGGAAGCCCACAAGCCGCTGCCAGTAGATGACCGTCACCGCCAGGATGGCACCGGCCTGGATGACGATGTTGAACATGTCCGAACGAGCGCCCAGCCATTGCTCGGCGATGATCAGATGGCCGGTGCTGGAAATCGGCAGGAACTCGGTGATACCTTCAATGATGCCGAGGATGAGCGCTTGAAAGAGGCCCGTAAGATCCATGTCGCGAAACTTTCGGTCAAAATGGGTGGATCGAATGCGATAGGTCGGTAACCGCTTGTTCATACATGTCGTCGGTTCTATAGGCCAGTCTCGCGGGGCTCGCCACCATTCCGATCCGGAGCGGCGCGGAGCCTTGCGAGATACTCCAGGCGAATTGTTTCCACCCTTCTGTCTGACACCGGCGCGGCCGGCGATCCGGGGCCTCGATGCTCAAGCTCTATCATCACCCCTTCTCCACCACCTCCCGCTTCGTGCGGCTGATGCTTGCCGAGCACGATGCGAAGGTGGACCTCATCGTCGAGAAAAGCTGGGAACGGCGGCCGGAATTCCTCGAGCTCAATCCGGCCGGAAATGTGCCGGTCCTGGTCGAGAACGACGGTCCGCCGATCATCGGCGCCGGTCCGATCATGGAGTATGTCGACGAGACGCGCGGATACGCGCTTGGTGATCGTCGCCTGATGCCCAACCACCCCGAGGCGCGTGCCGAAATGCGCCGCCTCGTCGACTGGTTCCTGCACAAGACGCACGACGAGGCGGTGCAGTATTTCCAGCATGAAAAGATCCTGAAGCTGGAGCTGCCACGGGAACTGGGCGGTGGGTCGCCCGACAACCAGGTGCTGAGGGTTGCCCGCGTCAACATCAAGCATCATCTTCACTACGTCGGCTGGCTGGCCGGCTCGCGCAACTGGCTCTCCGGCGAGCAGCTCACCTTCGCCGACCTCGCCGCCGCTGCCGAATTGTCCGTCGTCGACTATGTCGGCGACGTGCCCTGGGACGAGGATCTCAATGCCAAGTATTGGTATGCCCGGATCAAGTCGCGCCCGACCTTCCGCACCCTGCTGGCGGACCGGTTGGCCGGTCTTCCCGCGGCGCCGATCTACACCGACCTCGATTTCTGATCCGGTTTCCGGGGGAGCGGCACGGTGACCTGGAGGGTCCGCGCCCGCGACCTCGGCTTTTCGGCGATCGGCATTGCCCCGGTCGACCGGCTCGGCGACGCGGCACGCCGATTGCGTGCCTTCGTCGATCTTGGGCGGCACGGTTCCATGGCCTGGATGGAGGAGACGCTCGACCGGCGGGGCGATCCCCGCGTGCTGTGGCCGGAAGCGAGATCGGCCGTGGTTCTCGCCATGAATTACGGCCCGGACAGCGACCCGCTCGACAACCTCGCAAGGCCCGGCGTCGGCAACATCTCCGTCTACGCGCGCCACCGCGACTATCACGAGGTTCTCAAGGGCCGCCTCAAGGAGGTGGCCGGCCTCATTGCTCGCGATACCGGCGCCGACGTCAAGGTGTTCGTCGATACGGCGCCGCTGATGGAGAAACCGCTCGCCGCGCTGGCCGGCATCGGCTGGCAGGGCAAGCACACCAACCTCGTTTCGCGCGAGTTCGGCTCCTGGCTGTTTCTCGGCGTGATCCTCTCGGCCGCCGCGCTGCCGCCGGACGAGCCTGCCGCCGATCGGTGCGGCGCCTGCCGCCGCTGTCTCGACGCCTGTCCGACCGGTGCCTTGCCGGCGCCCTATCAGATCGATGCGCGCCGCTGCATTTCCTATCTCACCATCGAGCACGCCGGTCCCATTCCGGAGGATCTGCGACCTCTGATGGGCAATCGCATCTATGGCTGCGACGATTGCCTTGCCGTCTGCCCGTGGAACAAGTTCGCCACCGAGGCGGCGGAAATGAAGCTGCGGCCAAGGCCGGATCTTGCCGAGCCATCCCTTGCCGCCCTCGCCGCGTTGGACGATGCCGCGTTCCGGGCGCTCTTCGCCGGCTCGCCGGTCAAGCGGATCGGCCGCAACCGCTTCGTCCGCAACGTCGCCATGGCCATCGGCAACTCGGGAGATCCGGCGCTCGTTCCGGCGCTCGCGCCGCTTCTCGGCGACCCCGACCCGATCGTGGCCGATGCCGCCCGTTGGGCGCTCGCCCGGCTGGCGCCGTCAAGTCGCGAGTCATTTGGCGTTTCCATTTCTTCCCACCCCTGATAGAAGCCGGTTATTCCCGCCGAAGGAGTGACAGCGAGCCATGCGCACGGCCAGCCTCAGCCGCTCGACCCGCGAAACCGAGATCTCCGTCCGCCTCGACCTCGATGGTCGCGGAGACGCCGATATCTCCACCGGCGTGGGCTTCTTCGATCACATGCTCACCCAGATTGCCCGCCATGGCCTGATCGATCTCGAGGTCAAGGCGAAGGGCGATCTTCACATCGACGATCACCATACCGTCGAAGACGTTGGCATCGCGCTCGGACAATGCTTCCGCAAGGCGCTCGGCGACAAGGCCGGCATCACCCGTTACGCCGATGTGACGCTGCCGCTCGACGAAGCGCTGTCCCGTGTCGTGGTCGACATCTCCGGTCGTCCGTATCTGGTGTTCCGCACGGCTTTCCATGCGGCCAAGATCGGCAGTTTCGATACCCAGCTCGTCGAGGAGTGGTTCCGCGCCTTCACCATGCAGGCCGGCCTGACGCTGCACGTCGAGACCTTCTACGGCTCGAACGATCATCATATCGCCGAAAGCTGCTTCAAGGCGTTGGCTAGAGCCTTGCGGCTCGCCGTCGCCGTCGATCCGGCCCAGGGTGGCCGCGTGCCGTCCACCAAGGGCGTGCTGGAAGCCTGACGGAGGCATTCATGGCCATCTTCAGCGTTCATCTGCCGGACAAGGCCGAGCCGGACCTCGTTGCGGAGCGCATGGTGTTCGTCCGCGACGGTTTCGCCATCTGGGCGATGCTGTTCGGGCCGTTGTGGTTCCTGCGCCACCGTGAATGGCTCGGGCTCGTCGGCTGGTTCGTGCTGTCTGTCCTGATCACGCTCTCCGAGCGCTGGCTGGGACCCGTCACCACCGGAGGCTTCGAGCTTATCCTGGCGATTGCCACGGGCGTCGTCGCCAACGACGTCCGCCGCCTGTCGCTGCGGCTGCGCGGCTTTCGCGAGGCCGGAGTCGTCGAGGGAGAAAGCCGCGATTCGGCCGAGCGGCGGTTCTTCGACGCCTGGCTTGTCCTGCCGCGGCCGGCGCCGACGCTTCCGCCCGTCCTTCACCCGGCGAGAAGCGTTCCGCCGGGTGTCCTCGGCCTCTTTCCCGAAAGCGGAGCGCGACCATGACCGTCGCCATCATCGATTATGGATCCGGCAACCTGAGGTCTGCGGCCAAGGCTTTTGAGCGGGCGGCTCGCGATGGCAGCGGCGATACCATCGTCGTCACCTCCGATCCCGATGTCGTTCGCGCTGCCGAGCGGGTGGTACTGCCGGGTGTCGGCGCCTTCGCCGACTGCAAGGCGGGCCTTGCCGCTGTTCCCGGCATGATCGAGGCGCTGACCGAAACCGTCATGCGGAAAGGTCGGCCTTTCCTCGGTATCTGCGTCGGCATGCAGCTGATGGCGCGGCGCGGCCTCGAAAAGACGATCACGGAAGGACTTGGCTGGATCGACGGCGATGTCGAGCCGATCTCGCCCGGGGATCCGTCGCTCAAGGTGCCGCACATGGGCTGGAACACCTTGGATCTTGTCCGTCCCCATGCCCTTCTCGAGGGATTGCCCACCGGCGAGAAAGGCCTGCACGCCTATTTCGTCCACAGCTATCACATGACGCTTCGCGAGACCGATGCCCTGGTCGCCGTCGCAGATTACGGCGGGCCGGTTACGGCCATGATCGGTCGCGACAATATCGCCGGCACGCAGTTCCACCCCGAGAAGAGCCAGGCGCTCGGTCTCGGTCTCATTGCCAACTTCCTGAGGTGGCGCCCGTGATTCTCTATCCCGCCATCGACCTCAAGGACGGTGCCTGCGTTCGCCTGAAGCTCGGCGACATGAATGCCGCCACCGTCTACAATTCCGATCCGGCCGCCCAGGCGCGTGCCTTCCACGACATCGGCTTTCCGTGGCTGCATGTCGTCGATCTCAACGGTGCCTTTGCCGGCCGCTCGGTCAACGGCGCGGCGGTCGATGCCATCCTTGAGGCGGTGGCGCCGGGCATGCGAGTCCAGCTTGGCGGTGGCATCCGCGACATGGCCGCCATCGAAGCCTGGCTCGGCAAGGGCATCTCCCGTGTCATTCTCGGCACGGTGGCCCTGCGCGATCCGGATCTGGTGAAGGCGGCGGCGAAGGCCTTTCCCGGCCGCGTGGTGGTCGGCATCGACGCGCGCGGCGGCAAGGTCGCCGTCGAGGGATGGGCGGAAAGCGCCGAGTTGACCGCCACCGAACTGGCCCGTCGTTTCGAGGATGCCGGCGTCGCCGCCATCGTCTACACAGACATCGATCGCGACGGCGTGTTGAAGGGGTTGAATCTTCCCGCGACCCTGGCGCTTGCCCGCGCCGTCTCGATCCCGGTGATCGCCTCGGGCGGCCTGGCCTCCATGGACGACATCGAGGCGCTCTGCCAGCCGGAGGCGGCGGTGCTCGACGGTGCCATCACGGGCCGGGCGCTCTACGACGGGCGTCTCGATCCGCGTGCCGCGCTCGACCGGCTGGCCAACATCCGCCCGATTGGGGCACCTTCCGGTGCGTGATGATCGCCAGCACCGAATTCAATCAAAATTGAGCTATTTTTGTAAGCGGGTCCTAAGCGAGGCCTGCCATAGTCCGGATATCAGGATTTGTCCGGAGTAAGGCCATGCTGTTGATTGTCGCGATGTCGGGTCTGTTGGGGTTCGTCGCCGGTGTGCGTGTTCGCCTCGTCCCGCTCATCCTGTTGGCGGCAATTGTGGCCTTCGGCTCCGGCGTCGGGGCTTCCGCGCTGGAGTTTCCTGCCTGGAAGATCGCCCTCTCGGTGATTCTTGCCGTGACGGTGTTCGAGTTGGCCGCGTTCGCCGCCCTGTCGGTGCGCGCCGGTCTGTCGCGGACCGCGTCCGGGACTCAGGAGGCCGATGCCAAGTCTGCCCGGCCCACGCGGGCGGGTGCGGCCGCGCTTCGCTGACGCCGATGTCAGGTCCCACACCGGAGCGCTTTCCGCCCCGGTTGTCGGCCTCGCAATCCAGCCATGCGGTCTCGTCGGCGGTTTTTTCCCTGGAATGACTGGAATTTGCAACTCGTTTGCTTCATCTAGGAAGTGAGTGGGTGCTATCACCCTCGCACGTGATCATGCCCGTCGACGCGGTTCGCGTCGGTCGCGGCCGGATATGCACTGGCAGAGGAAGCCGATCTTGAACGCCTTCACGTCGACCGTTGCGACCAGCGCCGATGGCGCACAGGCCTTCCCCATTCCCGACAACGTCTTTGCCGAGACGGTCACGGAAGTACGCCACTACACCGACCGTCTGTTCCGCTTCCGCACCACGCGTCCGGCCAGCTTCCGCTTCCGCTCCGGCGAGTTCGTGATGATCGGCCTCCCCAACGCCGAGCGGCCGGTGTTCCGCGCCTATTCGGTCGCGAGTCCGGCCTGGGACGACGAACTCGAATTCTTCTCGATCAAGGTACCAGGCGGTCCGCTCACGGAATACCTGCAGAAGGTCAAGGTCGGCGACACCATCCTGATGCGCAAGAAGCCGACGGGAACACTGGTCATCGACGCGCTCTTGCCCGGAAAGCGGCTCTATCTCCTGTCGACCGGCACAGGCGTCGCTCCCTTCGCCAGCCTCATCCGCGATCCCGAGGTCTACGAGAAGTTCGACGAGGTGATTCTTGTCCAGACCTGCCGCGAGGTGGCCGAACTCGACTATGCCCGCGAGCTCTACGACGAAGTGGCCAACCACGAGTTCCTCGGTGAGCTCGCCGCCGGCAAGCTTCGCCTCTACGACTCGGCGACGCGCGAACCCCATCCGCGACAGGGCCGCGTCACCGACCTGATCGATTCCGGCAAGCTGTTCTCCGATCTCGGCGTTCCGCCCTTCGATCCAGCGACCGATCGCGCAATGATCTGCGGATCGATGGCGATGATCAAGGATACCAAGGATCGTCTTGAGCATTTCGGCCTCGTCGAGGGTGCCAACAATGCCCCGAACACCTTTGTCGTCGAGCGCGCCTTCGTCGGCTGACGCTCGGCTGCGGCATTAAGGCCAAACGAAAAAGGGCGTCCCTTTCGGGGCGCCCTTTCTGTTTGTCATGCGGCAGGTCAGGCGGACTTCAGCATGGCGATGAAGCCGGCGACGTCCTGCTTCAGGCGTTCGGATCGGCCGGCAAGATCTCCCGACAGGGTTTCGAGGGTCCGCGACGCTTCGGCGGTGGTCCCGACGTTTCCGGACAGCGCGTGGATGTTCTGCGTCACCGTTGCCGATCCGTCGGCGGCAAGCTGCGTGTTGCCGGCGATTTCCTGTGTGGTGACGCTTTGCTCTTCGACGGCGCCGGCGATCGCCGCGGATATGCTGCGGATGGAGTCGATGGTCTCGACAATGCGGCCGATCGATTGCACGGTGTCGCCGGTCGCCTTCTGGATGCCGGCAACGCGGGCGGAAATGTCCTCGGTCGCCCGCGCCGTCTGCGAGGCGAGCTGCTTGACCTCGCTCGCCACCACGGCGAAGCCCTTTCCCGCTTCGCCGGCGCGCGCCGCCTCGATTGTGGCATTGAGGGCCAGCAGGTTGGTCTGCTCCGCGATCGAGTTGATCAGCGCCACCACCTCACCGATCTTGGCCGCCGAGTCCGACAAGGCTTTGATGTCGACCTCGGTGCGGGTGACCTCTTCCGTGGCGAGACCGACCACCTTGTTGGATTCGGCAACCTGTCGTGCGATTTCCTCGACGGACGCGGCAAGCTGCGTGGTGGCCGCCGCGACGGTCTCGACGTTGCGGACCGACTCGTCGGCTGCATCGGCCACCGTACGGGCGTTGGCGATGCCCGCGTCTGCGGCCTGCGACAACTGGCGCGCCGAGCCGAGCAGGCTGTCGGACGATGCGACGAAGGCGCGCGTCATCTCGCCGATCGACTTCTCGAAATCGTCGGCAAGCAGAAGCCGGTTGCTGGTGACCTGGGTCTGCATCTCCTCGCGCAAGCGCTCGCTGGCGGCGCGATCTTCCTCGCCGCGCAAGAGGCTGTCCCTCAGTTGGCTCAGCGTCAGTGCCATCGCGCCGAGTTCGCCATGGGCGCTGGTATCGATCTGGAAGCGATAGTCGCCGTCGCCGACCGCCTTGAGGGCGGTCTGGATGCCGGTGATCGGCTGGCTGATCGACCGGGCGATCAGCACGACGACGGCGGTCAGCGCCAGGGTCAGTATCGCCGCCAGGCCCGAGTAGCGTCCGGCGGCGGACCGGATCTGTGCATTGATGTCGGCGACGACCGTCGTCGCGGCGACCGTGACCCCTCCGAAGGCGTCGACATGGCGGACGATGGCCGCCTTCGGCTCACTGGCCCCGGTCTGGGCGTTGGTCCAGTCGTAGGTCATCGACGCCGCGCCTTCCTTGCGGGCCAGGGCGACCATTTCCTGGATGACGGCACGGCCGTCCGGCCCCCTGCGGGTATAGGCGATATCGTTGCCCCGCAACTTGGGGTCCGGATGGGCAAGCATCAGCCCCTGGTCGTCGATGATGAACACGTAGTCCGACGTGTTGAAGCGCATGCTCGACATGGTGTCGGCGACGATCTTCGCCGCAGTCTTCTCGTCCGTCTCTCCGGCGGACACGCGCTCCGCCTCGGCCGCCACCATCGCGGCGGCGCTGTCGACGACGGCCTGCAATTGTTCGAGGCGTCCGGCCCTGATCTCCGCTGACAACTGCCAAAGGCCATAGCCGGCCATGAATCCCAACCCGAGCAAGACGAAGGCGACGATGGAGTAGCAGCGTACCGATACGCGGGCGAAAAAGTTCCGCATGAAGGCTCCTGGAAGGATTGGATAAGGCGCCGGTACCGCCTCTCGGCAAGAGGCGGGGTCAAGGCACTGGTTGATCAGGGAAGACGAGAGACCCATTGCTTTGCCGCCGGAAACAAGGCGGAAGACATCCGGTCCTCTCTGACGGCACTCTCGATGAGCGCACCTAATATCACATTAAAAAATACCGATGTTTAAGCTCTATCGTAATTCGACGTAGTCATCAGAACTTCTGACGAGGCACCAAATGAAAAGGGCCGCCGGTTGCCCGGCGGCCCAATTGTCTTCGAGTTGGAAGCCGATTACTCGGCGGCGCTGCTCGCAGCACCCTTCAGCGCTTCGATCTCGGCAACGGCCTCGTCGTAGCGGCTCTGCAGGGCGTCGAGTTCGGCCTGATGGGCCTCGTCGAGCTTGGCGGCGTCGATGCCGGCCAGGTTCTGCAGGGTGCGCCAGAAGCGGCGGCGTTCCTCGACCAGGCGAACGATCTGGGCCGGAACCGGGAAGCGGATGAGCTTGCCCTTCTTGACTTCCCAGATGAACGGGATCTTGCCGACCCGCTCTTCTTCGCTGAGGTCGATGAACTCGTCGATCGACACGGCATTGTTGACGTCATCGGCAAGCGGCTTGCCGGTGAACTGCTTCTTGAAGCGGCCTTCCTGGTGAGCGAAGTGAGCCGGGGTCAGCGGCACTTCCTTCGTCTGCTCGTTGCCGTCGGCGTCCTTGTAGGTCAGGACGAGGGTCGTCCAGTCCTGCTCGACGTCGGGGTTGCCGTCCAGCGAGAAGCGCTCCTTCAGCACCGAGCCGCCGTCCGGATTGTGGACGTAGACCGGGCTGGTGCGGCTCTCGACGGCGAGGCGGGCATGCTCGCTCGACACGTCGTCACCGATGCCCTGCTCGCCCTGGCAAGGCGTGTAGACGTCGATGATGGCCGGAGACGTCGTCCGCGACAGGGCGGAGAGGACGTTCTTCAGGAAGTGCCCCTGGATGGAGGTGGCGGTCTGCACCACCATCACCGCCGGGTGGAAGGCGGCGATCAGGCCGAGTTCCTTGCGGTTGTCGGTCTTGCCGGCATGCGCCGCGCCATAGCGGGCGAGGTCGGAGTCCTGACCGATCAGCGAGGAGGTCGAGGCCTGACCACCGGTGTTGGAGTACACGCCGGTGTTGACCACGATCACCTTGATCGGCGTCTTGGTCGACAGCAACCGCGACAGCGCGCCGAAGCCGATGTCGTAGGTGGCGCCGTCGCCGCCGATCGAGAACACGGTCGGCAGGCGGCCGAGTTCGGTCTCGGTGAAGTCTTCCCAGGCAAAGGTCCGGAAGGCCTTGTCGTGAACCGCCGGCTCATACTTGTCGTCGAGCTCCAGCTCGGCGACGCGCATGGCCCTGAAGTTCACCAGCACGTCGGCCGCGATACCTTCGTAGATGCCCTTGGCGAGCGCGGGGGCATCCTGGAACAGGCTGTTCACCCACGGATCGCGGTAGGGGTTGTACGGGAAGGTCGAGGAGTACACGCTCGAACAGCCGGTCGAGTTGGCAATCACCGCGGCAGCCGGGCCTTCGCCCGTCGGACCGCTCTCCAGCAGGAAGAGGTGGTGATTGATCGTCTCAAGCGACGACTTCAGACGGGCGATACGACCCTCGTCGGTCAGCGTCGACAGCTTGGTCTCGATCTTGGCGATCAGCGCCTCGACCTCGGCGATGTGCTCCTTGCGGGCGCGGCCCTGGAGAGCATTGTTCGCCGCCATGATCAGGCGCAACGCCGTCACCTCGCCGCAGCCGCGGCAACCGCCGTGACCACCGGTCATGGCATAGTAGTTGTCACGGTCGAGGATGAGGCGCTTGGCGTTGGCGCCAGTCAGCTGCTCGGTGAAGCGAGACGGGGTGTTGGCCGTCTTGGTCAGGAACTCGAAGCGAGCCTGCAGCGTCTCGAGGAGCGCGTCGTCCTGCTCGGTCTGAACCAGAGCGTCGGAACCACAGACGGTGGTGCATTCGAGACAGCCCGAGCACTTCCACGGGTCGAGGCCGACCGAGTAGAGAGCACCGGAACCGGGCACCTTCTTCTCGGCCTGATCGAAGAACAGACGGGTGCGCGCAACCGGGAAGTTGGCGAGAACCGTCGTCATCTTGTCGAAGTCGAGAGCGAGCGACGCGTTGCCGGCGGCGATGCCGGGCGCCACCTGGGCGAAGATCTCATGGAAGGCGCGGGCCTTCGGCTGAGCCTTGTAGACTTCGCGGATGGCAGTGGCGATGGCCGGAGCCTTGGCGACGAGCTCGGCGCGGCGGGCTTCCGAAACGTCGATCTGACGAGCGGCGGTGGCAACAAGATCGTCGATCTCATGCACCGTCGACGGCATGGCGGCGTCGGGGCAGACCAGCGTGCACTCAAGGCAGGCCGTGCACTTCTCGGCATCGAACACCGGCACCTGCCGGCGGAAGAGGCCCTTGTCCTTCATGGCGGCGGAACCGGCCGGCATGAACATGCCGGTGCCCGGCAGAACCGGCGATTCGCCGATGGTGCCATCCTTGAACGGACCGGCGAGCATGTCCTCGTAGTACTCGTTGTCGAAGATGCCGGCCGGCGAGCTGATGTCGAGGCTGCACATCGAGGCGGAGACCGCCACCGAACGAGCCTGGGTCACCGGGGCGTCGGCCTCGGCAGCCTTGAAGGCCGGGTCGTTGTAGGCGACTTCGTGGGTTGCCTCGGCACCCTCGGCGATGACCGCCATGTTGCCGGCAACGACGGCGTCACCCTTGGCGCCGAACTTCTTGGAGATCTGCTGACGCACCTTCTCCAGGATGGCGGCGCGGTCGGCACCGGCGGTGATCCGCTTCTCATGGCCGCAGAGCGCGCCGATGAAGGCGATGCCCATCATGCGGGTGGCGAGTTCCGGCGACGGAGCGTTCTTGCTGGCGACGGCGAAGGCGTCGACCACCAGGAACTTGATCTCCTTGTCGCGGATCGTCTTGCGGGCCGAAGCCGGCATGTCGAGCCAGGCTTCAAGCGGCGACTTCGACGTCTGCAGGATGAACGTGCCACCCTTGGCGAGACCGCGCAGCGGGTTGGAGTGCGCGAAGACCTTGTGGTCCGGCGAGATGACGATCTCGACGTCCTCGATCTCGGCGTTGGTGATCTTCACCGGCTCCGGAGACAGGGTGATGTAGTAGTTGGTGGGCGCGCCGGACTTCTCCGAGCCGTACTTGGGGGCGGCCTTGGAGTAGAGGCCGAGGGCGCCGGCCAGGATATCGGTCAGGAGCTTGCCGGTGGCGATGGTGCCGTAACCGCCCACCGAGTGGAAGCGGACGCGGAAGGCATCGTCAGGCAGCAGGCGGGGGTTCTCGCCCGTCTCCAGCGCCATGAACTCGGTCTGCGGATAGGCAGCCTTGAGCTTGGCCTGGACTTCGCTCATGCGGGCATTCGGGTTCTTCGAGAAGAACTGCGAGCCGAGGTAGACGAACGGGTTGTTGCGGGCCGCTTCCATGTTGTCGAAGGCGGCGACGATGTGACGCGACTGCAGGTCATGACCGCCGAGGCCGAAGATGGCCGTGGTGACCTTGGGCAGCTTGTCGATGGCGGGGATGCCCTCGTGACGGCCGCCGTCGGCGTTCTCGCGGGCCTTGAACAGGGCCTGCGTGACGAAGCCGGTCAGGGCGGTGTCGTCCGAGCGCTCGAGCACCGTGACGGCCTTCTTGCCGGCGATGGCAGCGATCAGCTCGGCTTCCGGGAACGGCTGCAGCAGCTTGATGGCGATCGAACCGACCTTGCGGCCCTTCGAACGCAGATAGTCGACAACGGCTTCGACGTCGTCGGTGACCGAGCCGAGGCCGATCATGACGTAGTCGGCGTCTTCGGTCTTGTAGGTCATGACCGGCGAATAGTGGCGGCCGGTCAGCTCACCGTACTCGTCCATGGCCTGCTTGACGAACTTCGGCACGTCCACGACGAAGTGGGTGCGATGGTCGGCGGCACCGGACTGGAAATCGGGCTGGTTCTGCACGCCACCGGTCAGGCCGGGGTTGTGGATGTCGACCAGCGCCGGGACGAGCTGGCGGGTGCCCTTTTCCCAGGCGTTCAGCCACTGGCGCTTGAACTGGCCCTTGAGCTCGGCCGGAACCCACTTGGCGGCGGCTTCGATCAGCTTGCCCTCGTTGTCGGCCTCGATGGCCTCTTCGTTGGCGTCAATGTAGGCCTTGAGCGAGGTGGCGTCGGCGGCGACGAAGGTGTCCTTCTTGCGCACCAGCCACTGACGCAGCTGGTAGGCGCGGCCCTTGGCGCCGAACAGGATTTCCTGGGCGACGGTCGGGCACTTGATGCGGCCGGTGGGATCGCCGAGGAATTCCTTCAGCATCGCCGGTTCCGGCATCTTGGCTTCCGACAGCATGTGCGAGGTCGCAAAGCCGTCCATCGAGTTGGCGACCGGCACCAGCGACAGCGCGGACACCTTGTAGGAGATGGCGGCGAGATCGGCCGCTTCCTGCGGGTTGGCGCCGAACAGGATGGTGTAGCCGGTGGGCAGCAGCGAGTAGACGTCGTCATGGCCGGCCATGACGTTGAGCGAATGCTTCGACACCACGCGGGCGGCCACCTGCAGCACGAAGCCGCCGGCCTTCTTGCCGACGGTCACGTAATGCGACTCGAGGCCGTAGAGGATGCCCTGCGAGGACGAGGCGTTGGAGATGAACTTGCCACCGGTCAGCGCCGCGCCGAGGGCGCCCGACTGGGCCGAATGCTCACCTTCCGGCTCGTAGAAGAAGGGGTGGCGGCCCCAGACGTTGCAGCCGCCGCCAGCGCGGAAGCTCTCATAGATTTCGGAAATTTCGGTCGAGGGCGTGATCGGGTAGCCGATGACGCCGCCGCATACGTGGCCCATGACATGGGCAACGGCGCCGTTGCCGTTGATGACCGTGGGAAGACCTGGATATTTCGCGCTCATTTGCTGCATCCGTCCTGCTGCATCTGGTGTTCCTGTCCGCCCTCGTCCGATCAGTCACTGGTCGAGGTTCGGGCAACGTACGCCGATGTTCAGCTGCCGATGGAGTTTTGACCTTGATTTCAGTCAAAACTATACGAAACTTACTTGGGCTTCGGTGTTGTTACCGATGGACCCTTCTGCCGTTATAGAGGTGTGGCTGAGCTTTGTCGTAAGTACTCAACCGGGGACTACGTGAAAATGCGAAGGTTTTACTGCTATGCGTTTTTTGCAGAGCACCGGCTACGCCACCAATGGTCCTCTTTCGTCTCATCTTTCGGCAACTTACTGCTGCTAAAGCAGAAATCCCCGAAACTTGAGTTCGGCGGCGCCTTTTTTCCTGGCCCCTGTGGTTGGTGATTAGCGGTATTTCTCGCAACGGGCCGGACAGTATTCGTCAGAAAATTAATCGGTTTATCTACGCGATGTCGATCGCGCTCTTTTCTTTGCGAGGCGCCGCAGTTCAAAGTCCACCACAGAAAGCAAGTTTAATCCTCGAGAAGCTGGATTTCCAGCTCCCTTTCGACCCTACGTATTCCACCGCCGGCAGGCGCCGGCGGTTTCTACACGAGACCAGGCCGATTGTACTGCCGCGTTTGCCAATGCATCGCCACCGAACTCGCTGAAGTTATCAAGCGACCTCCGTGACATTCGTTAAGCCTAAGGTCGAATACGAATTGAGAGGCATAAGCACGAGGACATATACAGTTGAGAGTGAGTTGCAGTGTCGATGCTGCCGGCCGGATCATCCGGTTGGGCGCGCCACTGGCGGAGTGCGCGAGAATGGGCCTTTCGATCGAGACGATGAAGCCGGGTGACAGTGCCCGCGTCACTGGCCTGGTGGCCGGCGATCGTGGCTACCGGCAGCGCCTGCTCGCCATGGGCCTTACCCCTGGCGCGGTGCTGGAAGTCCGGCGTAAGGCACCGCTCGGCGACCCGGTTGAAATTTCCGTTCGCAATTTCACGCTGACCCTTCGCAAATCCGAAGCGGCCATCCTGGAGCTGGAGGCCGTATGATGGTCACGGGAAAGCCTCTCGTTGTTGCCGTCGTCGGTAATCCCAACTGCGGCAAGTCCACCCTGTTCAATGCTCTGACGGGCGCGACGCAAAAGGTCGGCAACTGGCCGGGCGTTACCGTCGAAAAGCGTGTCGGCCGCTTTCTCCTCGAAGACCAGCCCGTCGACGTGGTCGACCTGCCGGGTGTCTACCTGATCGGCAGTGCCGATGCCGGTTCGCAGGATGAGCGCGTTGCGCGCGATTTCGTCATGTCCGGCGAGGCCGATCTCGTCCTCAACATCGTCGATGCGTCCAACCTGGAGCGCAATCTCTACCTCACCACACAGCTCATCGAGCTCGGCGTGCCCATGCTGGTCGTCCTCAACATGATGGACATGGCGAAGGCGGATGGCGTGGAGATCGACATCGACGAGCTGTCGAAGCGGCTCGGCTGCCCAGTCATTCCAACGATCGCAACGCGTGGGCTTGGTCGTCACGAACACGCCCACCACGGGCATCACCATGGCCATCAAGGTCGTCGTGACGCCCTCAAGTCGGCGATCATCGAGGCCGCCCGCGCTGGAGCGAGGCCGATTGCCCGCCCCGAACAGGATCCCGCCGTCGTCGCAGCCGTCGCGAAGCTAGCTCCGCTCGTCGCCGACGCCGCCCGTGACGCGAAGGCCGATCCCGCCTGGGTGGCGCTGAAGCTGATCGAAGGCGATACCCTCGCAGAGACCATAGCCGGGCCAAGCCTGGCTACCGATGTCGCCAACGCCCGTGCCGCCATCGAAGCGGCGACCGGCGAGGATGCCGACATCGTCATCGCCGACGGCCGCTATCGCTTCATCGGCGAGCTGATGGCCGGCGTCTTTCGGCGGACGCAGCGGTTGTCCGCTTCAATGTCGCAGATGATCGACCGCGTCGTCCTCAATCGTGTGCTGGGCGTCCCGATCTTCCTGTTCGCCATGTATCTGATGTTCCTGTTCACCATCTCGGTGGGCGGAGCCTTCATCGATTTCTTCGACCAGGCGTTCGGCGCCGTCTTCGTCGACGGCTTGGGCGGGCTGCTAGCCGCCCTCGGTACGCCTCCCATCGTCGAGGCGGCTCTGGTCGGCTTCGGTTCGGGCATCCAGACGGTGTCGACATTCGTGCCGATCATCGCCTGTCTGTTCCTGTTCCTGTCCTTCCTCGAGGACTCCGGCTACATGGCCCGCGCTGCTTTCGTCATGGACCGCGCCATGCGGGCCATCGGCCTGCCGGGCAAGTCCTTCGTGCCGCTGATCGTCGGCTTCGGCTGCAACGTGCCGGCCATCATGGCGACGCGAACCCTTGAGAGCCGCCGCGACCGCATCATGACGTCGCTGATGGCGCCCTTCATGTCCTGCGGTGCCCGCCTGCCGGTGTTCGCGCTGTTCGCGGCTGCCTTCTTCCCGGTGAGCGGCCAGAACATCGTGTTCGGCCTCTACATCGTTGGCCTCGCCTTCGCGGTGCTGACCGGCCTCGTCCTGAAGTCGACGCTGCTCGACGGCGAGCCGACCCGCTTCGTCATGGAGCTGCCGCCCTACCACATTCCCACCATCCGCTCCGTCGCCGTTCAGGCATGGCAGCGTCTGCGCGAGTTCATCCTCCGCGCCGGTCAGGTGATCGTCCCGATCGTCATGGTGCTGTCCTTCCTGTCGGCGATCGGCACCGATGGCAGCGTGAACCGCGACAACACCCGCGGCAGCGTGTTGGCAGTCGTCAGCCAGGAACTGGTTCCGGTGTTCGAGCCGATGGGTGTGACCCGCGACAACTGGCCGGCCGCGGTCGGCCTGTTCACCGGCATTTTCGCCAAGGAAGCGGTGATCGGCACGCTCAACGCCCTCTACGAGCAAGTCGGTACGGAAGGGGCGGCGCCCGCCGCTGCCGAAGGCGCTGCGACCACTGAGGAAGCGGTCGGTCTCGGCGGCAAGCTTCTCGGCGCGCTCGCGACCATCCCCGAAAACCTCGGGGCGCTTGGTGGCAGTCTCGTCGATCCGCTCGGGATCAATGTCGGCTACGTCGACGACAGTGCCGCCGCTGCCCAGGAACTGGAGGTCGACGGCTCGGTGTTTGGCGCCATGCAGTCCCATTTCGGTGGGACCGCCGCAGCCTTCTCCTACATGCTGCTGATCCTGCTCTATACGCCATGCGTCGCGGCGCTCGGTGCCATGCGTCACGAGATCGGTGGCAAGTGGACGGCCTTCGCGGCCGTCTGGACGACCGCCGTCGGCTATCTCGCCGCCGTGTCGTTCTATCAGGCGGCGACGTTTGCCGCCCATCCTGCCAGTTCCACCCGTTGGTTGCTGATGGCCGCCGTCATTTTTGCAGCCGGCGTTGCCGCCATGTGGATGGCCGGCCGGGCGCGCGGGCGTTCGCTCGCCGCGCAGCCCGCGGAGTGATGCCCATGATGACGCCCTCCACCGTCCGCGATTATCTCAAGGAGCGGGGCAACGCGTCCCTCTCCGACGTCGCCGTGCACTTCGATGCCGGCGAGGATGCCGTCCGCGCCGTGCTGGATCTCTGGGTCGCCAAGGGCAAGATACGTCCGCTGGCGGCCGGCGCCGCCTGTTCGAGAGCGGGTTCCTGCGGCTGCTCTTGCAAGGCCGAGGAGATCTACGAGTGGGTCGGAGACCTGAGGCTGGCCGGGTGAACGCGCTTCCAACCGGCTGAACCCGCTTCCAACGAAAAACCCCGGTTCCGCGACGCGGAACCGGGGTTTGTCTTTTCAAAGCTCAAAAACTGTCAGATGGCGGCCTTGATCCAGGCGGCGAGGTCGCTTTTCGGAGCGGCTCCCACCTTCATGGCGGCAGGCTCGCCATCCTTGAAGATGATCAGCGTCGGAATGGAGCGGACGCCGTACTTCATCGCCGTATTGCCGTTCTCGTCGATATTGAGCTTGGCGATGGTGATCTTGCCGTCGAGCTCGCCGGCGATTTCGTCGAGCGCCGGAGCGATCATGCGGCAGGGGCCGCACCACTCGGCCCAGAAATCGACGAGGACGGGCGTCGACGAGGCAAGCACGTCGGTGGGAAACGACTGGTCGGTGACTTTCTTGGTCGACATGACGGACCTCGCAAGATGGACGACGCGGCGCCGACTCATCGTCGGGCCGCGCCTGTTGCCAGAAAGCTAAGGAGCGGACCCTTCAGCGTCAAGCGCGGCTGAAGCATGGGCGGTGGGTGCCGCCAGCCGCACTCGAAATCGCTCCTCGATAAAACAAAGCCTTAGAGCGGCCGCCCAACGGATTTTTGCTTCAGGGTCAATCGCCGATTTCGCTTTTGTGATCGATTGGCTCGCCGCCGGCATCCAAGTCCTCGAGATAGGCGGCGAGCGTCGCGTCCAATGTGTCCTCCGCCACCTCGTCGAACCGCGCCGTGACCGTCCAGAGAATGGCGGCCCGAACCGGCCGGTCGGGCCAGAGGCGCCCGAGCACGGCACGATAGAGAGCAAGCTGCAGGACGTATCTCTGCGGAACCGTGCGCGGCGGATGCGCCGCCGTCTTGTAGTCGACGATGGTCACGGCTCCCGGTTCGACCAGAAGGCGGTCGACATTGCCGCCGATGGAAATCGACTTCCCGCCGGCGGTCGTCACGCTTCCGACGATCGCCGCCTCGGCTCGGGCGGCCGGAGAGAACAGCAGCATGAGGTCCGGCCGGGCCATCAGGGCCACGATGCTCTCGACCAGCGTGGTCCGTTCCCCGTCCGAAAGGTCCGGCAGGAGACGGGCGAGATAACTGTCGGCGGCGGCGGTGCGGGCGGTAGGCTCGATGTCGGGCAGAAGCTCGAACAGGCGGTGCAGCAAGATGCCACGGGCCGCAGCCGCCGGATCGAAGGTCGTTCCCGGCCCGCCGCTCCGGCTCGTCGGCGCAGCGCGCGATGGCGCAACCCTTGTCGGTTCAGGAGCGGCGTCGGCGACCTTGCGGGCCAGCCATCCGGGTAGCGGCTCGGGCTCGCCGATACCCGCTTTGGCTGGCTTCGGCGGGGCGGGCGGATCTTCGTCAGGTGCATGCCATCGCCAGGCGACAACGGTGCCTTCGGCATCCTTCACCACCTCGGCATCGGTTCCGAGCGCCGCTTCGACCAGCCCGTGCCAGCGGCGATCGGCTCCCTCTTCGGCGCCTTTCAGCCCGGCGACGATCAGCCGGTCCCGGGCGCGCGTCAGCCCGACATAGAGCAGGCGCTTGTATTCCTCCTCCTGCGCGGTGATGAAGGCCGAAGCTGCCGCTTCCACCGGCGCCGGACGGAAGGCTCCTCCCTGGCGCCAGACGATCGGCGGGTTGGGACCGTCGCCCACCGCCAGCACGTCGGGCAGGTTCTTCTCGCTGGCCGGTTTGTCGCCGGGGTCGATCAGGAACACGATGGGCGCTTCCAGGCCCTTCGAGCCGTGCACCGTCATGACGCGAACCTCGTCGCGTTCGGCGTCGAGTTCGCGGCGGATCAGTTCGCCCCCTTTGGCGAGCCGGTCGACGAAGCCGTTGAGCCCGGCCGTCTCCTCACCTTCGTAGACCAGCGCCAGCGTCAGTAGCTCGTCGATCACTTCGTCGGCTTCGCGGCCGAAGCGGGCGCGATAGGTCGCACGCCCGCCATCGGGACCGACGAGTCGCGACAGGAAGGCGAAGGGCTCGCCCCGGTCGGCCCGGTTCATCCAGAGCGCGACGGTGGCTCGCAACCGTTCGGCGTCGGCGTCCCCCTCGGCCGCCTGTCGCCGGACGGCGTCCCAGAGACGTCCGGATCGGCCGTGGGCAAGGCGGAACAGCGCCTCCTCCGAAAGCCCGACGAGTGGCGACTTGGCGACGGTGGCGAGCGTCAGGTCGTCTTCGGGCAGGAGTGCGACGCGGGCTGCGGCCAGCAGGTCCTGCGTGACGATGTGGCCGACCACGTCGAGCCGGTCGGCACCGGCCACCGCCACGCCGCGCTGCTTCAAGGCCCGGTTGACCGCCTCGACGAAAGCGCCGCGCTTGCGGACGAGCACCAGGATGTCGCCGGGCCGGATCGGAGCACCAGTGGCGGGGAGGCGGGTGCCCGAGCGCAGCCAGCCGGCGATCTCATCGGCAATGCGGCCGGCAAGACGCACGGCGGGACTGGCCGTGGCCGTGGCGTCGACAGGATCTTCCCAGTTGCCGGGCGGTGGCGCCGGCAGCTTCTCGACGGACGGCCACAGCTCGACGAGACCGGGCTCGCGGCCGCGCACCGTCTCGTGAACGGTCGGGCCGGGGTCGGTGGAAAGGCCGGCATGCGCTTCGGGATTGCGGAACACCGCATCGACGGCCCCTACCACGGCGGCCGTCGAGCGGAAGGACAGGGTAAGGCGGAGATCGTGAACCGGCAGTCCGGCTGCGGCAAGGCGCCGCCCCAGCGTCTTGCGCGTCTGGCCGAACAGATGCGGTGCCGCCCCCTGAAAGGAATAGATCGACTGCTTTTCGTCGCCGACCGCGAAGACGGTTCGCCGCCGGTTCGGTCGCGCTCCTTCGCCGGCTGAGAATTCGCCGGTGAGCGCCTCGACGATCTGCCATTGGCGCGGCGAGGTGTCCTGCGCCTCATCGACGAGCACGTGGTCGAGACCCTCGTCGAGCTTGTACTGCACCCACTCGGTAGCGTCCGAATTCGAGAGGAGGGTGGCGGCCCGATCGATCAGGTCGTCGAAGTCGAGGAGACCGAGCCGCGCCTTCTTGGCTTCGATGAGGCCGATCATCCGGTCGGCAAGGCGAAGGAGGGCGGCGCTGCGCGTCCCCCAAAGCGTCGCCGACAGGGCGCGTTCAAGGCCGACAAGCCGCTGCGCTTCCTGTTCGAAACGCTCGCTCGCCTCCGGCAGCGCATCGAGGACATCCTTGGTGAAGGGGCGTTTGCGCGGCTCGCTCTTGGCCGTCAGGAACAGGTTGCGCCAGAGCGGCCTACGCGCCTCGGCGTCGCTAGCGGCCAGGGCGGCGCGGAAGCCCTCGGCGAGCGTCGTCATCGACTTGGCCTTCGAGGCGTCCAGGGCATCGATGAGCCGGCTCAGGAACGATCCAGAGAAGTCCGGCGGGGCTGCCATATCCCCGACAAGGCTCTCCCGGCTGGCGCCGGCCGGCGCGCCGAGGTCCTCTGGCAAAGCGGCCAGCGTCTCGTTTATCGATGGCTTGCCGCCGAAGAAGGCGGCCAGCTCGTCGCGAGCGGCCACTACGGCGGAAAGCGCCCGGTCGAGCGCTTCGTCGCCAGCGATGGCCACCAGCTCGGAAAGCGCCCGCCCTTCCGGACTGTCGGGATGAGCGGCGCAGGCGGACAGAAGCTCGGCCCGCGCTTCGGCGTAGAGGTCGGCGGCGCGTGCGTCGTCGAGGACGCGGAAGCGGCCGTCGAGCCCGGCTTCCAGCGGGAAACGCTGCAACAGGGCTTCGGCAAACGCGTGGATGGTCTGGATCTTCAGGCCACCCGGCGTTTCGATGGCGCGGGCGAACAGCCGTCGCGCCGGCGCCAGACGCTCCGGCTGCACCGGCTTTCCCTCAAGCTCGGACAGAACGGCGATCAGGTCGTCGTCGCTGAGCCCCGCCCAGCGGCCGAGCTCGTCGAAGATGCGCCCCGACATCTCGGCCGCCGCCGCCTTGGTGAAGGTGAGACAGAGGATGCGGCCGGGGTCGACGCCATCGAGCAACAGGCGGATCACCCGCCGTGTCAGCACCCAGGTTTTGCCCGAGCCGGCATTGGCCGACACGAAGGCGGAGGCTTCGGGGTCGGTGGCGAGAAGCTGCGTCCGACGGGTCGCGACCGGGATTTTCATTCCTCGCCTCCGTCGTCCTCGATGCTCCACTCGCTGACCCGGGCGAGATGGTCGTAGTCGCCGCGGTCGGTCTTGCGGAAGGGCCGTGCGCGCGACAGGTAGCCGCGCTTCGGGTCGGCATAGGCGCGAACGAGGCCACGCAGGCGCAGTTCCGCCTCGGCTATGGTCTCCTCCAGCGTCACAGGATCGCCGCCGCGCGGCGCGTGACCGGTATAGCTCTCGATCTCGTCGCGGCCTTCGAGGCCGCGCAACACCACGTGCACCAGTTCGGCCGACTCGCGCGGGCTCGCCAGGCGTGCAAAGCCGCCGTGGCGGGCGATGACCGCTTCAAGCGGCAACTGCGGCGTAAGCTGGGCGGCGATCTGCGCCGCCGTGGGCGCCCGGCCCGTCTTGAAGTCGATGATGGTGACGCGGCCATCGGCTTCGATGTCGACCCGGTCGGCTCGGCCGGTCAGGGCGAAGTCGTCGCTTACCTTCAGACTGCCTTCGATTTCCGGGTGACGCGCCAGCGGCGCGCGCCTTGCTTCGAACTCCAGCACGATGAAACGGGCCAGCGCCTGAAAGCGCGGCCACCAGAGCGCGTGGACTTCCGGGTGGGCGGCGAGCGCCTCGGAAAAACGCCCCCGACCGAGCTCGATCAGCGCCGCGACGGCTGTCTCGTCCCAGGGAGCGGTCCAGGTCGCCGCAAAGTCGGCGAGAATGTCGTGGATGAGCGTCCCGCGAGTGCCGAAGTCGGGCGTCTCGCCGAAGCTGTCGAGCGGCCTGAGCTTCAGGACGCGCTTGGCATAGATGGCGTAGGGGTCGCGGATCAGCGTTTCGATGTCGGTGACCGGCAGCATGCGCGGTCTCGCCGCCACAGGCGGTGCGGGATTCGGCCGCGGCGCGCGCGAGACCGCCGGCCGGTCGTCGAGCCGGCGCGCCCAGTCGAGGAAGCGGCCGCCGCGCGCTTCCATGGCCTCAGTTCGTGCCGGACCGATCAGGCTGGTCAGGCGCTGGAGGAAGCGGGTTGGCACGGTGGGCGCACCGCCACGCCGGGCCGATCGGATCAGGACCGTATCCGGTGCGCCGAGTGCCGAGGAAAAATCGTGCGCGGACAGGCCGATGCGGACCTCGGGCGGGCTGAGTCCGAGACCGGCGCGCATCGGCCGCGACAGCCAGGCGCCGGTGTCGGTGACCGGCGGGAAGACGCCTTCGTCGAGTCCGACCAGCACGAGGCGATCGGTGGGCAGAAGGCGCGCCTCGATCGGGCCGGTTGCCATGACGCGAGCATTCCGGCTCGGCGTCAGTACCAGAACGTTGCCGATCAGCGCCCGCAGGACGGGCGCGAAATCGGTACCGGTGAGCGCCAGTCCGGCGTCTGGGGCGCGGAGGTGCTCATCGAGGATCGACAGAAGCTGCCGTTCCGCCCGGGTCGGCTCGTCATTGTCGTCCTCGGCGCGGCGGGTGACCTGACCCAGCGTCTCGCGCAGGGCGCCGAGAAACTCGGCCAGCGTCGGCGCCGGCATGGCCGCTGCCGCGACGAGCGGCGCCAAGGCATCGCCAAAGGCGGCGGCGAGGGCGACCGCATCGGACAGGGCGGTACCGTCACGGCCCGGCTCGGCCTGCTCCACCAACGCTCCCAACGCTTGCGAGATCGCGGGAACGCCGCCGGCAAGGCGGGGGCCGCGCAGCACCTTGCGGGCGATCAGGCGCCCGGCCGGCCGAATCCGCGCCGCGCTCCAGCCGAAGCGCGCCTCCGGGTGGCCCAGGATGGCCGCCACCTTCACCGGCGGGAAATTCTCGGCGGCGGCCTCGACGAGGAGCAGGACGAGCTGTCCGTAGGGCGTTTGCGGCAGCGGCTGGCCGGCGGTGTCCTCCACCTCGATTCCGAAGCGTTCGAGCTCGGCACCAACGCGGCGGATGATGGTGCGGTCCGGCGTGACGAGGATCGATCGCGCATCCGGATTTTCGAGGCATTGGCGGAGAGCGATGGCGGCGGCGAGCGCCTCTTCGGCCTCGTTGGCGGCAACGGCAAGGGAAACTCCGGCCAGCGCGGCATCGGTGCCCTCGGGGTCGGCGTCGAGAACGGCGGCGTGCTGCGGCCAGCTGTCGGTGACGGCGGCCGGCACCAGAGCCCGACGGACGATGTCGACGCGGGCGGCCAGTGCCGCCGCCGGCGTGCCCAGTTCGCCGACGTCTTCCCGTTCGATTCCGAGCCGTTCTACGAGCCGGTTCATGGTGTGCTCGGGGTGGGCACAATCAAGTAGGCTGGCGGCGATGGTTTCGCTCGGCGCGGCGGTGGCAAGACCCGGCATCACCACGGCCCCTTCCGCAAGGGAGAGTACCGCCGCCATCAGATCGGCGGTGCTCGGCACCGAACCGGTCGAACCGGCGATGATCACTGGACCAGGCGGCGGCCGGCGCTGCCAGCGGACAATGGTCGCCTCGACCATGGCGCGATGAAAGGCTCCGGCCCCGATCTGGCCTTGCTCGGCGATGGCGGCCGGCAGCGCCTCGGTGGCGATCCTGAGAAAGTTGAGCGACAGCTGCCACCAAGCCGCATAGTCGTCCGGAACCAGGGTGCCGAGCTTGCCCCAGTCGACGCCTTCCAGCTCGGCCTGGTCCAGCAGGGCGAGAAGGTCGGCTGAGAGATTGAGCGCTTCCGCTGGTGACCCCGGCACGGCGACCGGCTGGCCGGATGGTGTCAGCAACTGATCGCTCGCCACGCGCTCGCGCCAGCGGGCAACGAGGCGTGCCAGCATCAGGCGTCGTTCGGCGGCGGCGATCACCGGCGGCAGATCGAGCGCCTCGGGTGCCAGAAGATCGTCCTCGGCCTCCAGCACGTCGGATATGGAAAGGATCCGGGGCAGCATTGCCGACCCAGCACCGAAGGCGTCGCGGAACGCCTGTCTCAGCGCTGCGCCAGCCCGTCGGGTCGGCAGGTAGATGCTGACGTCGGCAAGGTCGAGAGGGTTGCGCCGATAGTCGCGGCCGGCAAACAGGCGGCCGTCGAGAAGCGCTTCGGCCAGCGTGGCGAGGAAGGGCGCACCGGGGTGAATGGTGAAGACGCGCCCGGTCATTGCCTACTCCGCCGATGTCAGAATGGTCCGCTCCGCCTGTCTGATCGCTTCGGGCGTGCCGACGTGCAGCCAGGTACCTTCCAGCCGAAGGCCATGCAGGCGTCCCTTGCCGATCAGGTCGTCGAAAACGCGGTTGAGCGAGAAGGGCGCCAGCGGACGATCGGCGAATATCTCGGGCTTGAGAATGGCCGCGCCGGCATAGACGAAGGGGGCGACCGTGCGTTCGCGTCGGCGTGTCAGGCGTCCATCACCGGCCATGTCGAAATCGCCGACGCCGGAATAGCCGACCGACCCGACGATGGGGGCGAGCAGCAGCAGGCCGTCCATGCGGTCGCCGTCCCAGGCGCGCGCCAGGGCGGGCAGGTTGGCGGATACGCCTTCGATCCAGATGGAGTCGGAGTTGAGATGATAGAATGGCTCGCTGGCGAGGTGCGGCAGGGCCTTCACGACGCCGCCGCCGGTATCGAGCAGCAGGCCGCGTTCGTCCGAGACGGTGACGGACAGGTCGCGCCGCTTGCCGACGTGCACTTCGACGAGATCGGCGAGGTAATGGACGTTGACCACCGCCGTCTCGACGCCCGCCTCGGTCAGGCGGTCGAAGACCCGGTCTATCAAGCTGCGGCCGAGCACTTCCACCAGCGGCTTCGGCGTGGTCGCCGTGATCGGACGCATGCGCTTGCCGCGACCGGCGGCGAGCACCATGGCCCGGCGAGGGCGGAAGGCGGAGGGGAAAGCAGCATCGGTCATCTTGGAAAGGTCGGGCTCTCTGCGATTGGAAAGATCGGGCTCACGGCCGTGCAGCGAGTCCGAGCCGTTCATACCAGAGCTTGACGTCGGCGAGAACCTTGTCGTCCAGCGCTTTTTCGAGATTGCGGCGCACGCGTGGCAAGAAGCGAAGGTGATGGGTACGGCCTGTGCGCGCGGCATATTCGACGAAGCGGCCGAGGATCTTGGCGTTTCGCTGCGCACCGAGGATCGACGCGCGCTCCAGGAAGTCGGCCGCATCGAAGCCGGCATCGTGGACCCGGCGGCGTTCGACATAGGCGGCGGTCATCGCCACCGCGAGGTCATCGGGAATGTCGACGCGGGCGTCGGTGACGAGAGCCCCGAAATCGTAGGCCGGCGAGCCGAGGAGGCCGTCCTGGAAGTCGATCAATCCGATGGGATCGCCGGAAGCCTGCCAGAGGATGTTGGGCGAATGGTAGTCGCGCAGCACCAGCCGCCCCTGATCCTCGTCGAAACGGGCAAGAAGCCCGTCCCAAAGATCGTTCCACTCGGCGAGGGCATCGGCGCCAAGCGGCGCGCCGGTCAAATGCGGCACGTACCAGAGGGCAAAGAGTCCCACCTCGGTTGCCAGGGCCCGCCGATCGTAGCGCGGCATTGGCCAGCGGTTTCCGGCGTCGTCGACGGCGACCTCCGGCCAGGTGATGGCCGCGAGGTCGGCAAGCCGCCGGGCGGCGACGAGGTAGCGCTCCGTTATTGGCACGCCATCGCGCACGATGCCGTCCGAGCCGAGATCCTCGACCAGCATCAGCCGCCGCTCGGCGTCGCGGTCGAGAACGCGCGGGCTGCGAAAGCCATGACGGCGCAACGTGTCGGCGATGGCCGAGAAGGCCGAGAGGCTGTCGGCGAGGTGGACGATCTCCTCGTAGCGGTCGTCGTCGGCCCGCTTCAGGAAGGCGCGCCAGGCTGGCCAGCGCATCACCACCGCCGCGTCGCTGCCGATCGTCGCCCGTTCGAAGCTGCGTGTCGAGGCGTCGCCATGCAGATGCCGCCGCTCGGCGCCCGCGAAACCGGCCCGGTCGAGAAGACCGCGAACGGCGAACGTCTCCTCAAGCCGCTCCGCCCAGCCGCCGCTGTGCGCTTCCAGCGAGAAGCGGCGACCATTGAACCCGTCTCCCTCGGATATGACGATGTCGAGCCGTTCGCCCGGCAACTCTTCGCCTGCCCGCTCGGGCCACTCGATCAGCGATAGGCCCTCGCCGACGGCCTCGGAGAAGCCGATTTCGATGAGCTCGTCGGGATCGGCGAGACGGTAGAGATCGAAGTGATGGACGGGAAAGCGGGCGGTCTCGTAGCTCTGCAGCAGCGTGAAGGTCGGGCTGGGCACTTCGAGGTCGGGATTGCCGGCAAGGCGCCGGACGACGGCACGCGCCAGGGCGCTTTTTCCCATGCCGAGATCGCCGTGAAGGGCGATGACGTCGCCCGGCCGGGCGATGGCGGCGATGTCGTCGGCAAGGCGAAGCGTGCCGGCTTCGTCGGTGACGCTCACGGTTCGGCGAAGCTGCGGGCTCATCGCGGCGGCGCTCACTCGGCCGCTTCGGCGATGCTGGGGTTTATCGGCAACCGGCAGACGACCCGAGTGCCGACGCCAATCTTGGAGGTGATGTCGACGCTGCCCTTGTGCAGTTCGACGAAGCTTTTGACGATTGAGAGGCCGAGACCCGGCCCGCGTCGGCGGGCGCCGTTGGTGCGGCTCTCGAAACGCTCGAACACCGCCTGGAGATACTCGTCGGGAATGCCTCGGCCGTGGTCTTCGACGGTGAACGAGATTTCCTCGCCGGTCCGACGGCACGAGAGCGACACCATGCCGCCGTCGTCCGAGAAGGCGATGGCGTTGGACAGGAGGTTGTAGAGCACCTGACGGATACGCTTCTCGTCGGCGACGAACGAACCGATGTCGGCGGGAACGTCGAGCTTAAGGTCGATGTGCGCCTCGGCGATGCGATCGCGGAGGCCGGTGGTGGCAGCTCCCACGGTCGAGGGGATATCGACCGAGCCCAGGTCCAGCTCCATGATGCCGGCGTCGACTGTGGCGAGGTCGAGGATGTCGTTGATGATCGCCAGAAGCGCCGTCGAGGAATCCATGATGTAGCCGGTGTATTCCCGCTGCTTGATGTTGAGCGGACCGGCATTGTCGTCGGCGAGCAGTTGCGCGAAGCCGATGATGTTGGTGAGCGGCGAGCGCAGCTCGTAGGAAACGTGCTGGATGAAGGCGTTCTTCAGCTGGTCGGCTTCTTCGAGCGCCTCGTTCTTTTCGGTCAGCGCCCGCTCCACGTTCACCGAGTCGGTGACGTTGACGAAGGTGATCAGCGTCGCGCCGTCCGGCAACGGCACGGTGGTGAAGTCGATGACGCCGCCGTCGCGACGGTCGAGTCGGCCGGTCAGGCGGTTGCGGCTGTCGGCGAGGCCGGCGACGGCAAGGCGCACCTGGTCCCACGCCTCGCGATTGCCGTGCGCGGCCATACAATGGCCGACGACGTCGTTGATGTGCGGCCGGCCGGCCAGCATCTCGTCGGAAAGCTTCCAGAGGCTGCCGAAGGCCGGATTGGACAGGCGAAGACGGCCGTCGGAGCCGAACACCGCCACGCCTTCCGACAGATGGTCGAGCGTTTCGCCCTGTACGCGCGTCAGGGCGTTGTAGCGGCTCTTGAGCTCGATCTGCTCGGTGACGTTCTCGTAGACATAGGTGACGCCGCCCTGCGGATGCGGGTTGGCGATGACGCGCAACGTCTGGCCTGTGGGCAGGTGCCACCAGCTTTCGCGAGCCTCCATCGCCTGGTAGGCCGAGAGCTGCTCGCGCTTCCAGGTTCGGAAGTCTGCCTGCTCGGGCAGCTTGCGGGAAACGCGCAACTGGTCGAGCACGGCGGCATCGTCCGGGCCGGATTCGAGGAAGGCGGTGTCGAGGTCGAACAGCGAACGATAGGCGGCGTTGTAGAACTTGAGCCGCTTGTCGGCGCCGAAGATGGCGACGGCGGTGGCCAACTGGTCGAGCGTGCGGGCGTGGCTTTCGATGGTCCGGCGCAGTTCCACCTGCGCCTGCTCCAGCTCGGACACGTCGGTGGCGATGCCGGCGCTGCCGGAAGCCGTCTCGACGTCGACGACGTCGAACACCCGGCGGGCTCCGCCCACCACGACCGACAGGCGCTTTTCGAACACGGGAGCCGTCTGTCGGCTGTCCGTGATCGCCTTGCGGGCGGCGGTATCGAGGAATTCGGCGCCGACGGCCACCGCCTGAGTCGAGCTGGCGACTTCGACGGCGCGCGCATAGGCGGCATTGACCCAGACGAGCCGGCCGGCCTTGTCGCGCGTCCAGGCCGGCATCGGCACCTTGTCGATCAGGCCCTCGAAGGTCTCGACAAGCGTCCGCTGGCGTTCGAAGCGCTCGGCGAGCTCGGCATATTGCTGCCGTTCGCGCGTGAGATTTCGGAAACGGATGAAGCACCGCGAGCCGTTGACCCGTCCGGCCGCCTCGATGTGGACGCCGCTGGTGGTCGTCAGAACGTCGAGGAAAGCCTCGCCCTCGGCGCGCAAGGCGCGGGTACGGGCCTCGAGAAGCTGGGCGGAGGCTGGCTCCAGCCATTGGCCGAAGGCAAGGAAGCCGACTTGGCTGCGGGGAACGCCCGATGCTTCCGGCAGCGAACCCATGACCTTCGGCGCCTCGTCGCGGGAGCCCCAGATCACCGTGCGCTGGTCGTCGGCGTTGAGCGCGGCTTCGGTGCGGTCGGCGGCGAGCTTCAGGTCGGCGTTCTCGCGCAGCAGGCGCTCGCGGTCCTCTTCGGCCATGCGGCGGGCCCGGATCAGGGCAGCGGCCGAGACCACGGCGATGCAGATGGCCGATACGAAGGCGGACAGAGCGGCAACCTGAAGCGGCTCGAAATAGATCGAGCCATCAGAGCCGAATTTGATGGCCTGTGCGAGCGCCGGGCTCGCGGCCACCGGCGACAGGATGGTCGAGAGCAGGGCGATCTTCCCGACATGCCCCACAAACGGCAATCGTGTCCGGCCCAGCCCCGGCATGCACTTGTCCCCTTTATGGCCGCATCCATGAAAGGGCGGTTGCCCCCTGAACAGAGGTCCGCCCCGGACCGGCGCGTGCCCCACCGCCGATCCGAATCACCCCAAAATACCGCCTTTCAGGAGGGGCAAAAAGAGTCGTGGCCGGCCGGTTTGGTGCCTCGGAGTGCAACAGGTCTCCGAACGGCAAATGTTCGCGGAACGTTCCGGCATTCTATCGCTTCGGCAAATGACCTGAGGGAGTCGACAACCGTGGGCAGGGTGGTGCCAGGGGACTGACCGGACTCGCCTTATGCGGTTCGACCAGCATCTTTTTCTTAACGTCTCGTAAATGCGGGCAGGTTGACCCGAAAAAATCCGCATATGTGGAACAGCTGTGGATAAGGCTTTGCCGACAATAAAAAGCCCGCCCGATCCCCTGGGGGAGCGGACGGGCATCAGGAGCGTTCGAACGCGCTGTTAGTAGCGGTACATGGCCGACTTGAACGGGCCGGTCGACTTGACGCCGATATAGTCGGCCTGCTCGGGCGTCAGCTTGGAGAGCTTGGCGCCGAGCTTGGCGAGATGCAGCTGGGCGACCTTCTCGTCGAGATGCTTGGGCAGCACGTGCACCTTCTTCTCGTACTTGTTGCCGCGGGTCCAAAGCTCGATCTGGGCCAGCGTCTGGTTGGAGAAGGAAGCGCTCATCACGAAGCTCGGATGGCCAGTGGCATTGCCGAGGTTCACGAGGCGGCCTTCCGACAGAAGGACAATCTTCTTGCCGTCGGGGAACTCGACGAGGTCGACCTGCGGCTTGACGTTCTTCCACTTGAAGTTCCGGAGGCCGGCGACGTCGATCTCATTGTCGAAATGGCCGATGTTGCAAACGATGGCCATGTTCTTGAGCTTGCGCATGTCATCGACGGTGACGACGTGCAGGTTGCCGGTGCAGGTAACGATGATGTCGGCGCGATGGATGTCATCCTCCAGCGTGACGACTTCGAAGCCGTCCATGGCCGCCTGCAGGGCGCAGATCGGATCGACCTCGGTGACCAGCACGCGGGCGCCGGCGCCATGCAGCGACTGGGCCGAGCCCTTGCCGACGTCGCCATAACCGCAGACGATGGCGACCTTGCCGGCCATCATCACGTCGGTGCCACGTCGGATGGCGTCGACCAAGCTTTCGCGACAGCCATACTTGTTGTCGAACTTCGACTTGGTGACGCTGTCGTTGACGTTGAAGGCAGGCCAGGGCAGCTCGCCGCGCGATTCCATCTGGTAGAGGCGCATGACGCCGGTCGTCGTCTCCTCGGAGACGCCGCGGATGTTCGCTTTGGCGCGCGAATAGAAGGTCGGGTCCTTGGCGAGGCGCGCCTTGATGGTGGCGAACAGCTCTTCCTCTTCCTCGGACTTGGGATCGGCGAGAACGGACGGATCGCTCTCGGCCTTGGAGCCCAGCGTGACCAGCAACGTAGCGTCGCCGCCGTCGTCGAGGATCATATTGGCGGTCTCGCCATTGCCCCAGTCGAGGATCCGGTCGGTGTAGGTCCAGTAGTCCTTGAGGCTCTCGCCCTTCACGGCAAACACCGGAATGCCGGCGGCGGCGATGGCGGCGGCGGCGTGATCCTGCGTCGAGAAGATGTTGCAGGAGGCCCAGCGGACGTCGGCGCCGAGCGCCTTCAGCGTCTCGATCAGCACCGCGGTCTGGATGGTCATGTGCAGCGAGCCGGCGATGCGGGCGCCCTTCAGCGGCTGGGCGGCGGCATACTCGGCGCGCACCGACATCAGGCCGGGCATCTCGATCTCGGCCATGTCGAGTTCGGTACGGCCCCAGTCGGCGAGCGAGATGTCCTTGACGATGTATTCCTTGGCGACCATCGGCGGATCTCCGGATTAAGGGATGAGGATAGGCTGGTTGAGGCAAGCAGGAGGGCAGCATCGGCCGCCAGTCAGCGCCTTATAGGAGATGTCGGCCTCCGGTGCAATCTCGATATAAAGAGATCCTTATATCATGATGAAGGGTTCATGCTCATCCCGACATGGGGAGAGCGGAGGTCGCGAAGAAAGAGGTGGGTCGCGATGTAAAACCATGCACAAAAATTGATTGACCCGCGCTTTGTCCCCGCTGGCGGGAACAGGCATGCTTTCCTCCATTGCCGGACGAAGATCCGGTCGGCCCGCGCCTTGCGAGGAGCGGAGGAGGAAAGAAGATGAAAATCAAAGCGGTCGTCCTTGAAGGCGTCAACAACATCGCGCTCCGCGACATCGAGCTTCCTGGGTCTCTTGAGCCTGCATCGGGCGAGGTCCGGGTCGCCATCAAGGCGGTGGGCATCTGCGGCAGCGATGTTCACTATCTGAAGCACGGCCGCATCGGCGACTTCATCGTCAACGAGCCGATGGTGCTCGGTCACGAAGCCTCGGGCGTCGTGACGGCGGTGGGCGCCAAGGTCTCCCACCTCAAGGTCGGCGACCGCGTCTGCATGGAGCCCGGCATTCCCGACTTCGGCTCGCGCCAGACGCTGGAAGGCCACTACAACCTCGATCCGGCCGTGCGCTTCTGGGCGACGCCGCCGATCCACGGCTGCCTGACGCCGGAAGTGGTGCATCCGGCGGCGCTGACCTACAAGCTGCCCGACAGTGTGTCGTTCGCCGAGGGAGCCATGGTCGAGCCACTGGCGATCGGCGTCTACGCCGCCGCCAAGGGCGCCATCCGTCCTGGCGACATCGCCGTGGTGGCCGGTGCCGGCACCATCGGCATGATGGTAGCCTTTGCCGCGCTCGCTTCGGGCTGCTCGGAAGTGATCGTCAGCGACGTCGCCAAGGCCAAGCTCGACATCATCGCCAAGGTGCCCGGCGTCATCGCCGTCGACCTGACCCGCGAAAAGCTTGCCGACGTTGTCGCCCGGCGGACGGCCGGCAAGGGCGCCGACCTGTTCTTCGAGGCAAGCGGTGCTCCCAAGGCCTTCGACGACATGCTGGACGTGGTGACGCAGGGTGGCCGGGTGGTTCTGGTCGGCATGCCGCAGGATCGCGTTCCGCTCGACGTGGTGGCGCTTGAGGTCAAGGAAATCAGCCTGACCGGCATCTTCCGCTACGCCAACGTCTGGGACCGCACGCTGGCGCTGCTCGGTTCGGGCAAGATCGACGTCAAGCCGCTGATCTCGGCGAGCTATCCGTTCGACAAGTCGATCGAGGCCTTCGAACGGGCCGCCCAGCAGAACCCGTCGGACGTCAAGGTCCAGATCACGTTCTGAAGGCCGGCTACCCCGGAAGCCGTCTCGTGCGGCTTCCGGTTCGGGGTGACGAGAGCCACGAGGCTCTGAAAGCCGGTCTCGGCGTTGCCCGGCAAGTCTGTTATCGTTGTCGGCTACGAACGGTCCCGCTATCCACCAAAGGGAGGCGAAGGTGGGTCAGACAAAGCCCGTTTTGGAGGTGATCGAGGCGCCGCTCGAGCGCACGTTCCGCGTCTACTCGCACGACTACCCCTTCGCCTATTCCGGTTGGCACCATCATCCGGAATACGAGCTGCATTTGATCCGCCGCAGCACCGGCCAGTTCTATGTCGGCACCTATGCCGGCGAGTTCGGCCCGGGCAATCTCGTCATGACCGGCCCGAACCTGCCGCACATGTGGGTTTCGGACGGCGCCGACCGCGATGTCGACGGCCGCATCCGCGACCGCGATCTGGTGCTGCAGATGGGGGCGGGATTCGCCGAACGCTGCATGGCGGAGTTCTCCGACTGCGCCGGCCTCTCCGCTCTTCTGGACGCGACCCGGTCGGGCATCGAGTTTTCGCCTTCCGCCGCCACCGAGGCGGCCGGGCTGATGGAAGCGCTGCTGGTCGCCGGCGGCTTCGAGCGCATCGCCTTGTTCTTCGAGCTGATGCGCGTGCTGGAACAGGATGGCGACCGCCGGTCGCTGTCGCTGAAAGGCATGGAGCATCAATGCGCCCAGCCGCGTCGGCTCGAACGGATGCTTGCCTACATCGCGGCCAACTTCAACCGACCGGGGCTTACCTGCCGTGAGGTGGCAGCGACGGAGGGCATGGCCCTGCCGGCCTTCTCGCGCCTGTTCGAGCGGCATTTGCGCTGCTCCTGCGCCGAGTACATCAACCACCTCAGAATCTACAAGGCGTGTCAGCTGCTGTCAGAGACCGAGGACATGGTGACCTCGATCGCCATGGATGTCGGTTACGAGACGCTGTCGACCTTCAACCGTAACTTTCTCCGCCTGATCGGTCGCACGCCCTCGACCTTCCGCACCGAGCGGCGGGCAGGCCCGCGCGGCAAGGCCCGCGCCGCTTGATACCGCCGCAATACTAGAGTCGGCGTCCGTCCTCGGCGAACAGATGCACCGCTGACAGATCCGGCTTGAGGCCGATGCTGTCGCCTGGTTTCAGGTCAACGCGCTCGCGCAGCACGGCGACCAGCGTCTGGCCGTCGCAGCGGGCCAACACCTGCGTCTCGGCGCCCGTCGGTTCGATCACCACCACTTCGGCCCGGAACCCCGTCTCGTCGAGCGTCAGGTGCTCGGGGCGGATGCCATAGGTCGCCGCACCGGCCGCCGCCGTCGCCGGCAGTGGCAGAACAACGCCGCTCTCGGTGACGAACCCGCCATCTCCCGCCCGCCCCTTGAGAAGGTTCATGGCCGGCGAACCGATGAAGGTCGCGACGAACAGGTTGTTCGGCCGGTCGTAGAGTTCGAGCGGCCGACCGACCTGCTCGACCACGCCGCCCTTCATCACCACGATGCGGTCGGCCATGGTCATCGCTTCGATCTGGTCGTGAGTGACGTAGACCGTGGTCGTGCCAAGGCGCTGGTGGAGATCCTTGATCTCTGCCCGCATCTGGACGCGCAACTTGGCGTCCAGATTGGACAGCGGTTCGTCGAACAGGAATACCTGCGGGCTGCGCACGATCGCCCGGCCCATGGCGACGCGTTGCCTCTGGCCGCCCGACAGTTGCTTGGGCAGCCGGTCGAGATAGGGGTCGAGCGCCAGAATGGCCGCCGCCTCCTTGACGCGGGCGTCGATGGCGGCTCGGCTCTCGCCTTTCAACTTCAGCGCAAAACCCATGTTCTGCGCCACGGTCATGTGCGGGTAGAGCGCATAGTTCTGGAACACCATGGCGATGTCCCGTTCCTTCGGCGGCACGTCGTTGACGACGCGGTCGCCGATGCGGATGTCGCCGTCCGAGATTTCCTCGAGGCCGGCGATCATCCGGAGCAGCGTCGACTTGCCGCAGCCGGAGGGACCGACCAGCGTCACGAACTCGCCATCGGCAATGTCGATGTCGATGCCATGGATGACCTGATGGTTGCCGTAGAACTTGGCGACGTTGTCGATGGAAACGCTGGCCATGGTGTTCCTCCCTACAGCATCGGGCCGAAAAGTGGATTCCGGTTTTCGGAAAATCCGATGCGATAACAAAAGACTAGATCGCGATCCGTCGGGGCTCTGGCGATCCAGGTTCAGAGGCCAAGCCGCCAGACGCGAGCGGCGGTGCGTCCTTGTGGTGCCTCGAGGCGAATGGCGGTAATCGGGGCAGGATCGGCGATGCGCTTGGTTCCCGTGTAGCGGCCCTCGTCGGCGAACACTTCGATCGATCCCCGGTCGAGGAAGACACAGACCGAGCGCACCTTCGCGCCGGCCGCGAGATAGTGCGGCGACGGTGTTCCGTCCTCGTGGACGATGGCAAGGCCATTCGAGCCGGCCGTGATGGCGAGTTTCAGCGTCGGGTGCGACAGCGATAGTTCGAACGGTGCGCCTGCCTCTTCCAGCTCGATGACGATCTCGGCACCACCGTCGAGGGCCACCGTCTCGCCGGCGGCGAGGCGGCGGTCGTCGACAAGCGCTTGCCGAAGCGTGGTGACGGCGTCGATCGGCGGGGTCGTCAGCGCGCCATTCTTCAGAAGCAGTCGGCGCGGCAGCGTCATGGCTGTTGGCCAATCGGTCGTCTTGACGATGTCCGTCCAGTTGGCGAGCCAGGCGATGCCGACCGGGCCATCCGTGTCGACGAAGGCCTGGAAGCCGTAGGCATCGGTTCCGAAGTCGAGCTCCTGCCGGAACTCCGGCGTGAAGCGCCTGCCGTCGAAGCGTCCGACGATGCCGAAAGTGAGGTTCCGACGCCGGGTCGCCGGATCGCGGCTCATCAGGAGGCCGACGATCAGCAGCCATCGCGTGGCGGGATCTTCCGCCGGGCCGTCAAGCGGCAGCATGGCCGGGCACTCTCCCACGGTCCGCCCAAACTCCCGTTCGCGGTGAACAAGGCCTACGAAGCGCCAGCCGGACGCACCGGTCGGATCGTCGGTCTCGTGCAGCAGGACGACGCCGCCCTCGGCATCGCGGCCGCCGAGCAGCATCTTGAGGCGGCCGTCGGGCCCCTTGAAGACGTAAGGGTCGCGGTTGTCCTCGCCGAGGCTGAGTCCGTCCGGGCGCCCCGCCAGTACGACCGCTGGCGTGCCGGCCGTGAAGCCGTCAGGACAAGGTACCGCACACTGCACCTCCATCTCCGGTTTGCGGCCGTCGATATGGTCGGTGAAAAAGGCGCGAAAGCCGCTTTCTCCCGGCACGGCGATCGCGGAGCCGGAGAAGATGCCCCCGGCGCCGTTGGCGGCGAACACCGCGTCGCCCGGCTCGAGGAAGACGGGCAGGTGGCGCCAATGAATGAGGTCGTCGGAGACGGCGTGTCCCCAATGCATGGCGTGCCAGCGCAGACGATGCGGATAGTGCTGGTAGAAAAGGTGGGCACGCCCGCCGAAGCGACCGAAGCCGTTGGGGTCGTTCATCCAGCCGAAAGGTGGCCGGAAGTGATAGCTGCCGGTGAACTCCGGCGGCGTCGGCGCCGGCCCGGCATGAAGCACGCGGATGCCGCTGTCGAGCACAGTGGCTGGGTCATAGGCGTAGACGGCCGAGACGAGGGTGGTGTCCGGATCGAAGCTGACACGGTCGAGAGTCCCGGCAACAACGATGCGGTGGCGCTCGAAGGCGTCGGTTCGACGAACGGTGACTTCGCCGTTGCCGGCCAATGTCACGACGGCGGGTTCCGACCCTCTTGCCATCAGGAACAGCTCGACGGTTTCGCCGGCCGCCACCGGGGCAAAGGAGATCGTTTCCCGGCCCGGTCGGCCGGCTTCAGGAAATGGGTGAGGCATGGTCAACCTTTCACCGCCGAGCCGACGAAGGAGCTGATGAACCAGCGCTGGAAGGCGAGATAGAACACAAGGATCGGGATCATCATCAGGACCGAGGCGGCCATGGCCCGATCCCAATAGATGCTGTCCTGGCCGAAGAAGGTGGCGATGGCGACCGAGATCGGCCGGGCATAGTCGGTCTGGGTGATCAGGATCGGCCACAGATACTGGTTCCAGGTCTCGATGCCCATCAGGATGGAGACGGTGGCGAGCGCCGGCAGGCTGAGTGGCATGAAGATCGACCACCACGTGCGGAAGATCGAGGCGCCGTCGATGGACGCGGCTTCGTAGAGCTCCTTCGGCAACTGCGCGAAGAACTGGTAGAACAGGAAAGTATAGAGCGGGCTTGCCACGAAGGGCAGGATCTGCGCGGTGAAGGTATCCGAAAGGCCGGCCCTCGACACGATGATCAAGAGCGGCATGATGATGCTTTCCTGCGGGATCACGTAGAGCGCGATGATCACCGACAGGATCAGCGCCCGCCCGGGCAGGCTGCCCCAGGCCAGGATGAAGCCGGCCATCGAGTTGATCACGAGACCGAGGCTCACCGTCGAGCCCAGGATGAACAGCGAGTTGCCGAGATAGCGGCCGAAGGCCAGCTCGCCGGCGAAGTTGCCCACCTCGCGGAAGTTGTTGAAGGTCGGGTTGTCCACCCAGAAGGCCCGGAACGAGCCCATGTCGGCGAGGATCTGGAAGCGATCGTCCTTCAGCGAGGCGATGAACAGCATGAACAGCGGTGAGATCACCACCAATGCGATGACGAACACAGAAATCGACTGGACGACGCGGTAACCGTTCACCGGCGCGGCCGGCTTGCGGGAGGAAAGGGCGAGATCAGACATCGAAGCGCCTCATGAGCCTGCGCTGGATGAGCGCGATGACCAGAACGATCAGGAACAGGATCACCGACACGGCCGAAGCGTAGCCGAGCTTCTGCTCCTCGAAGCCGGCGCGCACCATGTAGTGCACGACGGTCTCGGTCGACGACTTCGGTCCGCCCTGCGTCAGGATGGCCACCTGGGTGTAGAGCTTGAAGGCCTGGATGGTGGTGATGACCAGCACGAAGACGTGGGTCGGCCTGAGCCCCGGCATGGTGACGTGCCAGAAGCGGCCCCAGCGGCCGGCGCCGTCGATGCGGGCGGCGTCGTAGAGCTCGTCGGGAATGCCCTGCATGCCGGCAAGATAGATGATCATCTGGAAACCGTAGGCCTGCCAGGCCGACAGCAGCACGATCGAGAACATCGCCCAGTTGGGATCGCCCAGCCAATCGATCGGCTGGATGTAGCCGCCCGACAGCGTCACGACGACGTGGTTGAGCGGTCCCGTCGGATACTGGAACAGCGTGCCCCAGATGACGCAGACCACCACCATCGACGTGATGGCGGGGAGGAAGAACATGCCGCGGAACAGGTTCCGGAACGGGATTTTCTGATTGAGGATCAGCGCGGTCACGAAGGCCAGCCCGCACTGGACCGGCAGTACCCACAGAGTGAAGCGGGTGACGTTCCAGAGCGACGTCCAGAACAGGTCGTCGTTAAGAATGCGCAGGAAATTGTTGAGCCCGATGAAGCGCACCGGCGTCGGTCGGGGGACCAGCGGCTGGTTGGTCATGGCCGTCCAGAACGACAGCAGGAAGGGCGTGATCAGGAAGGCGGTCATCAGCACGACCGCCGGTGCCAGCATGCCGATTTCCTGAAGGAAGCGCGGCCAGCCGACGCGGGCGATGATGGAGCGGCGACGCCGCTTCGGAACGGTGGAAAGTGCGGACATGGGCCCCTCGCCGGGCGATGGGTTATAGGAGAGCGGCGCGCGCCCGAAGGGAGGGCGGACGCGCGCCGGCAAGCCGTGCCGGGCGGGCGCGGATCAGCATGGCCCGGCGTTCCGATCGCGAACCAGCCGTCCCAGGGGAAAGCCGGTTCGCGGCGCGGACATCAGTTGCCGTCGAAGGGCGGATACCCGTCGTTGTCGGCGATGTCCTCGTCGATCTTCTTGGCGGCGGCCGTCAGCGCCTTCTGGGCGTCCTCGCCGTTGAAGATCTGGTCGACGGCCTGCATGAAGGCCGAGGTAATCGTCGGATAGGCCGGATGCGGCGGGCGCGGCACGGCCACTTTCGACGCCTGCTCGAAGGCAACGGTCATCGGGCCACCCTCGGCGTAGAGCGGCGACTCTGCGGCGAAGCTCTTGAGGCCGGGATAGGCGCTCTGGCTCACGGCAAAGTCGCGATAGTCCTTGTCCTTCAAGAGGAAGCTCAGGAACTTGCCGGCGATGTCGGGGTGCTCGGACTGGGTGGTGATCGCCCAGATCCAGGTTCCGTCGGGGCTGGCGCTCTTGTCGCCGAACTTCGGCAGCGGCATGACCACCACGTCGTCCTTCATCTTGGCTGCGGCCTCGGCGTAGAACCAGTGACCGCCCCAGGCGAGCGCCGCCGGCTCACCGTCGGCGTAGAACTGGTTGGTGCCCGACGACATCGGCACGACCCAGCCGTTCTTCACCCAGGTCTGCATCATCGTCAGCGCGTCGACGCAAGGCTGGCTGTCCAGCGTGCCGGTTGCCGTCCAGGTCGTACGATCGATCAGGTCGCAGCCGAAGGAGTTGAGGATCGGCTGGTAGGCATAGGTCACCCACTCGGTCTTGATGCCATAGCCGCGGAAGGTGTCGATCGGCCACTTGACGCCATCCACCTTGGCCAGCTTGGCGAGGTAGTCCTCGAACTCGGCACGCGTCCAGGCATCGTCGACCGACTTCGGAATGCGTGCGCCGATCTTCTCAAGATACTTCTTGTTGCCGTAGAGCACCACCGAGCTGTCGGTGAGGCCGATGGCGTAGAGCTCCTTGTCGATCGGATAGGTGCCCTGGGCGACGTTGGAGGCCGTCATGTCGTCCAGAAGGTCCTGGTCGATGTAGCTCTTGAGCGGCTTGAGGTAGCCCGACCAGACGTAGTTGGCGAGGAACGGGGCATCGAGCTCCATGATGTCCGGCAACTGCTTGGACATCACCGCCGACGAAAACTTCTCGTTATAGGCGTCGTGCGGGGCATAGATCAGCTCGATGTCGACATCCGGATTGGCCGCTTCGAAGCGTTGGGCGACCTTGCCGTACAGCGCCACCCAGCCGGGATCGCCCTGATGCATCATGCGAACGACGGTCTTGGCGTCGGCAACGCCGGCAAGTGCCATCAGCGCCGTGGTGGCGACAAGGGTGCTAAGTAAACGATTACCCATTGTGAAAATCTCCTCCACTCATTGGTTTCCTCGCCAGCTCAGACGGAAGCTCGCTCCACGAGCTGGAATGGGAGCAGTTTCAGCCCCCTCTCCGGCGGTTCGGCCGCCTGAAGTATCTCCGCCGCCAGCCGGCCCATCGCCCTGTGCGGCAGAGCCATGGTGGTCAGCGGCGGGTCGAGCCGCGTGGCGATATCGACCTGATTGTCGAATCCCGCCACGGCGACATCGTCGGGAATGCCGGCTCCGACCTTGCGAAGCGCGGCATAGGCCTCCATGGCAACGCGATCGTTGCCGCAGAGGATGGCGTCCGGCCGGTCGGGACCGGCCATGAGATCGGCGACGTGCTGCGCCACGAGGCTGCGGGCGCGGTCGGCATAGGAGGCGCGCTTTACCGCCGGCAACACGGCGACGGGGGCTAGCCCAGCCTCGTCCAGCGCGGCGCGAAAGCCGCGTTCGCGCAGTTCGCCGGCCAGAAGGCCGGGCAGATTGATAAAGGCGATTCGGCGCCGGCCGGCGTCGATCAGGTGGCTGGCGATGGTGTGGCCGGCCGCTTCCTCGTCGGGCACCAGCGAGGTGACCAGACCGGCCGCATCGCGGCAGTTGATCATCACGCCGATATGGTCGGCGACTTCCGGCGGCAGCACGACTTCCTTGTGATACATCGCCGCGTAGCCGATGGCGCGCGGCCGGAAGCGGCTGACGTCGTCATAGACCTTGATGATGTCGCGATCGCCGCCGATGGTGGTGAAGAACACCGAGAGATCGGCCTTGCGGGCGGAGTTGTCGAGGCCGCGAATGATCTCGGTGGCGAAGGGCGAGGTCAGCAGCTCGTCGCCAATGATGGCGATCAGCGGCATCCAGCCCTGGCGCATGCTGCGGGCGGCGAAGTTGGTGACGTAGCCGAGTTCCTCGGCGATCTTGCGAATCCGGTCGCGCGTTTCGTCGGCCATGCGGGCCGAGCCACCATGCAGCGCACCGGAGACGGTCTTGACCGACACCCCGGCGAGACTTGCAATATCCTGCAACGAAACGGCCACGACTCGCTCCTCCCAAGGCACCTTGCGTCTGCCCCCGACGGCTTCCTCGACCGTCTTTGGTTCGTGCCCTTGAGTTATCGATTACCCAAATGCCACCGCGCTCAATCCTTGTCAAGAGAAAGGAGGTTGGTCGTTCGCATCAGGTCTGCGTCGCTGGGCTGTCCGAAACAACGAGCCGACCTGGACTGGTGAGCGGGTTGAAACTGACGGGCCGGCCGCTACCGACACCGTCGCGGACGCCGGCCATCGCCTTCCCGTGTATCATCAGATCCGCCGCCGCCCGGATCGAGGCGTCATAGTTCTGGCGTTGCGCCGGAGTGGAGTGCCGGCACAACTCGACGCCCTGACGATCCCGATGTCACCCGGTCGTCTCTTGAAGGGTGTCTTCTGTCAAAGCGCCTTGCCGTCGGTACCAAAGCGATGCAGATGCCCCTCGATCGGCATGAGTGTGACGTCGTCGCCTGCCGCCACCGGCATATCGCCGACAGTACGCGCCGTGAGACGGCTTGCAACGGCCATTTCAACGTGGATGAAGGTGTCGCTGCCCAGATGCTCGGCAGAGACCACCCGACCCCGCCAGCCATCGCCATCGCGACTGACGACGAGATGCTCGGGGCGGACTCCGATAGTGTCGGCACCGGCTTTCTGGGCCAGATCGCCGGTAATGAAGTTCATCTGCGGCGAGCCGATGAAGCCGGCGACGAACAGGTTGGCCGGCGAGCGGTAAAGTTCGAGTGGCGCCCCCACCTGCTCGAGGCTGCCTCCGTTCAGCACGGCGATCTTGTCGGCCATGGTCATGGCCTCGGTCTGGTCATGCGTCACATAGATGGTCGTGGTGCCAAGTCGCTGCTGTAACTCCCGGATCTCGACGCGCATCTGCACGCGCAGCTTGGCGTCGAGATTGGAAAGCGGTTCGTCGAACAGGAACACCTTGGGATCGCGAACGATGGCGCGCCCCATGGCGACGCGCTGACGCTGACCGCCTGACAGGGCCACCGGCTTGCGGCCGAGCTGACGCGTCAGGTCGAGAATGGTCGCCGCCTTGCCGACGCGGTCTTCGATTTCCGCCTTTGGCCGGCCGGATAACTTCAGGGCAAAGCCCATGTTGGCGGCTACGTTCATGTGCGGGTAGAGCGCATAGTTCTGGAACACCATGGCGATGTCCCGGTCCTTCGGCGCGAGGTCGTTGACGACCTTGTCGTCGATGCAAATCTCGCCGCTTCGGATGGTTTCGAGGCCGGCGATGCACCGCAACAGTGTGGATTTGCCGCAGCCCGACGGGCCGACGAGAGCCACGAACTCACCGTCTGCGATGTCGATCGTGATGTCGTGCAATACCTCGAGCGCCCCATAGGCCTTGCGCAAATTTCTGATCTCGACGGTGGCCATGCGAACCTCCCAGACGCTGGCTTGACAACAAAGCAAAGTGATTTAATCTAATCGACGTTGGTTTGGGAAGCCGAATTTTAGAGGAGCGGCTTCCACGCCTTCTGGGAGGAAAAGCGATGAAGAAATCTTTGCTGGCGGCACTTGCCGCCGCGACGGCGCTCGGCTGTCTGCCGGTTGCCGCCGAGGATCTCATTACCAGCGACCGCGTCGGCCCCTCCGATGCCCCCAAAAAGATGGTGTTCCGCATGACGGGTGACGGCCCGTCGAGCACCGATCCGACTTGGGCGGCCGGTTACAGCAAGCTCTATACCGAGTTCATCAACAACCATCCCGGCTGGCAGCTCGAGCTGCAGATGATGACCGGCGACATCAGTCAGGAACAGGCGCGCATGCTGGAGCAGGCCAAGGCCGGCCATGCACCCGATTGTGCCGCCGTCGACAGCTTCGTGCTGCCGCTGTTCAAGCAGGCCGGCGTTTTGAAGTCGCTTTCGCCCTATTTTACCAAGGAGGAAATCGACCAGCTCTTCCCCTTCGTGCGTGATGGCGTCACCGGCAAGGACGGTCAGATCTATGCATGGTGGTGGTCGACCGACTTGCGCGTGCTCTACCGCAACAAGGAAGTCGTACCGAACGAACCGGCGACCTGGGCTGATGCCAAGGCGGCCGGCCTCCAGTCGGTCGAGGCCGGCATGGAAGGCATTCTGTTCAATGGCAGCCGCTACGAAGGCACCGCCTTCGACTGGCTCGGCAATTTCTGGGGCCAGGGTGGCAAGCTGGTCGACGACGCCGGCAAGCCGATCTTCGCCGACGCCGCCAACCGCGACAAATTCATCAAGGCCGTGAACTACTACCGCGACCTCGTGGAGTCCGGCGCCGCACCCAAGCGTGTCACCACCATCGGCAACTATGATGATCTCAACGCCGCTGCCGTTGCAGGCACGACCGCGTTGTTCGTCGGTGGCAACTGGCAGTATCGTCAGCTGCAGAACTCGATGGAGCCGGACGAGTTCGCCAAGTGGACCTTCTCGATGCTGCCGGGCATCACCGCCGACCAGCGATCGACCGGCACCGGCGGCTGGACGGTTGCCGCCTTCTCGTCGGAACCCGAGAAGGTCGAAATGTGCGCCGCGCTTGCCCGCGAGATCTACATGGGGCCAGCCAACGCGCTACAGGAGCAGTTGCCGACCCGCGCCGACCTCTACGACAAGTACGATGTGTTCAAGAGCGAAGCCAACCAGACCTTTGCCAAGGCGCTGAAGGTCGGTCAGGCCCGCCCAGGCGTGTTGATCTATCCGGAAATCTCCAACCAGATCCAGATCATGATGGGCAAGGTGCTGACCGGCGCCGCGGCTACCGACGCTGCGGTCGATGAAGCCTACAAGGCAGCGCTCGATGCCTATGCCCGGCTCTGAGCCCTTGCCGTCCGCCGTTCCTCTAGGCGGGCGGCGTCCGGCAGGACGGTGATTCCATAAGCTCAGGAGTCACTCCGCCGCGGGCGGCCGCCCAGTTTGGCGGCCGCTTTCGCTTCGTCGCTCACCAATGCCGAGGTGCCCATGTCCGCACGCGCCCTGAGCTCGAGATTGCCCTTCATCGGGGCCGCAGGCCGGCACAATCGCGTTCCGTCGCCCTATCCCTGGCTCATGCCGGTGATCCTGGTGATGGGGCTGTTCTATCTCTACCCGGTGATCGATGTCTTTCGGTATGCGTTCACCGATCTGACGCTCTTGGGGGGCGAAGGCCACTACACGCTTTCCACCTTTGCCAACGTTCTGACGCGCCCTGAACTGCTGCAGATCGTCTGGGTGACCTTCATCTTTACGGCTGGCTCGGTGGTCGGCCAGCAGCTCATTGGTCTTGCCATGGCGCTGGTGGTGGTGCGAGCCGAGAAGCGCCATCTGTTCGGAACCACAATCCTCAGAACCACAGCCCTGATCGCCTGGGTCGTGCCCGGCATCGCCGGTGGCATCATCTGGAAGATGTTGTTCAACGAGGCGCCCTTTGGTGGTCTCAACTCCCTGCTGCGCGTTCTTGGCATGGCGCCGGTTCAGTGGCTGTCCGACCCCGACGTGGTCATGTGGTCGGTCGTGCTCTCCAACATTTGGCGCGGCACCGCCTTCTCGATGGTGGTGATGTACGCGGCGCTGAAGGCGATCGATCCCTCGCTTTATGAAGCGGCCGAGGTGGATGGCGCCAACGCCCGGCAAAGGCTGTTCTTCGTGACGCTGCCGCAGCTCCGTCCGGCGATCCTGGTCAACATGATCCTTATCACCATCCAGACGCTCAACACCTTCGACGCCATCATTTCATTGACCGGCGGCGGCCCCGGTCGAGCTACCGAGGTGCTGTCGCTCTACACGTTCAACGTGGTGTTCCGGAATTATGACCTCGCCGCCGGCAGCGTGCTGTCGATCCTGATGCTGGTCATCAGCCTCGGTCTGGCGCTCGTCTATGCTTCCTTCCTGCCGAAGGATGAAAAGGCATGAAACTCAGCTCTCGCGACCGTCTCGGCGACATCCTGAGCTACGCCTTCATGGCGGTCATGTTCCTCTTCTTTTCCTGGCCGCTGATCTGGCTGCTCTCCATGGCGCTGCGCACCCGCAAGGAAGTGTTCCTCGGCGTCTACAGGCTGATCCCCAAGTTTCCGACGCTCGAGAACTTCACGATGGTGCTGACGTCGAGTCAGTTCCCGGTCTACCTGATCAACGCGCTGAAGCTCTCCTGCCTGTCCGCCGTCGGCTGCCTGATCATCGCGGCGCCCGCCGCCTATGCCTTCTCCCGCTTCGATTTCAAGGGCAAGGGCGCCTGGATGCTCGGCATCCTCGCCTTTCAGATGATCTCTCCGCTGGTCATCATGGTGCCGCTCTATCGCTACATGAGCCGGCTCGGCCTGATCGACAGCCACTTCGGCACCGTCATGGTCTACATCGCTCTCGGTGTGCCCATGGTTACCTGGCTGCTCAAGGGCTACATGGACGGCATTCCGAAAAGCCTGGACGAGGCAGCCCTGATCGATGGCTGCAACCGTCTCTCGGTCTTCATCCGCATCATCCTGCCGCTATCCACGCCCGGCGTCGCCTCCGCCTTCATCATCACGGTGATTGCCGGCTGGTCGCAGTTCCTGGTGCCCTTCCTGTTGATCACCAAGGACTCGCTGGTCCCGATCGGCGTCGGCATCTTCCAGTATGCCGGCACGCAGAACGCCAGCACCATTCAGGTGCTGGCTGCGGCCTGCCTGATCTCGGTCGTACCGGCCATCATTGCCTTCCTCGCCCTGCAGCGGCTCATCCTGAGCGCCATGACGGCTGGCGCCGTCAAAGGATAACGCTCGAACCTTTCTTCCGTTTGCTCCGAATTGGATGTTTGCCATGTCCCTGACCCTTGCCCAACGTCTCGATCGCCTGAAAGTCCGCGTCGCAGAGCTTGAATCCTGGAAGGTGCGGCAGACGGCGCCGCTCAGTGCCATCACCTTCGAAGGCACCGGGATCGAAATCGGCGCGCCCTGGCCTCGCAAGGACGGGCTGGTTCATTTCGCGTTGGAAGGAAGCGTTCCCGCCGATTGGCCGCTCTCCGAGACCTATCTCAGCCTCGATCTCGGCGGTGAAAGCCTGATCGCCATCACTTGCGACGGCGGCGAGCCGGTGTCCTACGGTCTCGATCCCTACCACCAGAGCTTCCCGCTGTCCGGCCGCAGCTTCAAGGTGACCACGGAGACCGTTGCCCGTCTGCCTTTCGGCGAGCCGGTCCGGCGGCCGCATGTCAATCGGGCCGAGCTCAGGCTGTCCGAGCCCTCTGTCGAGGCGCTGTGGCTGCTGGTCACCCAGGTCATCGAGGCGGTGAGTGTGCTTGAAGGCCACGATGTCGTGCCGCATCTGATTGCCGCCGCCGAAGATAAGCTGCGCGGTCTCGACTGGCCGTCGTCGACCGCCGACTACATCGCGCGCACCGCCGGTACTGAGGGCCAGCAGAAGATCTGGCAGTTGCCCGACCTGATCGAGGCGCCAGCCGCTCTCAACCAAGCCGAAAAGGCCACCGTTGCCACCGCTCATGATGCCCTGATCGCCCGTCTCGAAGCGCTGCAGCAGCGCTTTCCGCCGGAAGGAGAGATCGGCCTTACCGGCCATGCCCACATCGATCTGGCATGGCTGTGGCCCTATGGCGAGACGCGTCGCAAGACCCGGCGCACATTCTCGACGGCCATATCCCTGATGGAGGCGTCGAAGGATTTCCGCTTCAACCAGTCGACGGCCCATTACTACGCGCAGGTAGCCGAGGACGATCCGGCCCTGTTCGAAAAGATCGCCGAACGCGTCCGCTCCGGGGAATGGGAAACGTTGGGCGGCAGCTGGGTCGAGCCGGACACCAACATGCCCACCGGCGAAAGCCTGACGCGCCAATATCTCTATGGCCAGCGCTTCTTTGAGAAGACCTTCGGTATCCGCCACGACATCTGCTGGCAGCCGGACTGCTTCGGCTTCACCGGTGCGCTGCCCCAGCTCCTGAAGCAGGCCGGCATCCGCAGCTTCTTTACCATCAAGGTCAACTGGTCCGAGACCAACCACATCCCGTCCGACCTGTTCTGGTGGGAAGGGCTCGATGGCAGCCGTGTGCTTGCTCACACCTTCGACAATCCCATGCAGGGCTACAACGGCTTCGTCCGTCCGGATTGTCACGTGCCGACTTGGCGTAATTTTCGCGAGAAGGCGTTGCATCCGGAAACGCTGCTCTGCGTCGGCTATGGCGACGGTGGCGGTGGCCCGACGCCGGAGATGGTGGCGCGCGAAAAGCAGCTTCGCGCCTTTCCCACGCTGCCCAAGGCGCGCTGGACCCGCGTCAAGGATTTCTTCGACCGCGCCCATACCACGGCAAGGGAAAAGAAACTGTCGGTTTGGCAGGGCGAGATCTACCTGGAACTGCATCGCGGCACGCTGACCAGCCAAAGCGTCGTCAAGCGCCTGCATCGCAAGGCGGAGCGCGCGCTGATCACCGCGGAGACAACGGCATCGCTTGCCCATCTTCTCGGCGCGCCAAAGCCTGAGAGCCTCGAGCCGGCCTGGCGTACGGTGCTGAAGAACGAGTTCCACGACATCCTTCCGGGGTCATCGATCCGCGAAGTCTACGAGGACGCAGCTGACGAACTGGGCGGCGTGATCGACATCGGGCTCAAGGCACAAGCGGCAGCTCTCGATGCCATTGCCGGAGCCTTGCCCAAGGCTGACGGTGAGCGGCTGCTTATCGTCAACCCGTCGCTCGACGCCCGACCGATCCGCCTGACGCTGGAGAACGGTTCTGTCATCTCTTCGGCCGAGACGCTGCCCCCGCTCGCAGTTGCCGTTGTTGATGCGGAGGCCCTCAAGCCGGCGGGATCGCTGTCGGTCAGCCGCGCGCATCTCGAAAACGACATCTTGCGCGTGACGCTGTCGGCCGACGGTTCCATTGCCTCGATCCTGCATAAGCCCACCGGTCGTGAGGCGCTCGACGGCTACGGCAACCGCCTGATGGCCTATCCCGTCGACAAACCGCGCAATTGGGACGCCTGGGATATCGAGGGAGACTATGCCGAGCGTGGCGAGGAGATCACCGATCTCCAGAGCCTGGAGGTGATCGAGGAGGGGTCGCACCGGGTTGCCGTCAAGCTCGTTCGCCGCTTCCGTTCGTCGACCATCACCCAGGTTCTGAGCCTCGCTGCCGGCGCTCGTCGTCTTGACATAAAGACGACGCTCGACTGGCACGACCGCCGCGTCTTCCTGAGGACGCTCACCGCGGTAAACGCCAGAAGCCGCAACGCCACGGCAGAGTGCGCCTATGGCGTCGTCACCCGCCCGACCCACACCAACACGTCCTGGGACGCGGCGATGTTTGAGGCGGCGGCCCATCGTTTTCTCGACCTTTCCGAACCGGACTTCGGCCTGGCCCTCCTCAACGACGCCAAATACGGCCACAGCGTTCGCGAAAACGTGCTCGGCCTTAGCCTGCTGCGCTCGCCGGTCTATCCCGATCCTCTCGCCGACGAAGGGGAACAGACCTTCACCTACGCGCTCATGCCGCATTCCGGCCCCTGGCACGACGGCGGCGTACGAGAAGAGGCGGACGATCTCAATCAGCCGCTGCTCGTCAAATCGGTGGCGGGTCTGGCGGCTGGCGTCTTCCAGCCGGTGGTGGCCGAGGGTATTGCCGCGGCGCTGTCGGTTCTCAAGCCGGCCGAGGAGGGAGATGGTTTGATCCTGCGTGTGTGGGAGCCGGCAGGCCGGCGTGGCGACTTCGCTCTGTCGCTCAAGAACGGCTGGGTCGTCGACAAGTCCGTCACCATTCTCGAAGAGCCCATGGACGTGCCGGCACGCGGTCTTCGGCCGTTCGAGGTGAAGAGCTGGCGGCTTTGCAAGGTGTGAGACAGCGAGCTAATCTCGTCCCGTCCGCCGGAAGTCAGGCGGACGGGGAGGGAGTTCCGTTGATCTTTGTCGGGTCGAATGCAGAACAGGCCGCCGCGAAAAACCGTCAGTTGGTGCTGGCGGCCATTCATCGCGGCGCCCCCATCTCGCGCACCGAGCTTGCCGAGCGTTGTGGCCTGACCAAGCAGGCCATCGCCCGCATCGTCGATCGTCTGGTCGACGAGGGGCTTGTCATGGAGGCGCGCCGCCGCCACGGCCTTCGGGGGCAGCCGGCCATCGAGCTGGAGATCGATCCCGAGGGCATGTTTTCCGTCGGCGCCAACATAGACCGCGATCATCTGACGATGGTGGTGGTCGACGCCACCGGCACGGTGCGCGGCCGCGTCCATTACGAGAAGAGCTTCATCCTCCCCGACGAGTTCATGGCGCTGTTCTCCGACGCGCTGTCGACCTTCCGCCGCCGCAAACTGGTGGACGAGGGGCGCCTTGCCGGAGTCGGGCTTGCCATTCCCGATTGGCTTGGGGAAATCGATGTGATCGGGCGCCCGGCAGCCTATGCCGCCTGGACCGATTTCGATCTGCGCGGCGCCGTCGAGGCGGTGACGCCACATCCCGTCTTCATCGACAATGACGCCAACGCCGCCGCCCTTGGTGAGATCGACTATGGTCTCGGAACGGAGATTGGCAGTTTCTTCTACATCCTCGCCAACGCCTGCGTCGGCGGCGCGCTGGTCATTGACGGCGTGCGGCACAAGGGAGCGGGCGGCATCAACGGCGAGATTGGCTGCTTGCCGGTGCGCGAGATCGGCGCGAACGGCATCGGGCGCATCCGCCAGCTTGGCGAGCTGTTCTCGGTGTTCTTGCTCTATGACCATCTCCGAGCCCACGGCATCGTTGTCCAAACACCGACGGAACTCGCCGCTCTGGACGGGCAAGGCCGTGCCTTGGTGTCCGACTGGATCGGCCGCGCAGCCGGCTGGTTGGCCGAGGCAGTGTCTCAGGTCGCCCTGATCGCCGACCCCGAGGCGGTGCTGATCGGCGGGCGCATGCCGGTGCGCCTGATCGATGAGCTGATTGTCCGGGCGCAAAAGGAATGCCTGAGCGCCGGACTGCCGCAGGTGATGCTGCACCGCGCCGTCTGTTCCGAAGATGCGGCTGCCTTGGGGGCGGCCGCCATGCCGCTTGCCCATCGCCTGGGCCTGCCGTCAGCCGATGCGGGGCAGCTCAAGCGTGTTCCCCTCAGGACGGATCAAACCAGAGCGACGGCGCCCTCGGTGTGAGCCGGTGTCCCAGGGAGTCATCTCGGATCCGGCAGCAGAAGTTCGACGACCGGCAGCAGTGCCGCACCGAGAGCGACGCCGGCTGCCGGCAGTTTTGAGCGGCGAAGGGGCGGCATCCACGAGGTGGTCGTGGGTCGGCCGCCGATTGCCACCGGGGCTGCCAGAATCTCGGCCACCACGGCATCGACGGCCGCGTCCGGCAGATCGCCACCGATGACGATGAGCCCGGGCACCACCACCCCGGAGATGGCCACCACCGCGTCGAGCAGATGGTCAGCCGCTTCGCGCGCCCATTCGGCGACCGCTGCCTCAGGGGCGTTGCAAGCAGCGATGGCCGCGTCGAGCCGGTCCGGCGACAGGCCCTCGGCCAATGGCGCGCGATCCTGTCCCGTTCGCATGGCGCCGATTCCGCCGGCAAAGCCGTGCATGCCGTGAAAAGGCCGTCCGCCGATCGACAGGCCGGCCCGAACGCCCGAACGTGTGACGAGTATGCTGACGAAGCCGCCGTCACGGTCGCCGGCACCGATCAGGCGCTCGGCGGTGGCGGCGGTGGCGCTGTCCGCGTTGGCGAGTACCGTCAAGGGCGCGAAAGCCGCCTGCACCTCCTGGAAGGTGATGCCATCGTCGGGCGACAAGGCGACGCCGACGCCGAGCACTTTCGCCCCTTCCGGCTTCTGGGCGAGCAGCGTCTTGCCGGTGGCGATCAGTTGGTCCGGTCGTATGTCACGCTGCTCGGCGATGACGCTGCCGGCCGCATCGACGAGGACGGCTGTTTCTGCCCGTCGGGCGAGTCTCAGGCCGAGCGCCACGCACCCCTGCGGCTTCATCAGGAACTCGGTGACGGGATAGCGGCTTGCATCGCTCTGGCGGCGCGACGTGACGAGGCCGCGTCCTTCAAGGCGTCTGAGGATGCCGGTGATCGCCGGCTCGGTTAGTCCCAGTCGCTGCGACAGGTCGCGACGGGTGAGGGCTCCGAAGACGCGCAGAAGCTCGAGCACGATGCGGGAGTTATGATCGGCGATGTCTCCGTGGTTGATCCCCGGTCCATCCTTGATCGACGACGGCGTTCGCCGAGGGCGCGTCGTCGTCGACCGAAGATTTCCCGTCATTGCCAGTCCCCGGTATTCGCTCTACCCGTCCGAAAGGCTGCTTTCGGGGTGTAAGTCCTAGCGATACAACGATGCTGCCCGAAATCAAAGTTCCGCCAAACCCTGACGGAGGCTTGAAACGGGCTGCTGGTTTCTCGCCGCGTCACGGCTTCAGTTGGAGAGTGTTGTGTCCGTCATCGTCATCGGCTCGGTCAACGTGGATATCGTCACCTACGCCGACCGCGCCCCGCGTCCCGGCGAGTCGCTCACCGGCCATCGCTATTCCATGGTTCTCGGGGGCAAGGGGGCCAATCAGTCGGTGGCCGTGGCGCGGCTGGGTACGCCCGTGCGCTTCATCGGGCGCATTGGTGCGGACTCTTTCGGCGAGTTCATCCGCTCGCAGCTTGCCGGCCTCGGCGTCGATCCAGGTTGTCTGGCCATCGATGCGTCGCTCCCGACCGGTATCGCCGTCATCGGCATCGACGGTCGGGGTGAGAACGCGATCACCGTCGTGCCGGGTGCCAACACGGGGCTGGCGGTCGAGCAGGTCGAGGCGGCAGCGCCGTTGTTCTCCAGCGTGAAGGTTCTGCTCGCCCAGCTCGAACATCCATTTCCGGCCACGCTGAAAGCCGTCGAACTGGCGCGCCGGGCCGGTGCGCTCGCCATTCTCGATCCGGCGCCGGTTCCGACCTTCCCCTTCGGGGCCGATACCATCCGCATGTTCGACGCGCTGACGCCCAACGAGATCGAGACCGAGGCGCTGACCGGCATCGCGCCGGTCGATGTCGAGGCGGCGGCGGCCGCCGCCGGCCGGTTGAGGGAGACCGGGCTGCCGCTCGCTCTCGTCAAGATGGGCGCCCGTGGCGTCTACGTCGACAGTGCAGTCTTCCGGGGGCACGTGCCACCGTTTGCGGTCAAGGCCATCGATACCGTGGCGGCCGGCGACTGCTTTGCGGCCGGACTGGCCGTGGCGCTGGCCGAAGGAATGGCGGTGGAAAGCGCCGTCCGCTTCGCGGCGGCCGCCGGCGCTCTCGCCTGCACCAAGGAAGGCTCCTCCGAGGCGGCGCCAACGCGGCAGGAGGTCGAGGCTCTCCTGACAAAAAACAGCCGCGCGTCCTGAGGCGCGCGGCCGTCGTCATCACTGCTGAGGGTCGATCAGCGCCCCTCGCGCGTCTCGATCTCGCCGATCATGTCGACGCGGCGGGCATGGCGCCCGCCTTCGAACTCGGCGGCGAAGAACTCGTCGACGATCATCAGCGCCAGATCCTGTCCGACCACGCGGGCGCCGAAGGCCAGCATGTTGGCATTGTTGTGCTGGCGCGACAGGCGGGCCGTATAGGGCTCCGAGCAGACGGCGCAGCGGATGCCCTTGAGCTTGTTGGCGGCGAGCGAAATGCCGAAACCAGTCCCGCAGATGACGACGCCGAAGTCTGCCTTGCCGGCCTGAACCATGCGGGCGGCCTTTTCGCCCCAGGTCGGATAGTCGGTGCGCTCGGCGGTGACCGGGCCGACATCCTCGACCGCATGGCCGAGTGCCGTGAGGTGGGCGGCGACGGTCTTCCTGAGGTCGATGCCGACGTGGTCGGAAGAGATGACGATCTTGAGCTTGCCGGTCATTGGACGGCTCCGAATTTGCCGGCGACATAGAGGCAGGCGCCGCGCGCGCCGCTGTCGCCGAGGTTGGAGGCGAGCCGCACCTCAAGCACGTCGCGCGGGAAGGGCGCGCGAGCGTGGGCGAGAAGCCGCGTTTTCAGTGTATCGAAGGGGAAGGCCGGCATTTCGAGGACGCCGCCGCCCAGGAACACCAGCTCGGGGTCGATGATGTTGACGGCGGTGGCGATTCCCATCGCTGCCGTCTCGACGAAGGTGCGGATATCGGGGTGTTCGCCGTGGCAGGCGAAAATGTCGGCGATCGGCGTGTCCGGCGCGTTGCGTTCCTGCCAGCCCTTCAGCCAGCGACCGCAACACACCGTTTCGAGGCAGCCGACCTTGCCGCAGCCGCAGATGCCCGTGGCGCCGGGCACCGGGATATGGCCGAGTTCGGCGGCCGAACCATGGGCGCCCGTATAGAAGCCGTTGATCCATACGGCATTGCCGACGCCGGTGCCGATGTAGACGCCGAGCGCCACCTTGGGCGTCCGCCCGCAGGCGCTCATGTCATGGAAGAACTGGAAATTGACGTCCCGCTCCGCCACGACCGGTACGCCGAGGGCGCCCTCCAGAAGCGACACCACATCGAGCCCGTCGAGCCCATCGACGTTGGGCGCCGACAGCACGACGCGGCGGTCGGCGTCGAGCGTTGCCGGCAAGCCGATGCCCACCGCCTGCGGCTGGAGGCCGCAGCGTTCCACGACGTCCCGATAACGGGCGATGGTTCCGGCAAGCCTCGGTCCCGCTGCCATCAGGTCGGCGGTCACGTATTTCTCGGACAGCACGAATTTGTCGTCCGCCATCACGGCGAAACGCGTGTGCGTGCCGCCGAGGTCGATGCCGGCGAAGACGCTCATGCTGACGCTCCGAGAGCCGCCTCGATGTCGGCGGTCATGATATTCCAGGCCTCGGCGATGTCTTCGTGATTGTGGAAAAGACCCGAGGTGCCGACGATGAACACGTCGGCGCCGGCCGCGGCAAGGCGCGCATAGGTGCGCTTGTTGCAGGATCCGTCGACTTCGATCAGGAAGTTGAGGCCGCGTTCCTCGCGCAGACGCTTGGCTTCCGCGATCTTGTCCAGCATCTCCTCGATGAACGGCTGGCCGGCATAGCCCGGATCGACCGTCATGATGGTGATCTTGTCGATCAGGTGGATGTAGTGCTTGAGGCTGTCGAGCGGCGTCGCCGGATTGACCACGATGCCGGGCTTGCAACCGAGCTCGCGGATCTTGGCGATGATGCGGAAGGCGATGGCGTTGATCGTCTCGGCTTGCGGGGAAATGTAACCGGCGCCCGCCTTGGCCATGATCGGCACCCACATCCACGGGTCCGTGGTCATCAGGTGGCAATCCATCGGCAGCTTGGAGACCTTGGTGACATTCTCCATGAAGAACGGCGACAGCGTGAGGTTCGGCACGTAATGGCCGTCCATGATGTCGATGTGCAGAAAATCGGCATGGCTGTCGAGGAAGGTAAGCTGTTCCTTGAAGCGCAGGAGGTCCATGCACATCAGGGAGGGAGAAATCTTGATCTTCATCGGGTCGTCCTGGTCTGGGCCGGTACTTTCCGGCAAGCCCCCCGCCGTGGGGAGGAGCGGCGGGGGCGGGCCGCCCCGCCTGGAGGACGGCGGGACGGGACTCTTTATATGATGACCGACGGGCTTTGCATCAGCGCATGCGGCCGATCAGGCGGTCGAGCGCCACGGCCGAGATGATCAGTCCGCCCATCACCACCAACTGGTAGAAGGTGGGAACGCGCAGGATGTTGAGGCCGTTGTTGATGGTGCCGATGATCAGGCCGCCGATTACCACGGAGGGGATGCGTCCCTTGCCGCCGAAGAAGCTGGTGCCGCCGATGATCACCGCCGCGATGGCGTAGGTCTCAAAGCCGGTGCCGGCCGCCGGCTCGGCAGCGCCGAGGCGGGCGATGGACAGCACGCCGGCAAGACCGGCGCAGAGGCCGGAGATCATGAAGACGATCAACGTGTGCAGCTTGACGTCGATGCCCGAATAGAAGGCCGATTCCTTGTTGCCACCGACCGCGTAGATATTGCGGCCGAGGCGCGTCTTGGCGGTGAAAAACCAGAGCACGACGGCAAACGACAGCGCAAAGATGACAGGCACCGGTACGAAGCCGACGAAGCCGGTGACCGTATTCACGAAGTCGTAGGAGAAGCCGAACACCGGACTGGCACCGGAGATGATCATTGTCACGCCACGGAAGATGGCATTGGTGCCAAGAGTGATGATGAACGGATGCAGGCCGGTAAAGTTGACCAGCAGGCCGTTGATCGCGCCGAGCACCAGACCGCCGCCGACGCCACCCAGCAGCACCGCCAGCGTCGGATCGAAGCCGGCCACCATCAGCTGGGCGGTGATCATGCCGGTGAGCGCCAGAACCGCGCCGACCGACAGGTCGATGCCGGCGATCAGGATCGGGAAGAACTCGCCGAGCGCGATCATGATGGTGATCGAACTCTGCAGGAAGATCTGCACGATGTTTTCGGGGCGGGTGAAATAGGTGGGAGACAAGGCGCTGAACAGCACCACGATCACCAGCAGGATGCAGAGCGTCCCGTAGATGTCCCAGAGTTTGCCAAGTTTCACGCGCTGGCTCATTTGCCGTCCCTCATTGCGACGCTCAGAATGGACTCCTCGGTTGCCGTGGCACCGTCGAGGACGTCCATGATGCGACCGTTGCGGAACACAGCGACGCGGTCGCAGACGGCCAGGATTTCGGGGAGTTCGGACGACACCATGATCACCGCCTTGCCGGCGTTGGCGAGCGTCCGAATGATTTCGTGGATCTGCGACTTGGCGCCGACGTCGATGCCGCGCGTCGGTTCGTCGAAGATGATGACGGAGGGAGCGATCGACATCCATTTGCCGACCAGCACCTTCTGCTGGTTCCCGCCCGAGAGCTCCAGAATGCTCTGGTCGATGCCGGCGCAGCGGATGGAGAGTTGCTTGCGCTGCTCCTCGGCGATCACCCGCTCGGCCTTGCGATCGACGAGGCCCCAGGTGCCGCGAAGCGGCGCGTCCTTCACCGACTTGGTGACGGCGATGTTGCCTTCGATGGTGAAGTTGGGGGTGAACCCGGTCTGGCGCCGGTTCTCGGTGAGGTAGGCCATGCCCGACTTCACCGCCTCGACGGGGTTCTTGGGCGTGATGTCGGCGCCGTTGAGAATGATCTTGCCGGCGGCGCGCGGTTCGGCACCGAACAGGCAGTTCATGAGGTCGGTGCGGCCGGAACCGACGAGGCCGGCAAAGCCCAGCACCTCGCCATGGTGCACTTCGAAGCTGACATCGCGGACCCGTTTGTGGTCGGCGCTGGTAACGTTCTCGATCTTCAGCACCGGCGTTGCTGTGCGGTCGATCGTCCCCTCCGCCAGGAAGCGCTGCTTGACGACGCGGCCGACCATCATGCGAACGAGGTCGTCGTTGGTGAAGTCGGCGATGCGGCCATGGCCGGTGGAAACGCCGTCCTTGAGCACCGAGAAGGTGTCGCCGATCTCGCGCACCTCGTCGAGCTTGTGGGAAATGAACAGGATGGCGGTGCCTTCCGCCTTGAGCTGGCGAACGAGTGCGAACAGCCGCTCGGTCTCCACCGAGGTCAGCGACGACGTCGGCTCGTCCATGACGAGCACGCGCACGTTCTTCATCAGCGACTTGGCGATTTCGATGATCTGGCGGTGGGCGATCGGCATTTCGCCGACTGGCTTGTGAAGGTCGAGGCTGCCGAGGCCCAGCCGTCCGATGATCGTCCGCGCTTCCGCTTCCATCAGCTTCCAGTCGACCACCGGCACGCCGAGGCGGCGCTTCACTGGCAGTCGCCCGACGAACAGATTTTCGAGCGCCGACAGCTCGTTGATGACGGACAGCTCCTGATAGATGATCGAAATACCGGCCTCGCTGGCCTGACGCGGCGTCACCAACGCGTGTGACACGCCATCCAGCACGATGTCGCCGCCGGTCGGCTCATGAATGCCGGTCAGGATCTTCATCAGCGTCGATTTGCCGGCGCCGTTCTCGCCCAAAAGGACGTGCACCTCGCCGGGGCGGATGTCGAGGTTGACACCCTTCAGCACCGATACGTTGTTGAAATGCTTCTCGATGCCGACCATACGGACGATCGGGGCGACCGCTTCGGTGCCGGCTGGGCCGGCGGTGTTCGGAGCCAGATTTGACATGTCGATCTCGCTTAGGTCGTCCGATCGGATGGCTGTCCAGAGCATCCGCCCGAGCACCTGCCGGGCGCTGCGGTAAAGGCGGCTGCGTGAAAGCGAAGGGAGGCGGCAAAAGCCCGCTTCAGGTCGAGCGGCTCTTGCTCAAGAAATCGTCCGGCGCGCCGGGGGAGTGACACGCCGGACGGAGGAGGAGGGAGGCGGCCGCATGCGCAACGGCCGTCTCGCCTCGGTCAAGGCATCACTTGGTGACGAGAACCGAATCCACCGCGACAAACTTGGGCTCGGTGCCAACCGGCGTCAGCTTGCCAGCCTTGACGGCATTGACCAGCAGCTCAAGGCTGGTGGCGCCGACCTTGGCCGGGTCCTGGGCGACAGTGGCGGTCAGGCGACCGGCTGCCACCATCTCGCGGGCTTCCGGAGCACCGTCGGTGCCGACCACCAGCACCTTGCCGGCCTTGCCGGCATTCTGCACCGCCTGCATGACGCCGAGCGCCATGGTGTCGTTGGCGCAGTAGAAGGCCTTCAGGTCGGGCGACGACTGCAGGATGTTGGTAGCGACGTCGAGCGCCTTCAGACGATCCCAGTCAGCCGGCTGGCTGGCGACGAGCTTGACGTTCGAGGTGGCCTCGAAGGCCGCCTTGGCGCCGTCATGGCGAGCCTGGCCCGAAGCGTTGCCGGCCTTGCCTTCGACGATGGCGACTTCGCCGCCCTCGGCGCCGAGCTGGTCGATGATGAACTTGGCACCCTTCTCACCAACCTTGACGTTGTCGGTGGTGACGAAGGCTTCGACGGTGGCGCCGGCGGCCTCGAGGGCCTTCATGTCGACCTTCTCGTCGATGTTGACGATCGGCTTGCCCTTCTTGTAGGCGGCTGCGGCCGGGTTGACCAGATTGACCGGCGACAGCGGCGCAAAGCCGAAGCCCTTGTAATCGCGGTTCAGCATGTCCTCGAACAGCTGCAGCTGAGCCTGGAAGTCCTCCTCGGACGGCGAGGCAACGATGTCGACCTCAACGCCGAGCTCCTTGGCCTTGGCCTCGATGCCGTCCTTCATCTGCACCCAGAACGGGTTGGACAGCGTCTTGAGGACGATGGCGTAGTCTGCGGCCATGGCGCTGGCGGAAAAGCCAAACATGCTGGCGGCGGCGACGGTCGCGATGAGCAAGCCTCTGATTTTCATAACTCCACCCTTTTCCTTGCGGTTTCCTTCGCCGGCTGAACGCCGTCCGGCGAATTTTTGTCAGCGCGGGGCGTGCCGCGTCTTTCGGTCCGGCCACGATCGTTCGTCGAGTAGACGGCGACGGAGGTCAGCACCTTGTTCAGATTGCGCTCGGCGGTTTCGTAGTCTTCACGCGCCAGGCAGATGAACATCGTGTCGAGGATGGCGAGCTGGGCGATGCGGGCGGCGGCGTTCTGCCCCATGAGCGGGGCTTCCTTGGCCGGCGCGCACAGCACGACATCCGAATTGCGGGCCAGTGTCGAAGCGATCGAGTTGGTGATGGTGATCACCTTGGCGCCGGCGGCGCGGGCGACTTCCGCGCCGAGGATGACGTCCTTGGATTCGCCCGAGTGAGAAACCACCAGCGCCGCGTCGCCTTCTTCGAGAAGGCTTGCCGACATGGCGATCAGGTGCGCGTCGGAGAATACGCTCGAACGGATGCCGATCCTCAGGAACTTGTGCGAAGCGTCGGCACAGACGGTGGCCGAGCCGCCGACGCCGTAGAGGTCGCGGTGACGCGCCTTGATGAAGATACGCGCGGCCTCGGTGATGGCGTCGATGTCGAGGATGCTTTCCACCTCTTCGAGGGCCGAACGCTCCGTTGCGAACACCTTGCGCACGATCTGCGGGATGGAATCCTCCCGCCTGAGCTCTTCGTCGAATTCCACCCGCAGGTTGGCATAATAGGCCATGAGGTCGGCGCGCAGATCCTTGAACCCGCCGTAGCCCAGTCGCCGCGCCACCTTGACGACCATCGCTTCGGAAATGCCAAGCGCCGCAGCGACTTCACCGATCTTCGGGTTATTCGTCAAATTCCCGCGTTCTAACAACCAGAGGGCAACAGTCTGCTCCCCCTGTGAAAGCGCAGGTAGCAGCATACGGATATGCGCCGCGACCGCCATATGGTCCCGGGTTTTGCTCTCTTTCTGGTGGCCGGCCCGCTCTTTGTTCGTCATGTAGCCCAAACCTCGCGCGCTCGCCGACGCCGTGCGTGATGGGCAAAACTTTACGAAAGTGACGTAGACATGTAAAGTGCAAACCGAGGAGACTTTCTTGTCTGGTGTTTATACTTATGGATGATTGCCGGGCGTAACGGCGCGTCGACACGGCCCGAGGAAGGGCGCGTCCGCATGGTTCCGCTTCGATATCCAGGAGGAGCCGACCAGCCAGGAAGGCCAAGTTTCACCCCCGGTCGGCGGCTTGAATCTGCCTGCCGTCCGTCATGGGGCGTCGTCGTTTATCGGCGACCGGCCCCGGGGTCCGAGGCCGGCCGCAGTTGTCAGGCGAGGTCGAATCGGTCGGCGTTCATGACCTTGACCCAGGCCTTGGCAAAGTCGCGCACGAACTTCTCGCCTGCATCATCCTGGGCATAGGCTTCGGCCAGTGCCCTCAGCTGGGAGTTGGCGCCGAATGCCAGATCGACGCGCGTGGCGGTCCACTCCACCACGCCGCTTGCCCTATCGCGCCCTTCGAACAGCGTCTCTTCGCCCTCGGCCATCGGCCTCCATTCGGTTCCCATGTCGACGAGATGGACGAAGAAGTCGGTGCTGAGAACGCCGGGCCGGTCGGTGAAGACGCCATGCTGGGTTCCGCCCCAGTTGGCGCCAAGGACGCGCAGCCCGCCGACAAGGACGGTCATCTCCGGAGCGGTCAGGGTCAGCAGTTGGGCCCGGTCGACCATCAGTTCCTCGGTCGCGACCGGCCGCCCGGCCTTCGCGTAGTTGCGGAAGGCGTCGGCGTAGGGTTCCATCACCACGAAGGACGGCACGTCCGTCTGCTCCTGCGTCGCGTCGGTGCGCCCTGGCGAGAAAGGTACGTCAACCGTGTATCCGGCTTTTCTCGCCGCTTCCTCCACGGCCGCCGTCCCGGCGAGGACGATCAGATCGGCCAGCGAGATCGGACGGGGAGTCGACGCATTGAACGCCAGCCGGATGCCTTCCAGCATCGAAAGTGCGCGGGCGAGCCGTGCCGGCTCATTCACCTCCCAGTCCTTCTGCGGGGCAAGCCGAACGCGGGCGCCATTGGCACCTCCACGCATGTCGGACCCGCGGAAGGTCGAGGCGGACGCCCAGGCGGTCGAGACCAGCTCGGAAACGGTGAGCCCCGAGGCGAGCGCCTTCGCCTTGAGCGCGGCGATGTCGCCGGCATCGACCAGATCGTGGTCGACAGGTGGAACCGGATCCTGCCAGATCAGGTCTTCCGTCGGTACTTCCGGTCCGAGATAGCGCACCTTCGGGCCCATGTCGCGGTGGGTCAGCTTGAACCAGGCGCGGGCAAAGGCATCGGCGAAAGCGGCGGGGTCGTCGCGGAACCGCCGGGCGATCGGCCCGTAGATCGGGTCGAAGCGCAACGACAGGTCGGCGGTCGTCATCATCGGCCGGTGCTTGAGCGTGGGGTCGTGAGCGTCTGGAATGAGGTCTTCCTCGGCGACGTCCTTGGCCAGCCACTGATAGGCCCCCGCCGGACTTCTCACCAGTTCCCACTCGTAGCCGAACAGGGTGTTGAGGTAGCCCATGTCCCATCTGGTCGGGTTTTTCTTCCAGGCACCTTCGATGCCGCTGCTTGTGGTGTGTACCCCCCTGCCGGATCCGAAGGCGTTCCTCCAGCCGAGCCCCATCGCCTCCAGCGGCGCGGCCTCCGGCTCGGGACCGACCAGTGTCGGATCGCCGGCGCCGTGGCATTTGCCGAAAGTGTGGCCTCCGGCGACGAGCGCCACCGTCTCCTCGTCGTTCATCGCCATGCGGGCGAAGGTCTCGCGCACGTCGCGCCCCGAAGCCACCGGATCGGGATTGCCGTTCGGCCCTTCCGGGTTGACGTAGATAAGACCCATCTGCACGGCGGCCAGCGGGTTTTCGAGGTCGCGCTCGCCACTGTAGCGCTTGTCGCCGAGCCATTCGCTCTCGGCGCCCCAATAGATGTCCTCTTCCGGCTCCCAGATGTCCGCGCGGCCGCCACCGAAGCCGAAGGTCTTGAAGCCCATTGATTCCAGGGCGCAGTTGCCGGCCAGGATCATCAGGTCGGCCCAGGACAGGCTGTTGCCGTATTTGCGTTTGATCGGCCACAGCAGCCGCCGGGCCTTGTCGAGGTTGACGTTGTCAGGCCAGCTGTTGAGCGGGGCGAAGCGCTGGTTGCCGGTGCCGCCGCCACCACGGCCATCCATCAGCCGGTAGGTGCCGGCACTGTGCCACGCCATGCGGATGAACAGCGGACCGTAGTGGCCCCAGTCCGCCGGCCACCAGGATTGGCTGTCGGTCATCAAGGCGTGGAGGTCGGCGTTCACGGCCGAGAGATCCAGCTTCTTGAACGCCTCGGCGTAGACGAAATCCGGTCCCATTGGATCCGAAAGGCTGGAATGCTGATGCAGGATTCGGAGATTCAGCTGGTTCGGCCACCAGTCCCGATTGGATCGGCCGGCGGAAATCGCATTGGGACTGACCCCATGCATGACCGGACACTTGCCGGCGCCGTGATGATCAACCTTGTCCATGTCGCCCTCCCTCTGTCGCTTGCCGCGCCGGTGCCTCGCGGGCCTGCCTCTCCGGGCGCCTTCGCAACCAGACCGATCATAGTCGCCGAGCCGCCGTTCACCAATCCGCTTTGAGGAGGGGAGGAGGGCGGAAATCCCTTGCCTTCGCTGGGTTGCAGCGGCGGCAGTGGGACTGGATAAGCGTCGCCGTTTCGGTCATAGAGGACACCCTGGGCCGGCGTTGCGTCGTCCCGGATTGAGGGAGGGTGCGTCTTGGCTTGGACCGAGCATCTGGCGCTCGTCTACTTCCTGATCGAATGGTCGATCCGCTTGGTCATGGTGGTGGTCGTCCCCCTGCGCCGCCAGCCCGAGGCGGCGCGCAGCTGGCTGCTGCTGGTGTTCTTCCTGCCGTTGCCGGCCCTTGTCCTCTATCGCCTGATCGGGCGCTCGCGTTTTCCCGCCTGGCGGCAGCAGCGCTTTGCCGAAGCCGCCGTCATCCGGCGACGCTTGGCGGCATCCCTGCCGCGACCGGCCCAGCCGGTGCCCGGAATCGCCGAACTTGCAGAACGACTTGGCGAGTTTCCGGTGACCGGTGCGTCTAGCCTGGCGCTGATCGGCGACTACGAGCAATCGATCGACCGCCTTGTGGCCGATATCGACACGGCCGAGGCCAGCGTTCATTTGCTGACCTACATCTTTGCAGACGATGTCACCGGCCTGAAGGTGGCTGCCGCGCTCGGCCGTGCGGCTCGTCGCGGTGTCGATGCGCGCGTGCTGATCGACGCCATCGGCTCTCGTCCATGGGCGCGGCGAATACAGGCCATCCTCGCGGCCGATGGAGTGCAATGCCGGCTTGCCTTGCCGGTCCGCTGGTGGACGACGGTCCGGCGGGCGCGGGCAGACCTGCGCAATCACCGCAAGATCGCGGTGATCGACGGCCGCCTCGCCTACGTCGGCTCGCAGAACATCGTCGATCGCGATTTTCGTCGCGGCATCGTCAACGACGAACTGGTGGCCCGCGTCGAGGGACCGGCGGCGGCGGCCGTGGCGGCTGTCTTCGCCAGCGATTGGTATCTCGAAACCCGCGAGATCCTGCCGGCGCCACCGACACCGGACGTGGCGCTCTCTCCCGTTCAGATCATGCCGAGCGGGCCGGATTACGGCGTGCCGGGCTTCGAACGCCTGCTGGTCGCTCTCATCCATGCCGCCGAAACGCAGGTGACGCTGGTCAGTCCCTATCTGATACCCGACGAGGCGTTGCTCGCGGCCCTTCAGACGGCGGCCTATCGCGGCGTCGTCATCGACCTCGTCGTTTCCCGCGTGGTGGACCAGAGGCTGGTGCGCCTCGCCCAGCGTTCGTTCTACGACGAACTGATGTCGATGGGTGTGCGCATCCACCGCTATCGCGCCCATCTCCTTCACGCCAAGCACGTGTCGATCGACGGCCGGATCGGCGTCGTGGGCTCGGGCAACGCCGACCTCAGGTCCTTCATGCTCAACGCCGAGGTCAGCATGCTGCTCTACGACCCGGCGCAGGTTGCCGAACTGGTTGCCCGTCAAGCCGAGTGCATGGCCTTGAGCGATCGCCTGGATCTCTATGAGTGGCGGCGGCGGCCGATGGTGTTGAGTCTTGCCGAAAATCTGGCGCGGCTGGTCAGTCCGCTGCTCTGACCGGCCTCCGGCGCCGGAACGGGCGGCGGCTGCCGCCCGCTACATGGGGGCAGGCCGACAGCATCAAAACCGATAGCTGGCCAGGCCGAACGGGCGGCCGAGGTCGTTATCGTCTCCGGCCTTGGCCCTTTCGAGCGCATCGACCGGCATCGCCACTTTTCCCTCCGGCAATGCAAGCGAGAAAGCCCCGCGCCGCCCGGCCGCTTCCGACAGGCGCACCACGTATCCCGCGCCATCCTCGGCCGGTTTCAGGGCGTGCAGGCGCACTTGCTGGCCGGCAAGGCCGATCGGTGCGACGTCGTAGTCGGCCTCGCCGCGTGCGGCGACGAAAGTCGGCGGAGTGGCCAGCAGATCGGCCTCGGCCTGCACCGCCTCGCTCCACCAGCGGCCGTCGTGCGGCAATATGGCGTAGACGAAGCGATGATGCCCCTCGTCGGCCAGCATGTCCGGATACATCGGTCCGCGGATGAGGCTCAGCGTCAACAGGTTGCCCTTCGCCGAGAAGCCGTATTTGTCGGCCGACAGAAGCGCCGCGCCCCAATCGGTCTCGGACAGCGAGGCGAAGCGATGGCCGCAGGCCTCGAACTGGGCGCGCTGCCATGTGGTGTTGTCGTGAGTCGGTCGCCGGGTGACGCCGATCGCCTGGTCGAACACCGCTTCCTCGGCCAGCACGGTCACCGGGAAGGTGGCGCGCAGGTAGGTGCGGCGATCGTGCCAGTCGAGATCGGTCACAATCTCGAGGCGCGGGCTGTTGGCCCAGAGGCGCAGCCGCTGGCGGATGGTGCTGGCCGAATGGCGGCGAACGACCTCGACTTCGGCGAGATGCGGCCCCTCCGCCGTCACCCGCCGGCTCTCGACCGACAGCCACTCTTCCTCGCCGAGCTCGAATCCGGCCTCAATGTCCCAGGCATCGTATTGGCGAGGCAAGTCGTTGCGGTAAAGCATCAGCCGGTTGCCCGGCCCGTCGAGCAATTCGCGTCCGCACCGCTTGTCCAAAAGGCTGGCGACACGGCCGAACTCGTCGAGCGTCACCCTGACGAAGTCGTTCTCCAGCACGTTGCCATCGGTGCCGACCGTCCGGGTGCCTGCCGTCCCCGCGAAAGCCAGGGATAGCGGTCGTATCTCGCGGTCGATCGTCGCAACGTAGCCCCCCTCGACCGGTTGCGGCCTGAGCACGGCGGGCAATGGATCGCGGCTCTCGACCTGAAGGGCGGTTTTGGCCGAGCCCGAAATGTTGGCGATCAGCAGGCCCTCGCGGGTGCCCGAGCGCCGGGTCGCGATCGCGGCGAGGCGCGCATGAGCGATGGTCGCGGCATGGTCGACCACGCCGGACAGCTCTGTTTCGGTCTGTTCGTAGACCTCGCGGACGGAAGATCCCGGCAGGATGTCGTGGAACTGGTTGCGCAGGAGCAGCGTCCAGTCGGCGGCCAGATCGGGCCTCTCCGACGAGCCCCCATCGAGTGCATCGAGCACCGACAGCGCCTCGGCGGAGACGAGGCCCGCTTCGGCGCGCCGGTTGAGCTGCTTGACGCGCGCCTGCGTCGTCAGCGTGGCACGGTGGTATTCCAGGTAGAGTTCACCCCGCCAGACCGGCAACGCCGCGTGCTCCAGGCTCTTGGCCAGATTGAGCACATGCGGCTCAAGGGCGCCGTGGCTGACGGAGGGGATGGCCGGCATGGCGTCGAGAAGAGGCAGGGACTCGATCTGGTCGGGATCCGGTCCGCCGCCGCCGTCGCCCCAGCCATAGGAAGCGATGACCGTGTCGGACAGATCCTTGCCACCGTGATTGCGCCAGACCTCCAGAAGCGCAGGCGGCGAGATCGTCATGTTGTAGCCTTCGTGCGCCGAGGCGTCGAAGGTATGCACGAACACTCGCGAGCCGTCGTTGCCCTGCCAGCGGAACAGGTTGTCGGTGAGGCGATTGGTTTCGTTCCAGGTCACCTTGATGGTCACCATCGCCTCGATGCCGGCATGGCGCATGATCTGCGGCATGGCGCCGGTGAATCCGAAGGTGTCAGGCAGCCAGGCCACTTGGCTGAGGCGTCCGAAGTGCTTCAGGAAATAGCTCTGCCCCAGTACGAACTGGCGCAGGAAGGCCTCGGCCGAGGGCATGTTGGTGTCGCATTCGATCAGCATGCCGCCGATCGGCTCCCATCGCCCTTCGGCGACCCAGCGGCGGATTTCCTCGAACAGGGCAGGGTCTTCTTCCTCCGTGTGGGCATAGAAGATCGAAGACGACTGCAGGAAGCGGAAATCCGGATAGCGCTTCATCAGCGAGTTGACGCTCGAAAAGGTGCGAACGATCTTGCGCACGGTTTCCGGTTGCGGCCACAGCCAGGCATAGTCGATGTGGGCATGGCCGCTGACCAGCACATTGCCCTGCTTGGGATAGGCGAGGCGCAGTTCGGCCATAAGGTCGTCAAAACGCCGGCAGGCCTCTACCACCGAGGCGATGGCCTCGCTGGAGAGCGGCGCCGGCTCCAGCGTCGGTTCGAAGCTGCGCTCCCAGATGTCGCGCGCCCAGGCGCGATCGGCGAGGCGCGGACCGATCTCCGAGGTTACCGTCGGCAGGCGCAGGCCGGAGACGACGATCGAGGCCGCCTCGAACAGCGACCGGGAGAGCTCCTTGTCGTCAACGGCGTCGGCCGTCGCCTTCAGTGTCGCGAGCTGCCGGCGCAGATGGCGCACTTCCGGATAGAACTCATAGACCTCGGCCATGCCGAGGCGCGGCTCGCGATTGGGGATGCCGAACAAAGTGCGAGCTGCCGCTTCCACCACGATGCGAAAGGCGACGCCGCGCGGCGCGTCGAACCGGCGATGGCGTGGATTGGCCGAGAAGCTATCGAGAAGCGTGCCATCGAGGCCGAGGAGTCGGACCAGGGATTCGCCTCCGAAATCGAACCGCAGCTCGACGGGGCCTTCCGGCAGCGTCACCGGCTCGCCGAGTTCGAAGCGGTGGATGCCGTGGCGGTCGCTCCAGTCCTCGCCCAGCGCTATCTGCCGCTGCGCGCCGTCCGGCCCCGCCTCCATGAAGGGCCCGAGATGCCGCCGGGTCTTCAGCTCGAAAGCTTCGAGCTCATCCACCCAAGTGTCGACATGGCGGGAAAGCTGCTCAAGGGTTCTCTGGCGGTCGCGATAGGGGCGCATGTCTGAATTCCAGTCGGTGGGGTTGGGCGACTGTCCTCTGGGGCGGGACGTGAAGAGGCAAGGGCGTCAGGCCGTTGCTCCCCATCGGGTCGATAGGTTCAAGGTGATGGTGTCGGGCTTGTCGTCGCCGGCCTCGTGCCGTTCGATGAGCTCGACGACGGCATTGATGAAGGCGACATGGTCGAGGCTGAGCGTGGTCAGGTCGTGGCAGTCCCAAGCGGCCATGGCGATGCCATCCTGGCCGACGATGGCGACGTCTTCCGGCGCCGATTTGCCCAGCACGCGCTTGACGGCATCGCGGGCGCCGATTGCCATCACGTCGTTGCCGCAGATGATGGCGTCGGTCTTGAAGCGGTGGACCAGCGGGATGGCTTCCTTGAAACCGCTGTCATAGGAATAGGTGCCGGTGGCGTCCGCCACGAAAGTGAGGCCGCGCCGGGTCAGCGCGTCGGCGAACCACGTGCGCCTGAGCTTGTCGATCCAGCTCGAGCTGGTGCCGGAGAGGTAGGTGAAGCGGCTCTTGCCGTTGGCGACCAACCTCTCGACGATCTCGTCGGCCGCTGCCGAACCGTCGATGCGGATGGTCGACACCTCCTCGTTTTCCAGCGGCTCGAAGGAAACGATGATCGGTCTGGTGGTTGGGAAGATGTCGACGGCGTCGCGCAGCGACACCATGTCGGAAAAGACCACCACATGGTCGACCTGGTAGGTCGCCGCGAGCCGCATCAGCTGCAATCGGTCGCTATGGTCACCGCAGCACAGGATGATCGGCAGCAGTTGGCGCGCCTGCAGCGCATGAACGAGCAATTGCTGCTCTTCCGCCTCGCAAGGATTGCCGATGGCGTTGACGACCACGGCGACAAGGCGCGAGCGCTGGTTGTTGAGCGAACGGGCGATGGCGTTCGGCTGGTAGCCGTACTTGCGCGCTGCCGCCAGGATGCGGCTGCGCGTCTCCTCGCCGATGCGGGCATCCGGCGAGAAAGCCCGCGAAATGGTTGCCGACGAAACACCGACGAGTTCCGCAAGTTCTTTCGACGTTATGCGCTTCCTGCTCATCGCTCCGTCTGTCCTTCGACCTTGCCGATATGAACCGGGACGCCGTTCGCCCGTGCCGATGCCTTGATCGCATCCCAAAGCCGGGCAAATCTCAACCCCATCTCCACCGAGCCGGTGTTCTCCATGCTGCCGGCGCGGATGGCAAGAAAGCTTTTAAGCGGATTGTCCAGGATCTCCGCTGTTTCTCGCGGCTGCTCCACGCCATCGACTACGAGTTCTCGCCAGCCGCCCCAGGCGTCGATGCGGACGATGGCGTTGGTGAAGAACAGCGAGATGAACGAGGCGCAGCCCTTCGGTCCTTCGCCGGCAGCCGTCAGCGTCGCCAGCGCGCCATTGGCGAGGCGGGCGGAAACGGCGGTGACGATGTCGACCGGCGCGCCGCGATTGTCCATGTAGGCGCCGACGCTGGCAAAATCGGAGTTGGCGAGGAGGCAGACGGTGTTCATCAGATGGGCGCCGGTGTCGAACATGAAGCCGCCACCGGAAATCTCGGGTTTCTGCTTCCAGTGGCCGGCGTAGTTGCTGGCCCAGCTTTCCCAGATCATGCCCGAAATGGCGATCAGCTCGCCGAACTCGCCGGCAAGAGACCGTCGGCGCGTGTCGAGAACCAGCGGCGACAGCCCGCCCTGGAATGCGGTGACGACGGTGCCCTTGCCGCGCTTTTGCGCGGCGATCAGCGCTTCGGCCTCGGGAACGGTGGTCACCATCGGCTTTTCGAGGAACATGTCGATGCCGCGCTCGGCGACGGCGACCGCCTGTTCGGCGTGAAAGGCATGCGGCGTCGACACGTAGACGATGTCGAGCTCGTTCCCGCAGGCGGCGAGCATGTCCCGATAGTCGGCAAAGCATCGCGGATGCGGTGCGCCATTGGCCGCGCAAATACCCGCCAGCCTGTCGAGCGAGGCAGGCGACGTGTCGCTGAGCGCCACGAACTCCACGCCCGGCATCGCCGCCCAGCTTGCCGCGTATTCGGTCGCCTTCAAGCCTGCGCCGATCACTCCCAGCCTCAACCGCGTGACCATTTGTGACATCCTCGCCCCCTGTTGTGCAAACGTGTACACGGACGCATTTTTCCTGACAAGTCGAATTTTATCGGGATTTTTCAGTAGTTTGTGAGGTGTATCAGACGAAAGGATAGGGTTACTTGTCGATGTTGCGAAAACGTGTACACTTCTCGCGACCGACGCTGGAGGGCGCCGGTCATCCATCATGGGAGGATTGTCCGTTGAAAAAGACGGTCTTTGGTGGCCTTTGCGCCATCCTGCTCGGCTGCGCGTCCACGTTCGTGCAGGCCGAGACGCTTCGTCTGGCCAACCACGGCCAGGCCGGTATCGACGCGATGAAGTCGACGGTCGAGCGCATCGAGAAGAAGCTCGGCGTCAAGGTCGAGGTCGTCGAATACCCGGCTCCCGACAAGGACTACCTTTCCAAGCTCCTGACCGAGCTTGGCGCCGGCAATGGCCCCGACCTGTTCTCCATGCCGTCGACGGCTGCCGTGGCCGACATGGTCGAGGCCGGTTACCTTGCGCCGATCACTGCCGAGATCAACGCCTGGGAGGGCTACAAGAACTTTTACGACGTTGCCAAGAAGCTGGCGGTCAGCCCCGATGGCGAGACCTATGTGATGCCCTACATGCTTGGCATCCAGGAGATCTACTATCGCAAGGACGTGCTGGAAAAGGCCGGCATTTCCACCGAGCAGCCGAAGACCTGGGACGATCTCCTTGCCCGCGCCGAGGAGATCAAGGCCAAGACCGGCGCCTACGGACTGCTTTTCCCGGCTGGTGTCAGCTGGGGGTCGGGCGCCTTCGACGAGGGCTTCCAGCATCTGATCGTCGGCTCCAAGACGCCGCAGATCGTCACCGACGACGGCAAGCTCGACCTCAATGGCGAGGGCGTCAAGGATGTCTTCAACGTCTATAAGACGCTGATCGACAAGGATCTGATGCCGGTGCAGCCGCTGCTCGGGCCGGAGCCCTGGGTGATCCCCAAGTACGAGCAGTTCCCGGCCGGCAAGCTGGTTGCCACTACGTGTGGGTCCTGGTGCTACATCTTCGACTGGGGGCGCGAGAGCAAGAACCCAATTCCCGATGTGACCAAGGTGGTCGGCACCTGGACGGTTCCCGGCCAGTCAGGCGGCCAGTTCGTGCTCGCCAACCTCGCCGCACCCTGGGCAGTCAATGCCGACTCGGCCAACGTCGAACTCGCCAAGAAGGCACTGCTCGAAATCGGTTCCGTCGAGACGCAGGTGTCCTATGCCGCCCGCATCGGCAACATTCCCGCCAGCAAGGACGCCGCCAGCAATCCCGAGTTCCAGAAGCTCACGGAACTCGTGCCGATCCATGCCGCCGCTGAAAACGGCACTTTCCTGAAACAGGCAGCCGGCTTCGGCGCCGTGGCCGAGGGTGTCGCCCGCGCCACCGATGCCTTGCTGCGCAAGGAAGTCGATGCCGCAGGCGCGCAGAAGATCCTCGTCGACTATGTCAAGGAAACGCTCGGCGACGAAGCGGTGAAGTGATCCGCCGCCACCGATGAACAGGGGACGCGGGGCCTGCCTCGCGTCCCCATGGTCTTCGATCCATTCGTGTGAGCCCCATGGCCAAAACGCTCCAGGAACGGCGCGCCGAACGGCAGCTGATGATCGTGCTCCTGCCGTCGCTGCTGCTGCTTCTCGCCTTCGTCATCTATCCGGCCATCTATTCGGTCTATCTGTCTTTCACCAACGAGGCGCTAACCGGCGCTGCCGCGCGTGCACCCCGCTTCGTCGGCTCACGCAACTACACGCGTCTTTTCAACGACGCCAAGTTCTGGAACGCCCTGTTCGTCACCTTCGTCTTCGTGCTGGGGTCGGCGATCATCGGCCAGTTCGTACTCGGCCTCGTCTCGGCCCTGGCGCTGCGCCGCCGCCTCATGTTCCGTACGCTTTTCTCATCGATCATCCTGTTGCCCAACGCGGCGCCTGAAGTCGTCGCCGGCTTCATGTGGATTTCCATGCTGGCCGGCGGCGATCATGCGACGCTGAGCCGCATCGTCTCCTTCTTCGGCCTGCCGACCGCCGACTGGTTGCAGGTGTTCCCCCTGACCATGATCATCGTCGTCAACACATGGCGTGGCATCGCCACGGCGATGATCCTGCTCACTGCCGGCCTCAGCACCATTCCGCAGGAAATCTACGAGGCGGCCCGCATGGACGGCGCCACGCCGTCGCAGATGTTCCGCCGCATTACCGTGCCGCTGATGATGCCGACCATCCTTCTCTACATGCTGATTTCGACCGTCTCGACGATCGCCGTGTTCGGCCTCGTCTATGCCCTGACACGCGGCGGCCCCGGCGGCGCCACCGAACTCATCAGCATCTACATCTACAACCAGTCGTTCACGGCCTATCAGCTCGGCTATGGCGCGGCGGTGGCGGTGATCGCGCTGCTCGTGTCGCTGGTGCTCGGTGTTGCCTACGTTCGCGCCGCCAAGGTGGAGATCTGAGATGTCCGCAGCTCCCCCCGGCGAATCCGCCAACCGTCTTCGCGGCGACCTGATGGCCTACGCGACGCTGTCGCTGATCTCCATCTTCTGCGCCATTCCCTTCTTCTGGCTGCTGATCGCCTCGCTCGATGGCAATGCCCAGCTGTTCCTGCGCTGGCCCGAAACCTGGACCTTTGCCAACTATCTGCGCGTCTTCACCAAGGAAGATGGCGCCAAGTGGCTGTTCAACTCGCTGTTCGTCGTGGGGGCCGCCACCTTCCTGGTGATGGTGCTGTCCGGCCTCGGCGGCTATGCCCTGTCGCGCACCCGTGCCTGGTGGAAATTGCCCTTTCTCTACGCCATCCTGCTGATCCGCGTACTGCCGTCGACGGCGCTGATCGTGCCGCTCTACAAGTTCCTGCTGACGCTGAACAACGCCGAAAGCGCCCTGCTGCGCCCCATCTTCGGCAGCGCCACGCGCGACATCATGCGCTGGACCGGCTTCATCGACGGCTATCTGGGCTTGATCCTGGTGCTCGCCACCATGCAGCTGCCGCTATCGCTCTGGATCATGAAGACCTTCTTTGACGGTCTGCCGCGCGATTACGAGGAAGCCGCTCTGATGGACGGTGCCACCATGATCCAGCGCATTCGCCGGGTGCTGGTGCCGCTGGCCCTTCCGGGTCTCGCCGCCTCCGGCCTGTTCGCCTTCATGTCGGCCTGGGGCGATTTTCTACTGCCGTTGATCCTGCTGTCATCGCCGGAGCTGCAGACTCTGCCGCTCGGTCTCTTCCGTGCCTTCCTGCGCATCAACGAGATCGACTACGGCCTGCTGACGGCGCTGGCCTTCATCTACCTGGTTCCCGCCGTCGTCGCCTTCGGCTTCGCGCGCCGCTTCCTCGTCCAGACCTTCTCGGGCGGTGTGAAGGGGTGAGACCAAACAAGAGTTCGAGCCAATGATTCACCTCAACAACGTCCGCAAGTTCTACGGCGCGCTGGAAGTCATCAAGGGCGTCGACGTGACGGTCGACGACGGCGAGTTCGCCGTCTTCGTCGGTCCTTCGGGCTGCGGCAAGTCGACCTTGCTCCGGATGATCGCTGGCCTCGAGGGCATCGACAGCGGCGACCTCGTGCTCAACGGCACGCGCATCAACGACGTGCCGCCCGACAAGCGCGGCATCGCCATGGTCTTCCAGTCCTACGCGCTCTATCCGCACATGACCGTGGCCGAGAACATCGGCTTCTCGTTGAGCCTCAAGAAGGTGGCGCCGGCCGAGATTCGTCGCCAAGTCGAGGAGGTGGCCGAGATCTTGCAGTTGCGCGAGCTGCTGGACCGGCGGCCGGGCGCACTGTCCGGCGGCCAGCGCCAGCGCGTTGCCATCGGCCGCGCCATCATCAAGAAGCCGTCGCTGATCCTGTTCGACGAGCCGCTGTCCAATCTCGACAGCGCGTTGCGCGTGCAGATGCGCGCCGAGCTGCAACGGCTGCACCGCGAACTGTCCGCCACCGTCGTCTATGTGACGCACGACCAGGTGGAGGCGATGACCATGGCCGACAAGATCGTCGTGCTCAATCAGGGCACCGTCGCCCAGGCCGGCCCGCCGATGGACCTCTATCACCGGCCGGACAACGAATTCGTCGCCACCTTCATCGGCTCGCCGAAGATGAACGTCCTGCCCGTCTCCATGACCCGGGACGGTGCCGGCACCGTTCATCTTGCCGGCCCGCTCGGCATGGCCTTGACGCTGGCCGATGCCGGCGCCTCGCTTCCCGATGGCGCCGCCAAGCTGGGCGTGCGGCCCGAACATCTCAAGGTGGTCGCCGACGATGCGGCCCATTTCATCGCCGAGGTGGCGATCGTCGAGCGGCTGGGGGTCGAGACTTACCTAACCGTCGGTTCGATCGACCAACCGATCGTCGTCCGCGTCGAGGGCGACGTCACCTTCCGCCCGGGCGATCGGGTGCCGCTCGCCGCCGACCCCGCTGCTTGCCACATCTTCAGCACCGACGGACGGATTCTCCGTTCCGCCAACGCGGCCTGAGAGCCCGCCCAGTAGAATTTGGGGCCAGGCTCTGACGAAAAGAGGAACGCATGTCCATCAAGGTAACCATCTGGAACGAGGGTCGCCACGAGCAGGTCCACAAGGCAGTGAGCGACATCTACCCCGACCGCATCGGCGGAGCGATCGCCAAGGGCATCGCCCATGCCGATTTCGAGATCCGTCGCGGCACGCTCGACGATCCTGACGAGGGGCTGCCGCAGAGCCTTCTCGAGGATACCGACGTTCTGCTCTGGTGGGGGCACATGGCCCACGACGACGTCAGCGACGGCCTGATCGACCGCGTGCAGCAGCGCATTTTAAGGGGCATGGGCCTCGTGGTGCTGCACTCGGGCCATCATTCCAAGCTGTTCAAGCGGCTGATGGGCACCAACTGCAATCTGTCCTGGCGCGAGATGCCGGGGGGCGATCTCGAACGCGTCTGGGTGGTCAACCCGTCGCACCCGATCGCCGAGGGCCTGCCACCCTATTTCGAGGTGGCTGCCTCGGAGATGTATGGCGAGCCCTTCGACATTCCCCAGCCCGACGAGATCGTCTTCATGTCCTGGTATTCCGGCGGCGAAGTGTTCCGGTCCGGCTGCACCTTCCAGCGCGGTCGCGGCCGCATCTTCTATTTCAGCCCGGGCCACGAAACCTTCCCGATCTACCACGACCCCATGATCCACAAGGTCATCGGGAACGGCATCCGCTGGGCGAGGCAAACCCACACCGACGGCCGCATCCTTGAAAACTGGCATCGCGCCGAACCGCTGCACCCGAGGCCTACCCCAAGGGTATGAAATCGTCGCTCTGGTCCGCTGGCCTCGGCCGGTGGACCGGCAGCCGTCGCGCCAGAGACTTGGCTTCCAGAGCTCGGAAGCCTGAGGTCGTGGCGCAATCGACCTACAGCCTGGTTGGAGCCTGCTTCTCCGCCGAAATTCGTTGACGACCTTTGCTACCGGGTAGATGCATTGTCGCAACAATCGCTCTAGCCCAGAAGCAAACATGCAGTTCGAACGCTCCTCTTTAGATGGTCTGTTTCTTGTTGTTCCCCGTCGTCACGGCGATGCGCGTGGTTATTTTGTCGAGACGTTTCGCGAGGACTTGTTCACGGCGGCCGTTGGTTCTGTTCATTTCGTTCAGGACAACCAGTCGATGTCGGCCGAGGTCGGCACGGTGCGCGGCCTGCACTTCCAGTTGAACCCGCGGGCGCAGGGCAAGCTCGTCCGCTGCCTCGTCGGTGCGATCCTGGATGTGGCCGTCGACATCCGGCGGGGCTCGCCGACCTACGGCCAGCATGTGAAGGTGGAACTCTCCGCCGACAACGGTCAGCAGCTCTGGGTGCCGCCGGGCTTTGCGCATGGCTTCTGCACGCTCGAACCCAATACCGTCATCGCCTACAAGGTGACCGACTACTACAGCCCCGAGCATGATCGCGGCCTGCGCTGGAACGATCCGGCGCTCGGCATCGACTGGCCGGTGGCCGAGGA